>JBDTEH010000355.1:0-11587 GCA_039922635.1 Kofleriaceae bacterium | reverse complement strand
AACTGGAAGCAGCACGCCGCGAACTACCTCGATCAGTTTCACATCGGCTTCGTGCACCGCGCGCCGGGCGGCCTCGCCGATGCCGTCGAGCTCGGCAGCTACACGACCGAGCTCTACGATCACTCCGTGCTGCAGTGGGTCTACGCGCGCGATCCGGGCGATGGCTTCGATCCGGCGTGGCTGCCGGCGCGGTTCGCCGATCCGAAGGGCCGCCGCGTGTTCGCGCTGTGGTGGTTCGTGTTCCCGAACCTGACGCTCAACTTCTATCCGTGGGGCCTGTCGGTGAACATCTACTCGCCGATTCCAGATCGCCCCGACGCGACACGGTTCACGTGGTACCAGCTCGCCCTCGATCGCGCGAAGCACGCCGAGCGTGACCGCCGCTGGTTGAGCTCGCAGGTCGACGCCGAGGATGTCGACGCGCTCGCCCAGGTCGCCCGCGGGCTGCGCAGCGGATTCGCGCCGCGCAGCAAGTTCGCGCCCGAGCAAGAGCGCGGCGTGCACTGGTTTCATCGCATGGTCGCGCGGGCGCTCGCCGGCTCGCCCCCATGAAGCCGCCCGTCACGATGGCCGTGCGTGCGCTGCGCGCCGCCGGGGTCGCGTTCGAGCCGTTCCTCTATCCATGGGAGCCCCACGGCGGCACCCGCGCCTCGAGCGAGGCGCTCGGCGTCGACGAGCACGCCGTCGTCAAGACGCTGATCTTCGAGGACGATGCCGCGAAGCCGCTGTGCATCCTGATGCACGGCGATCGCGAGGTGTCCGCCAAGCAGCTCGCGCGCGTGATCGGCACCAAGGCCGTGGCGCCGTGCAAGCCGGAGGTCGCCGATCGCCACAGCGGCTATCAGGTCGGCGGCACCTCGCCGTTCGGCCTCAAGCGCGCGATGCCGATCTACCTGGAGCGCACCATCGGCGAGCTCCCGCGTATCTGGATCAACGGCGGCGCGCGCGGCTTGCTGGTCGCCCTCGCACCGCGCGAGCTCGTGCGCGTGCTCGCGCCCGTGCTCGTCGATGTCGCGACGACCTAGCAGCTCGCCGCGCTCGTGCAGGTCCGCGTCGAATCGAGCGTGCCGGTGCCGCCGGTGCCGCCGGTGTTGCCGTCGCGCTCCGCGGCCGGCGCCGTCGGTGCCGAAGCGCCGCCCGCACCCCCGTAGCCCGCGAGGCCCGAGGACTGCGAGCACGTCCCGGTGATCGTCGAGTCCGGCGAGCTCAGCACGCCGGTCGAGCGGCCGCCGAAGCCGCCGCCACCGCCACCGCCGTGACCGCCGTGTGCACCCACGCCACCGTTGCCCGGCGTCGCCGAGCCCGGATGCGTGCCGCCGCCTGCACCGGCCGGGCCGCCCGATTGGCCGCGTCCACCCGTGCCACCGCTGCCGCCCGTGCCCGCGATGCCACGCGCGAGCGTGCACGTATCGATCGTGACCGCCGAGGCGCCGACCGCGAAGATCCCGAAGGCGCCGCCGCCGCCACCGCCGCCACCGCCGCCGCCGCGCGCCGCGCAGCCGCCCGCACCGCCGCCGCCGCCGCCCGCGCCGTACGCGTCGGTGCCGCTATCGCAACCGCCGCCGCCACCACCACCGCCGCCGCCGCTGCCGTTGTCGCCGGTGCCACCGCTGCTGCCGCCGTGTGCGTACCAGTACGCGCTGTTCGCGCCGGCCAGATAGCCGCCGCTCGTCGCGCCCGCCCCCGCCGCGCCGTTCGCGATGTAGCCCGGGTTGCCGCTCGTCGTCGGGCCGCACGAGCCACCGCCGCTGCCACCGCTACCAGCCGCACCGAACGCGCCCGTCACGTACGAAGCCGCGGCGCCACTGGCGCCCGCGGTCGCGTTGAGGTTCAGCGAGAACACACTGCAGTTGGTGTCCATCGTGCCGCCGCGCCCGCCCGCGCCGCCGTTGGTCGCGCGGCTCGACGGGCTGCCGCTGCACGAGTTCGTCGCCGCGCTCCCCGCGCCCCCGCGCGCGCTGTTGTCGCACGTCGTCACGTACTGATCGCCGTTGCCGCCTGCCCCGCCCGTCATGAAGCTCTGCGTGTCGACCAGCGCCGCGTTCGTGCCCGCACCGCCGGCACCACCGCTCGCGCCGCTGCCGCCGATCAGCTGCGCGTGCGAGATCGTGATGGTCGCCGCCTTCGCGTGCACGACGTAGCTCGAGTGACCATCGAGGCCGCTGTTGCCGCCGACGCCCTGCGCGACCGGACCCTGGAGCACCAGGTCGTCGATCGTGACCGGCACGATCAGGTCGTGCGCGCGCACCGTCAGGTACTCGCCGTCGCCCCCGGTCGTCGTGTCCTGCTGGCCGATCACCACCACCTTGTTCGCCGCGTTCGAGTACGGGCCGCGCTGCCAGTTGAAGTCGTAGCCGCCCCACACGTTGACGCCGCTCAGCATCACGATCACCTCGTTGTACGTGCCCGCCTGGACGTACACGTTCGGCCGGCTGGTCTGGACCCCGCGCACGATCCCGTACGAGATCGTCTGGCACGGCATGTTGAACGCGGTGCCGCACGTCGAGCTGTTCGTGCCGCCGCCCGCCACGAAGATGCCCTTCGAGGCGTCGCCGTCGATGCCGTCGCAGTTGCTGTCGACGTAGCTCGGATCTGGCACGTCGTTCGGCGACGGCGGTTGACACGCGCCCCAGCCGCCGGCACCGGCGCACGTCGAGGTGCCCGCGCAGGTCGTCGAGAGCGGGGTCGTGATCGAGCACGCCTCGGTCCCGCCGTTCTGCGCCGCGTTGTTGCAATCGCACGCGCCCGAGTGCGGCACGCACTCCTTGGTCGCGCCCTGTTGCGTGCAGTCGTAGCCGCTCGGGCACGCCACCGTCGAGCAATCGCGCGCGCAGTACGAGTTACCCGAGTCCTCTTGCAGGCACGTGTCCATGCCGAGCAGCGTGCACTCGCTATCGTGCTGGCACGGCGTGCACAGCTGATCGGAGATCGGGACGCACACCTGCGTGACCTGCCCCGGATCGACCGCGCCGGTCACGCCCAAGCATCCCCAGCCCGCCGCCGGGCAATCGTTCGCGCACAGCTCGGTGCACACGCCGCCGGTCGCGACCAGGATGCAGATCGTCGACGCGCACTGGTTGCCATCGGTGCACGGCTCGCCGAAGCCTTTGTTCGGCCCGTCGGGCGAGGCATCGATCGCCGGCGCGGCGTCGCCCCCGGTCGTCATCGACGCATCGACCGCACAGGTCGCCGATGCCGGATCGCACTCGTTGCCCGGTCGCGAGCTCGCGCATGCGGCTGCGAACACGAGCCCTCCCCAAAGGACGCGTTTCATCGCCGCGAAACTAGCACGGAGCGATCTCGCTCCGACGAAGATTTCACGCTGACGCCAAATCGCTACGTCGTACCGATGCCGTAGAGTGCGCGCGATGTCGTCGCTCACGCTCGCTCCGACCGCCGACCCCCGCGTGTTCGTCGCGCCCGATGGAACGCGGCTATCTCCGCCGGAAGGCTGGGCTTGTTTGCCACCCGGCGATGCCGGCCTGACCCGCCGGGTCAAGGCCGCCGGCCCGTCGTGGATGGTGATCGAGACCAAGGGCCGCAAGCAGTTCTCGAAGGGGCTGTGGGCGCCCCGCGCGCTCATCGAGGCCGAGCGCGCCGCACTCGAGGCCGAGCGCGCGACCCCCACCTACGCCAAGAAGCGCGTCGCCGAGGTCGCCCGCCGCGACCGCGCGCACGCCGCGTACGCCGTCAGCTTCGAGGAGGAGGTCCGCGCGTTTCTGCGGTTCTCGCCGCGCTGGCACGAGCTCGCCCGTGAGGTCGCCCGCCGCGTCGCCGCGCACGCCACGCCGGTCGGCAGCGGCACCGTCGCGCGCACCCAGCGCATCCCGATCGAGGAGCGCGCCGAGGCCGCCGTGATCGCGTGGATGCGCCACCAGACCACCGCGTACGATCACATGACGATCGCGCGCGTCGCCGGCCGCCGCCGGGAGGTCCGCCGCGAGCTCGCGCAGATCTCGCGCGCGGTGCTCGAGCTCCACCGCCGCGAGGCGCCCCACCCCGGCTGCCCGCTGTGCTCGGCGGTCTCCCGCGATGCCGAGCTCGACGCGATCATGATCTGACCTCAGGGTTGCGACATCGGCATCGTGTACAGCTCGTCCATCGTGACGACCGAGGCCACGTCCGCATCGCACGGCAGCTGCGCGACGCCCGTGATCTTCTCGACCGTCTTGAGGTACGAGCTGGTATCGAAGTCTGTCGTCGATTGCATGCCCGCGTGCGCGTAAGGCGACAGCGTGAGGAACGGCGGATCGTCCGCGGCCGGCGTCCCGCCGCCTTCATCCCACAGCACGAAGATCACCCCGCCGTGCTGGTACGCGTCGCTCGCCATGATCTTCGGCACCTCGTTCGCGAGCCACGCGTCGCCCTCGGCGATCGTGCCGTCGTGCATGTCGTGGTCGAGGTTCGGCGTGATGAACGCGTACTTCGGCACCGTCCCCGCCGCGAGGTCGCGATCGAGCTGCGAGTAATCGACGATGTGGTCGATGCAGCGCTGCGACGGCTGGAACTGCGAGCCATCCCAGCCGTTGATGTCGCTGAAGAACACGAACGGGTCGTGCTTCGCCGCGTAGCGCCCGTGGGACACCAGGCCGCACGGCGCGCCCATGCCCTCCTGGTAACTCTTCCACGACAGCCCCGCCTTCTCGAGCTGGTCCGCGATGTGCGAGGTCGAGGGCAACGAGTGCGCGCTCGGGTCATCGTCGTCGAGAACATCGAAGTTCTCGCCCGCCACCATCCACAAATAGTTCGCCTCGCTCGGATGGATGTACGAGTCGTGATAGCCGTTCGCGACCGCGCCCTGCGCCGCGAGCCGGTTGATGTACGGCGCGTCCTTGTTGCCGAAGATCTCGCCGCGGCTCTTGTTCTCCATCACGATCGTGAACACCGAGCCCGACCAGCCCGCCGGTGGCGCCGCCGGGGCTGTGGTCAGCGCCTGGCACGCCTCGCTCGTGCTCCCGGTCGTATTCGGAGAGGCGCACGCGCCCAGGACAACCAGCCACAGCGCGGTGCTTCGCATGACCTACAGCGTGACGCCACCGCGCGCGCTGGCACGTGAAGAAGTCCTGAATTACGCAATGCCCTGCGAACTGTTCGGAGCGACGCCGGTTTCTCTAGTTCTCGCCGTCGTCGTCGTCGTCGTCGAGGAGGCCCTCTTCCAGGATCGCGCGCACCTCGATCACGCGCGGGCTGCTGACCCGTTCGACCAGATCCTCGTCGTTTTCGCCCCCCGTATACAGGCGATAGGCCTCCGCCACTTCGCCCTCGGAGGCGCCGGTCGACGCGATGCGTTCGACGAGCACGTCATCGCACTCGCCGATGACGTGCCGAATTCCATCGGAGCTGACGTGTTGGGTGTCCATGATGGAACGAGTCGCTGCATCGCGCGCGCCGATCTCACCCGATGTGAATTCGTGGGGCTACGGACCGCCCTGCGTGCGAGTACGCGCGGTGGTGCATCCTGGGCACGGTAGCTCATCCCCAGCGCAGCTCGACGTGCAGCGCATCGCCGACGCGTGCGTGTTCCTCGGTCGCCCACTTCACGCGGCAACGGAACAAGGTGAAGCGGAACGCTTCGCTGATCGCGCTCGCGCCGACCTCGTCGACGGTATACGGCGAATCGCGCAGCTCGAACCGCGTGCTGTTGCCGCCGAGCGGCGCGCTCGTGAGATCGCCGTGGGAGTGCTCGGCCCGCCACAACGGCCCGCGCGCCGCACGATCACCCACGGGCTCGCGAGCGACATCACCATCCGCCGCGCCATCCCGAAACCGAGGTCGGTGACGCGGTCGACCCAACGTGCGAGCGTCGCCGCGTCCTGGCCCGCGGGCCCGGTCCACCAGATCGACGAGCCGCGGCTCGATCATCTGGCGCCCGCTGAAGGACAGCAGCTGGCGGGTCAGCTGCGCCGCGCGGTGGGCGGCCGTCTCGATCTCGCCCAAGGCCGTCACGCGGTCCGACCCGGCGCGCACGAGCGCCGTGCACGACAGGATCACGGTCAGCAGGTTGTTGAAGTCGTCCGCGATGCCCCCCGCCAGCCGCCCGACCGCCTCCATCTTCTGCGCGTGGCGCAGCTGTGCCTGGGTCTGCCGCAATGCCTCCTCGGCCTCGCGCTGCGCCGTGATGTCGATCCCGAGCCCGCCGATGTAGCGCCGGCCCGCCGCGTCCCAGAACAAGAACCGCGCGACTTGCCAGCGGCCCTCGGCGATCGTCGTCGTCGGGGTCCCCGAGTCGAGCACCGCGCGATCGCTCGGATCGTCGTCGGTCAGCGAGAGCACGCTCTCCTTCGTGACGCCGCGTTCGCGCGCACACGTCTCGTTCGCATAGACGAAGCGCCCGCTCGCGTCTTTCATCCAGCCGATCACGGCCCCCGCATCCATGAACGCTTCGAACCGATCGTTCGCGTCGCACAGCGCGCGTTCGAAGCGCTTGCGCTCCGTGATGTCGTCGAGCATCACCGTGTTCGCCGCGCCGAACCGTACGGCCAGCCAGCACTCTTGCTGGGAAGGCGCGGCGAGGCGCACGTCGACCGCGTCCTCCGCGCGCTCGTGAAGCGCGGCGACGTCTGCCGGATCGATCAGCGCGACCAGGTCGGCGCCGACCAACGCGGTGCAGCGGAGCAGCGCATGGGCGCGCGGGTTCGCGAACGCGATCACGCCGTCGTCATCGAGGACCAGCAGGCCGACGGGCGCCGCGTCGACGAGTACCTGCAGCGCCACCACATTTTTGTATCACGCGAGGCTCGAGCGAGATCGCGGCACTACGCCCCACGACGCCCGGCGCTCGCGTGACGGGCGCGCGGCGTCGATCGCTGCGAGGAGCTCTGCGGTCGACGGTCGCACCGCGTACGCCGGATCAGTTCGGCACGATGGTGTCGGGGTTGGCAACCAGCAGGTCGGCCAGTCCCCGCACGAGGGTCGCGAGCGTGGCGCGCGGCGGCATCGCAAAGGACAGCCGGCGCTCGCCAGCTTCGTCCGCCACGATCTTCGCGTCGAAGATCCGGTGCAGGTCCTTCCCGATCGCTGGATCGCCAGCACCTCCGCGCCCTCCCACGATCTCGCCGAGGAGGTCGAACGCCGCGCGGACCAGCGCGCCTCCTGCCGTCGCCAGCCGATCGTTGGCCACGGCCAGCGAGGCCATCTCCTTGACGGTCTCGTCCACCGGTGCCTCGGGCTTCGCGCCGAGCAGCACTTCGAGCTTCGCCTTGATGTCGTCCGATTGGGTTCGAATATCCACCTCGGCGACCCGCGAGTCCGGATCGAGCGCTGCCATCGCCAGCTCGCGCTTGGACGACAGCGTGGTCAGCAGGTTCTCCTCGAGCGTCTGCTCCGTCACCAGCACGAACACGCACACCGGCTGGGTCTGCCCCATCCGGTGCGCGCGCGCGATGCGTTGCTCCAGGACCGCGGGGTTCCACGGCAAGTCGACGTTGATGACCGTGTTCGCCGCCTGGAGGTTCAGGCCGGTGCTGCCGGCGTTGGTGGTCAAGAACAGCCGGACCTTGTGGTCCGACTGGAACCGCGACACGAGCGCTTGCCGCTTCTTCTGTGGAACGGAGCCGTCGAGGCGGACGAAGCCGAGCCCGCGCTGCTCGAGCAGCGGCTCGATCAGATCGAGCATCGTCGTCCACTCCGAGAACACCAGCACCTTGCGATCGGGTTCGGCCGCGATCCCGTCGAACAGCTCGCCGAGCCGCTCCAGCTTCGTGGACCACCCCGGTCGCTGCTTGTCGACGAGGAACGTGCTGTCGGCCGCCATCCGACACATCAGCAGTGCCATGCGAAGGCGCAGCAGGTCCATCTCGGTGAGGTAGCGCTTGCGCACGATCTGGGCGACCGTCTGCATGTGTGCATCGTGCAGCTCCTTCTGCTCCCCGGTCGGTGGGATCCGCACGATCTCGACGGTGCGCGGCGGTAGCTCGAGCCGCACGGATTCGCGCGTCCGGCGTAGCAAGATCGGCCGGAGCCGCTCGCGGAGATCGTCGAGCCGCTTGAAGCCAAGCAGCTTGCCGTCCTCGTCCCGGCGCTGATGGCGGTGCTGGAACCGAAAGCTCGGGCCGAGCTGATGTGGATCGACGAACGCGACGACCGAGTGGAGATCGTCGAGCCGGTTCTCGAGCGGCGTGCCGGTGAGCACGAGCGCGAACCGCGACCCGAGCCCCTTGACCACGCGGCTGGTCTTCGCTTCCCAGTTCTTGATGCGCTGACCCTCGTCGAGAATGATCAGATCCCAGCGGGTCTTCTCGATGTGCAGGATGTCCTTGAGCACCTGTTCGTAGTTGCAGATCGTGAAGAAGGCCTCGCCCGCGTACGCCGACGCGCGGTCACGCGCCGGTCCACTGACGATCGCCGTGCTGCGCCCGGAGAACCGCTGGATCTCGCTCCGCCATTGCGACTTGAGCGACGCCGGACAAACGACGAGCACCTTGCGCACCTCGGCTTCGCGCGCGAGGAGCTCGGCGACGCCGACGCCCTGGATGGTCTTGCCCAGGCCCATCTCGTCCGCCAGGATCGCGCGCCCGGCACCGGCCGCGAACGCGATCCCGTCGAGCTGGAACGGTAGCAACGGCTGGTTCAGCAGCGTCGACCGGAGGGGATGCTGGTCCGGGGCCCGCCGGATCTCCGCCACGAGCTTGCCGAGCCTCGCCGCCAGCAGCCGGCGCTGGATCAGCTCCTCGGCATCGGGCGTGACAAAGAACGCGTGGCCTCCCACCTCGAGCTGGTGCAGCCGGCGGACGAGATCTACCGCCTCGATCGGGTCACGCAGCAGCGGAGTCACGATCGCCTGCGCTTCGGCCGAGAGCCGCTGCGGCACGGCCACCGCGAGCGAGACCCGATCTTCGTAGCGAAGGTGCACCGTGATCCGCGTCCGCAGATACGGCTTGTTGCGGACCCGGGGCGGGAACGCCTTGATCGTCCGCGCCAGCACCTTCATCAGGTGCTTGCAGGTCCCGAGCGTGTTCGTCCTGAAGTCGGGGCACGCGCAGTACGACACTCCGCGGGTCTCGCCGCGCAGCGCGATGCGATAGGTCTTGCCGCTGCTCGCGCTCGTGACCGTGTAATCGGTCCACGGCTTCGACGGGTCCGCGGACTGGATCCGCATGCGCTCGGTCTTGGCGCGCTTCGCCCGCTCTGCGAGTGCCTGGTCGACGAGCTCGTCTTCCTCGCGGGGTCGCGCGGTCTCGGGCGGAGGCACCGCGAGGCCGAGGTCGGTCTTCTGCTCCAGCAGGATCGAGAGCAGGCCTGCGACGTGCACGCACGCGCTGGTGCAGACGCTGCACTCCGCCTTCAACCGTCCACGGGCCCCAGGGTCGAAGAGGATTCGCGACGAGACGCCGCCTCGCCCTGGCTCCCAGACGATCCGCGCCTGGAGGTCATCGATCCGGAGATCGTCTGACGAACTCAGCTCGAGCCGGCTCCCTCGGATCAGCAAGCGCCCTCCGTCGGGGCCGAGCAGCTTGCACGCCTCGTCGAATGACAGGTGGGAGAGTCGGTCGCGCATCGAGAGCGCGTCAGAGGGCTTGGCCAGCAAGACCATGATGGTAACCGAGCCCTGTGACACCGACCGTTCCAAGCTCGCGCCGATGGATGGACGGCGTGAGTGCGTTCGTCGAGACCTGGCGGCAGGTCCAACGGACGAACCCACGAGCCGAGCCGAGCTCGGTGTCACGGCTATCGGCAACCACGACCTCCGAGAGCGTCCTCCGCAGCTATTTCTTGGTCGCCGTGATGCGATAGCCGTCGTGGAGATACTGCGGCGCGGTTCCGAGGCTAAACGGCCGAGTGGGCGCCTCGTCGGCGGCCGACACCTCGATGACGAACTCTCCGCGCTTGACGCGCTTGTCGATCGTCACCGCCGCACCGGCGTTCGGCGCCGTGCCGTCGGCGATGTGCTTGCCCGTGCGATCGAAGATCGCCACCGCGAGGTTGACCTCGTTGGTACCGGCCTCCACGTTCACGTGAAGCGTTCCGTCCTGTCCGAGGAGGATGCGATAGAAGTCGGCGCTGCCGGCCTTGTTGTTCGCAGCGGATTGCAGCAGCGCGGTCCGCGTCGTGCCGAGGTTGAGCGGTCTCGCGGTCTCGGCCGTATCGTTCGGCTCGTCCTCGTCGATCAGGGGCGACGCCTTGGTCGTGATCGCGTACGGCGCGACCTTCGCATCGTCACCGACGACCTTGATGAACATCCGCGAGTTGGTCGCCAGCACGACGAACATCTTCTCCTCGCTCCCCTTCTTGACCGTCGCGGTCCCGAGCTCGTGCTGGTCCTGGTCGAAGATCGTGCCAACGACATCCGCGCCCGTCGCGGCGAGGTTGACCTCGTAGAGCGTTCCAGGAGGGTGGTCGGGGGCCAGCACGGAATACAGGTCCGGCTCGAGCCCGGTGCAGCCATTGAAGTCACCCGCGGCGAGCGGCTTCGCATCTGCGAAGTCATGGCCCGCGCCTTCGTCGGAACACGCGGGCGGTTCGGGCTTCGCGGCATCGATGCCCGAGGCAGCCTCTTCAGCGCCAGCCGTGGGATGATCGGCCTTCTTCGATCCGCCGCCGCAGGCTGTGAGGGTCGCGAGGACAAAAGCGATTCGATAGCGTTTCATGACGTTAAGCTCCATCCAATCGGGCACGGTAGCATCCGCGTACTGGCTCGACCATACGGGTGGGCCCAGCGTCCCAGCGTCCGGGTGTCCCAACGTCCGGCACGCTTCTCGAACAGACGTGCAACACGCGCTTCGTCCCGCGTGGGCGATCACGCACGATCTACCCGTGCGCTCGAGCACATGGCGCATGCGTAAACCTACGTACGGGCGCCGCCGTCTGCCCTGTCTGACTTGACGGCGCTGGGCAAGGCGCGCCCGCCGAAAGGATCGCTTCGGGAGGTACCGCCTATGTCGTGTTGCGCTAAATTTGGTCACACTCCGCGCGTGAGCACACCATGACAGAACCATCGGCCGCGTCGTCGTCTGCCGAGAAGCCGCGCGGTCGAGTGCTGTCCTTCCTGCTGAGCGCGCCAACATTTCACCTGGTCTCGATCGCTGTCCTGATCGTCCTGGTCGTGGTCCTTCAGCTCTGGAAGATGGTCGCGGTTCACGGGCTCGAGAACGACCTCACCGAGCAGCGTGCAACGTTGATCTCCGGGGCGAGGGTCGCGCTCGAGACCCAGACGGCCGATCTGTTGCGGCTCAGCGCGACGCCGCTCGGTTGGGCTGTTCGGTCGGCCATGCTGACCAATGCATCGGCGGATATCGACGCGTACATGGCCAAGCTGATCCACGCGAAGTACGTCAAGCAGGTGGCGCTGGTCGATGCGACGGGCAAGATCATCGCGGCGACGAACTTGAAGCTCAAGGGCCAGCAAGCCGCGGCCGCATTCCCCAAGACGTCGGTCGACACGACGGAGCCACGTGTCGAGCATGTCGACGACGTGACCCGTGTTGTCGTTCCGGTGATGGACTTCACGCGGCGGATCGGAACGCTGATCTACGACTACTCCGACGACGCGATCTCCCGGCACTTCGAGAGCCCGGGAATCGTGAAGTAGTGACCGACGTCGCGTGGCCTCCGCGGGTTGCCGAGATGCCCTGCGAGATCCATGTTCGAG
>JBDTEH010000354.1:0-57878 GCA_039922635.1 Kofleriaceae bacterium | reverse complement strand
GGACAGACCGGACCGGGGTTAGTTGCGGGGATGGTCGGGACAGACCGGACCGGGGTTAGTTGCGAAGATGGTCGGTTGTCCGGATGTCCGGCGGGATGCGGACACGGTGGTCCGAGGGGCGGACGTCGCGTCGATCAGTCTCAATGATTTCGCGCCCCGCAGTTCGGCGCGAGGTTTGCTTGGACGCCTCGCGATGTCGAAGCCGCGCCAAATCCTTCCCGGTCAGTTCTACATGATCACGCGGCGCTGCACCCAGCGTCTGTTCCTGCTGCGCCCTGATGCGGCAACCAACAACGCGTTCGTCTACTGCCTGGCGGTGGCTGCGCTGCGATGCGAGGTCGATGTGCTGCTGACGGTCGCGGCATCGAATCACCACCACACGGTGATCTTCGATCGACACGGGCGTTGCTCGGAGTTCGTCGAGCATTTTCACCGGCTGATGGCACGTAGCCAGAACGCGCTGCGCGGGCGATGGGAGAACTTCTGGGCGTCGGGGGAGCCGTGCATCACGCGGCTCCTCGATCGCGATGCGGTCGTGGCGAAGTTGGTTTACGCCGCGACGAATCCGGTGAAGGACCGGCTGGTCGAGCGCGTGCATCACTGGCCGGGCGTGAACAGCTATGCAACGTTTCGCGCGGGCCGCGCGCTCGAGGCGACTCGACCGCGCCACTTCTTCAGGACTTCTGGACCGACGCCGGAATCGGTCACGCTCCCGCTCACCGTTCCCTCCGAACTTGGTGCGGCGGCTGTTTTGATCGCGGAGGTGAAAGCCGCGGTCGAAGCGATCGAGAAGCAAGTGGCGGAGGAGCGTAAGGCGACCGGAGCGCCGGTGATGGGACGGCGCGCCGTGCTCGCCCAGTCGTGGAACACATCACCACAGAGCGAGGAGCCGCGTCGAAACCTGCGGCCCCGGTTCGCGGGGAGCACCGAGGTTCGGGTGCACGCGTTGGCGCAGTATTGCGAGTTCCTCGATGCCTACCGGAAGGCGCGTAAACAGTGGCTCGGAGGCGCGACGCCAATGTTCCCACGCGGAACGTATTGGCTTTCGCGGTTTGCCGCAGTTCTGGTCGCTTCGGCAGTTCCTGTCTGACCTCGGACTCCCAACGATACCCACTTCCGCTCGGACGCTGCGCTGCGATCGTGCGGCGCTGCTGCATTCCGGAATCCGATGCCCTGGTGAGGCATCGCTCGAGATGAGTGTTAGCAATCTCGGTGTGCGGTAGGCGTACCGCGTCCTTGGGTGCCGATGAGTGGATCAGTTATGGATCAGTTACGCCGGTTCGGTCTCGCTGCCGCCGGCTACTTCTTGGTCGGAGGCGCGGGCGCGACCTCCGGGGCCGCGGCTTCGGGGCCACTCTGTCCGGACGTGGTGACGGTTCCGCTGCCGGCCATCAGCATGGCCACCATCAACAGCACCGCGCGGCGCTTGCCGGCGGTATCGGCACCTTCGACGCGCGCGGGGCCTTTCGATCCGCTGTTCGGGATCACCATCGTGCCGTCGGCGTTGAGCAGGATCTCGGCGGACTGGCCGCCACCGGCGGTGATCGTCAGCTTGTCGGCGGTCACGGTGACCGGGACGAGCTTGTTCTCCGTGAGGTCCATGACCGTGCCGTCGGCGTTGAGCTTCGCGACGGGCTTGCCGTCGTAGGTCGCGGTGCCATCGGTCGCGAGCACAGGACCGGCCTTGTAGGTCACGGCGCCGTTGGTGTGCCCGCCCATCTCGGTAGTGCCATTGGCGTGAAGCTTCAGCATCGCGTCGCTGCCGTCGTAGACGGTGATTTCACCGAGGTCGAGCGTGGTGCTCGCCGCGGGGGCGACGGCCGGCGGCGTGGTCGGTGCGGTGGTGGTCTTGGTTCCGCCGCACGCCGCGAGAGCCACTACAAACAGGAGCTGTTTCATCGCGGGAACATAATTCACAGCGGGCGCCCGAAGCTAGCGCGTGAGCTCGAAGTAGAACGTTGACCGAGGCGTATGCACCGAGTGTGGTCTGCGCCTGGAGCACCCCGCCCGGATGACATCCGGATGTCATCCCCCTGCGCGATGCTGGCGCCATGGAAGACGCCGTCGAGCAGACCTCCGATCCGCGGCTGTGGAACAAGAACGGCTGGACCGCACGCGTGATCAAGAACGAGAACGATGAAGGCTGGGCGGTCGAGATGACTCGGGATGGTGATGCCGAGCCGGTCGTCGTCAGCCCGTGGACGATGGGGCGGGACAAAGTGAGCCCCAAGCCGATGGGCCACGCGGACTTCAACAGCCTCGTCAAAGGAGCCAACGACGTGCTGGTCCGGCATCAGGCGGCGCTGCGGGCGAAGCTCCATCGCTCGATCACGTGTCACGGCACCAGTGGAGAGCGGCTGCAAGCCGATCTGGACATCCAGCTCGACGAAGACGACCCGCACGCGATCCTCAAGGTGGTCGACACGGCGACCGATGAGGTCGTGCGCAGCGGTCGCGCGAGCGCCGCGTTCAAGCTGAGCGAAGTGAACGTCCAGAGGTTTCTGCGGACCGGCGAAGCCTGAGGGCGTGTCGCGCGCCCGCAACGCGCGCTTGTCTGGGATGAAGCTCGGCGGCGGTCCGCGTGGTCGGCCAAGCTGCGCCCAGGTGCCCACCCAACTCGCGAAGCCGGCCGCGCCCGCGCAGGCCAAGCCGGCACCGTCGCCGGCGGTCGACGGGTCCGGCGAGGGTGCGCCTGCAGCTTGACTTGGCAGAACGCCACCTATAACGATTCAGCCTCGAACGCCAAGGAGGCATGATGAGTGCAATCTCTTTCTTCGCGCTACTAGGAGACAGTCCCGACGCATCTGCGATCGGTGCAGCGCAGAGCCGGGCCGATTCGGCGATGGAGGTGGCGCAAGGCCAAGGCGACGCGTTCGGATCTGCGATCGCGAGGCTGGACCGTCGAGCGACCTCGCAAGATCGCGAGATCAAGTTGCTGCGTGCGGCCGTCGGCGTCTTGGCCGCGATGCTGCGTGACAACGGCATCGTCGACGGCGACATGCTCGATATCCGGCTCGAAGCGGCGCTCACGAATGCCGAGGAGGAGATCGAGGTCGCTGCGAACACCGTCACGTGCCCCAACTGCAAGCGTCAGGTCGATCGACGGATCACCGTGATGACAGAGTCGGGGATCGTCTGCGACCGCTGTCACGCAGTCGGCGGTTGAGAGCGTGGTCGGCGGTGCGGTCGGCGAGGGCAGCTCGACCGGCGTCCAGCCGTCGTCTATGATCAGGCATGCGCCGAGCTGCCGTGCTGTGGGCCCTGGCCATCGTCGCCGACCTGGGCGGTGTCGTGCGCGCCGGGGTCTGCGAGGGCCGCGTCGCCTCGGCCGATGCCGGGATGAAGTGGATCGAGAAGTTCGCGAACAACAAGCACGCGCCGATGGACCCCGACACCGAAGGCGCGGCCTGGTACTGCGTGCAACTCGAGGCGCACCGCGAGCGCAGCCGGATCGAGGCCGCGTGCTCGAAGATCCTCGACCGCGATGGCGACGGCGACGCCAGCCCGTGTGTCGACGTCGCGGCGGCGGCGGGCTTCGCGAAGCTCGGCACCCACGATCTATTCGCGACGATCGGCAAGCGCAAGCTCCGGCCCTACGACACGGACGCGGGGCGGGATGACAACCTGGCGCTGCTCGGCGCGATGGACGATCCGCGCGCGGTCCCGATCATCGTCGCCACCTGGAACGCTGCGCTCCCACACGCCGCGAAGTGGCCGTCGGGCAGCGGACGATTCATCGAGTGGAGCTCGTGGCGCACGATCGCCGCGCAGATCCTCGGCCGGATCGGCGGGGACCCCGAGCGCACGTTCCTCGAGACCCAGGCGAAGGCGACCACGGATCGTCACGTCGCACAGGCGTGCCGCGCCGGCGCCGATGCGATCGCCAAGCGGCTCGCGAAGCCGTGACCGTGGACCTCTCGGACGCCGGGCTCAGTGCTGCTGGATCGCGGCGACGACCGGATCGATGTTCAACATGCCGTAGTTGAACGTGTGCAGCGAGCCATCGTCGAGCGTCAGCACGACCTTCTTCGCGAAGAAGCTCTTCTGCACGTCGGCCTTGGTGATCCGCGCTTTCGGGATGATCACGAGGCCTTCGGAGCCCCATTTCACGAACACCGTCTCGGCGAGGAGACCCGCGGCCGAGACGTCGAACTGGGCGTCGTAGAGCAAGCGCTGGTTGGTGACCCGCAGCTTGCCGTTGTACTTGCCACCGCTCGGCGGCGAGTAGAGGACCGTCCAGGTGTCGATCGCCACTTCGCCCGGATCTAGCGGAATCTTGTCGAGCACGCCCATGGCGCACTCTACTCCGACGGCGCGCGGGTGGCGGCGTTGCGTCCCTGGTGGGGAGGAATGCTCGCTCGGTTCGAACAGCTCGGGGAAGGCACCGTGTGGAGGCTTAGCCCTTGTTTGATAACTACACCTGTAGTACCTGTTCGGACAGCGAAGCCATCCGACCGCGTTGTGGCCGCGAATACGCACGTGCAACCACCCTCCCTACCGATGGCAACGGGACTCCGTAGGGGCTGGTGGCTTCGCGGTTGCGTTGGTGGTGTTGCGCTCCACCGGCCGTCATGCAGCTTGCGTAGGGGAAGATCATGAACACGCTACTCGTTCTATCGCTCGCTCTCACGTTCGCAACCGGGTGCAAGAAGCCGAGCGTCGACAAGCCGCCGGCCGTTCCAGCCGGAGCCTCGGCAACCGGGGGCTCGAGTGCGGCGAGCGCCGGCGCGGCGAGCGCGGTTGCGGTCCCGAGTGCGGCGAGCGCCGGCGCGGCGAGCTCGGTCCCGAGCTCGGTCCCGAGCGCGGGTCCGACGACCGTGGCGGGGCCGGATCACATCACCGTGCTCGCGAGGCACGTGCCGAAGAAGCCGACCGACCCGGTCCAGGTGAAGTTCGACAAGTTCCGGGTCGTCAAGGCGAGCTTCGACCCCTCGAACCTCACCGGTGGGACCGCGACCATCGAGATCGATCTCTCGAGCCTCGCGACCGGCTCCGGCGAGCGTGACGACGACCTCAAGTCGCCGAAGTTCATCGACGTCGGCAAGTTCGCGACGGTGACGATCGAGATCACGCACGTGAAGAAGAAGGTCGACAAGACGTTCGACGCGGACGCGACCGTGGAGCTTCGCGGCGTGACCAAGACCTATCCGGTGACGTTCGAGGTGATCGAGCAGCAGGCCAACCAGATCCGGATCAAGGGCGAGCACACGTTCTCGCGGCTCGACTTCTCGGTCGGCACGGACCCTGCCAACGACCCGAAGCAACAGGTCGACCCCGAGCTGACGATCCAGATGGTCGTCACGCTCGCCAACACCTGAAGCGCCGGTTCGCCGCCACGTCTCGAATCGCGGGCGCGCATGTCGACGGGTCGTTGATGGAGCTGACCGTGTGGCCCCGCGATCTTCGCGATCTGGAAGGGCCGCGAGCTTCTCGAGGAGCAGGTCCCCCGAGTCGTGCCCGGACCGGTCAGCGATGGCCCTTGCGTGGCGCATATCGCACCACGCGGACGCGCTCCATCGTGACCAGGCCGCCGTCGAGGATCTCGTCGAGGATCGCGAGCAGCTTGTCGCTATGCTCGGCGTCGTCGACCACCTCGATCACGACGGGGAGGTCGGTCGAGAGGTCGAGGATGTGCGCGGTGTGGATCACGCTTTGCGCGCCGAACCCGGCCACGCCATGGAGCACCGTCACGCCGGCGAAGCCGTCCTTGCGCAGCCGCTCGATCAAGACATGGTGAGCGACACGCCCGCCGATCTTGTCCGAGTCACCGATGAAGATGCGGGTCAGGGTCTGTTCTCCATCAAGAATCCGCATCGCGTCTCCCTTCTAGGTTCCCATCGAGCTCGAGCCCACGAGGACCCGGGCGAGGAAGAGGCCGAGGAGCGTCGCGATGATGCACGCGACCACCGTGATCCCGATGTTCAAGATCCCGGTCTTGAATGCGTGCTCCTCAAGCAGGCTCGTCGTCTCGTAGTCGAACGTCGAGAAGGTCGTGAGGCCGCCCAGGAAGCCGGTGGTGACCAGGAGCTGGATCTTCGCGGGGAGCGCGATCGCGGCGGCCACGTGCATGATCAGCGAGATCAGAAAGCAACCACTCACGTTCACGATCAACGTCCCGTAGGGAAACGTCGTTCCGAACGCGGCGGCCGCGCCGAGCGTCACGAGGTACCTCGCGCCGCTACCTACCGCTCCTCCCGCGCAAACGATGAGCAACCGATCCATCTCGCCTACTCCTGTATCTATCCTGCACCTATCTTGGCGCCAGGGGCCAGCTAGGGGGGACAGGAGTCATTGGTCACCACGTCGTGACGGTTGCGGGCGGACTCCACCGCCATTTGCGATGTGACCACAGCATGGCCACGGATCAAACGATTGTCGAGCCGGCGCAGATCGGCTCTAGAGGTTCGTCCACGTACAGACCGCCTCGTTTTGACAACCGCCCGGCTCGCACGTGCCGATCGCGGTGCACCCCGAAATTGGCGTTACGCGGTAGGCCATGCCAGGTGCCGTGGATGTCGCCGGCATCGAGAACGGTTGACCCAGCGAGGTGCGGGTCAGGAGCTGCGTTCCGAATCCGTTCACCATGAACGCCGTCATGCGGTCAGAGGACATGCCGGAGATGCCGCCGAACGCCTGCACGGCCGCCGGCATCTTCGTTCCGACCGGGAATGGCAACGCCGTCGAGGCCCGCAACGCCTCGTACTCCCCATTCATCGTCGTGTCGGATGCACCCGCGACGTGATAGTAGAACGCGAGCCCGTCGGCCGAGAGCAGCGGCCACTGCACCGACGCGGGGGCGGCCGGGATTCCAGTGTTGACCGTCGCGAAGTCCCCCGCTGCCGCGGCTGAGAAGTCGGTCGTTCCGATCGCGCTACGCTTGGCTGCGAGGAAGGTGCGTCCGTCCATCGCGGCGCCGATGATCGTGAGACCATCGGGTGCGAGCACGAGCGTCTCCTCGGCTTTCGACAGGGCATTGAGGTTCGCCACCGCGCTGAGCGGGTGCGGGACGTAGGGCGGCGTGTTCGCGACCGCCTCGTCGGCCACGAACAGACCGAACGCCCCACACGAGGCGACGGGAGCCGACTGCAGGTACAGGACGCTCTGGCCCGAGGTCGATGCGCCGGCGAGTGCGGTCTGCCGGGTCACGTTGAGCGAAGCGACGATGGTCCCTGCGGTTGCCTGAAACGCGTTGCCGCACACGGGCGGCTTGCACACGTTCGCGTTACACACGTCCGTGCCGGTGCACGTGCCGCAATCCGCCGATCGGGGTTGCTCGCAGTTGTCCATCGCGGACACCATCTCGCAGGACTTGCCGACGCGCGTGCAAAACGCCGTATCGGTCTCGGCCACGCAGGCAGCCGAACCTGACCCCTGCGCATCCGCGATGTGATGTGGGTCCGTGACCGAGCCACAGCCGACGAGGGCCAGAACGAAGATCATTCGCATGAAGCGAATCGTATACTTGGACACCAAGGCGCGCTTCATCGAAGCGTGGCGCGGTTGCACAGGTCACAGCAGCCCATGGTGGCGGGGAGCTGCACGGCGGACGTTCTCTCCGCGCGTGATACGCTCCGCCGCACTGGACACCCACAGCGATCGCCCCGCAGCGACCATCGCGATGGTCACGTTCGTGGTGCTGGTCCTCGAGCTCACGTCCACGAGGCTGTTCGCCTACATCGGCAGCTCGCACGCGACCTCGACGGCGCTGTCGATCGCCCTGTTGGGCCTCGGCGCGGGCGCGGCGATCCGCTTGCGCATGCCACGCTGGACGGCGCGCGGCTCGGCGCTCGGGCTCGCGGCGGCCCTGTTCTGCCTGGCGGTGGCGGTGATCGGTGGAGCGCCGTTGCCGCTACTCGTGGCCGTGTCGCTGGGGCCGTTTGGCTTCGCCGGCATGCTGGTCTCGGGCGCCTATGCCGCGCGTGGCCGCAACGCCGCGCGCGCGACCTATGCGATCGACCTGTTCGCGGCGGCGAGCGGCTGTGTGGTCGCGCCCCGGCTGATCGGTCCGCTCGCTCCGGCCGAGATCATCGCGGTGCTCGGCCTGATCGGTTGCGTGGTCGCGCTGATCCAGGTCGCGCCGCGCACGCGGTCCGTGGTGGCGATCGCGCTGATCGCGGTGGCCCACGTCGGCCTCCTGGTGATCGGACGCGCGGGTGATCTGCCTGATGGACCGCTCCAGGTCCTGCTCCGCTCCGATCCTCGTTCGGAGAAGGCGATCGTCGAAGCGGGCGCGTCGCCGCGCGACGTGCTCGATTCGGCGTGGAGCCCGCTCGGCCGGCTCGACGTGCACCGCGCGCCCGGGGAAGGCGAGCTCCGGCTGGGCGTGTTCACCGATGGCATGAGCCCCACCTACATGGTGGAACAGGCGCGAGCGCGGGCGGGCGCGTTCGAGCAGACGTGGGGGCTGCTGATGTCGTTGCCCTATCGCGCGCTGCACCCCGAGCGCGTGCTCGTGCTCGGTGCCGGCGCGGGTGCGAGCGTGTGGCTCGCGAAGCGGTACGGCGCGTCGCGCGTCGACGCGGTCGAGGTCAATCCTGAGCTCCCCGACCTGCTGGCCCGCTGGAGGCCATTCGCCGGCGACGTGTACCACCAGCCGGGGGTGCGGCTGTTCGTCGAGGATGCTCGCCGCTACCTCGCCGACACCGCCGAACGCTACGACCTGATCGAGCTCGCGCTGGCGCTGACCGGAAACGCCCACGCGCAACCCGCGGGGATGGAAGCGACCTTGTACACGGTCGAGGCGGTGGAGCTGTACCTGCGGCGGTTGACGCCGGCGGGCGCCCTGGTGCTCATCCACAGCGATCCGGGGAATGCGTTCCGGCAGCTCCTCACGGTGCTCGAGGCGCTCGACCGGCTCGGCGTGGATCGCGCGCGCGCCCTCGAAGGCATCGCGGTCCTGCGCGATCCACGGCCGGGGACGGCCTATCGCTACCTGCTGGTCGTCCGGACCACGCCGATGCCGCTCGAGGTCGCCGACCGCCTCGACGTCGATCCGGCGGAGCTATTGTGGGGTCCGGGCGATCCACCCGAGCGTCGTGCCGAGCTGCTCGATCCGGCCAAGCTCGGCGCCACGGATCGCGATGACCTGACCCCCGTCCACGACGAGCGTCCGTACTTCTTTCAGAACACCCAGGGGCTGTCTGCGACCGCGCTCGCGGAGCCGGGGCGGTTGTGGGTCCTCGCGGGCGCGATCGTGCTGGTGCTCGTGCTGACGATCGAGCGCCGGCGCGACGCGCGCTCGTTCCTGCGGCCGGCCGCGGTCGCGACCGGGCTCGGCGGCGCGTACTTGTGCGTCGAGCTCGCGCTGATCCAGCGCTTCACGCTCGCGGCGGGCGGGACGCTGTATGCGGTCTCGTTCGTGCTGTTCTGCTTGCTCGCGTGGAGCGCCGCCGGTGCGCTGCTGCTGGGCGGCCGGTGGCGCCGGCGCGCGCGCGGCGTTACGTGGGCCTGCCTGGCGGCGGGGCTGGCCGTCGCCGCGACCGCAGTCCTGGTGCGGAACCTCGAGTGGCTCGACTCGATCTCGAGTGACGCCGGGCGGCTGCTGCTGATCGCCGCGCTGCTCGCACCCGCCGGCCTCGCGATCGGCGGGCCGTTTCCGGTGCTGCTCGCTCACCACGGCGAGCCCGTGCCGCGGATCGCCAGCCTGTGGGCGATCAACGGAGCGGGGTCGGTGGCCGGTGGCGTCGTGGCGGTGCTCGCGTTGCGGGTCGCGGGCTCGACCTACGCCCTGGTCCTCGCGGCCGGCTTGTACCTGGCGGCTGCGGCGCTGGCGCCGCGGGCAGACCGGACGAGCATCTCGTCGTAGCGATCGCGGGCGGCGTCCGTCCGTGGCGCGGTACCTGCAATGGACCGATGTCGAAGGAAAATGACCATGCTCCCCTCAACCACGATGCGACCAAGCGGCCCCGCAGTCGACGACGCGCTAGACGCCGCGGCGCAGGGCGTGTCCCCGACGTCCGACGATGCCACGATGCTCGAAGCCGACGACCGCGACGAGACCGAGACGGATGCGATCGGTAAGGCCGCTGGCGTCCACGCGCCCAGGAACAAGCCCCTCGGCGACAGCGACGAGATCGCCGACCGCGATGCGCACCGATGGGAGCTCGATCCTGGGTCCGCAGAAGACGCGACTCGAGAGCGGTAACGGACTGACAGCGTTACGGTGGCGGGTGATCGGGCGCTGCCGCCCGATCGGGCGCTGTCGTCGCACGGTTGCCACGGCCTTGCCGCGCTCGGAGCGCGCAGCCCATCGATCGCGGACTCAGCTGCGCCGTGGATGTTCGGATCAGTGGACGGGCTTGAACGGGATCTCGATCGCTTGCGGGGGCATGCCAGGCACGACCGGCAGCGTCGCAGAGGCGAGCTGCGTCGTGATGCACGCGCGGAGCGCGTCGTTAGCGGCGGCGTCGGTGAACACCGTGCTCGCGGTGACCTTGCCGCGGGCGTCGAGCGTGACCCGCGCGAACGCACCTTCGGACGTGCCCGCGACGTGAGCGCACGCGGCACCGGCGGTCGCGCCGAGTTGATGCGCGGCCATGAACGCGCTCATCGCGGCGTTTTGCATGTCGCCCTGGGACGGCATCGCGTCCTGCCGCCGAGCTTGCTCGATCTCGGCGATGCGCTCGGTGAGGGCTTTCGCATCGGCATGTTCCCGCGCGACATCGGCGCTATCGCCGGAGCCGCTCGCGAACCGAGCGCGGTTCGGTGCGAGCGACGCAGCGGTGGCCGGATCGGCGAGCTTGATCGCCGCGTCCTCGACGCGGAGCGCGTCGGCCTTGTCGCCGTGCACGTGATAGCACTCGGCGAGCGTGTCCATGAGCGTGGGCTCCTTGCTGGTGGACAGAGCGCGCTTGGCGGCGGCGAGCGCCTCGTCCTTGGCGCCGGCGGCGAGCGCGACGTAGAGAAAGCCGTTGAGCGATTCCGGATCTGTATGGGCGGCGAGCACCTTGGTGATCGCATCCTTGAGCTCGGCCGGCGACGCGCCCGAGTCGACCGTGGCGATCGCGAGGTCATGCTCGGAGATCGCGGCGGGTGCGGTGCGCGCGAGCTCGAGCTTTTCGGAGACGAGGTCGGCTTTCCACCTCGCGACGCGCTCGAGGCGCATCGCAGCGCCGTGTGCTTCGCCGCGCTGGGCCGCGCTGGCGGAGGGTTCTTTGGTGACGGCGCCATATTGTGTGAGAGCCTCGGTGGTCATGTCGCGATCGGCAAACCAGTGGCCGGCGCTGAGCAGCGTGGGGATGTCGTGGGGCTTCGCTGCGATCCGGGCGCGGACCTCGGGCTCGTCCAACGTCGCGCTCTCGGCAGAGGCGACGAACGCGACGAACTGAGCGATGCCGTCACCCTCGAGGCCACCTTGCGTGACGCGGGCGACGCCGCCCTTGTCGATCGCGAGGAACGTCGGAAAGCTCGCGACGTGGAACCGTTGCGCGGCCTCGGTGCCGGCGCCCGCGGCCTCGGCGTCGTAGCGCACGAAGATCACGCGCGCGGCAGCTGCCGTGACGCGCGGATCGGCGAGCGACTTCTCGAACACCTTGCACGGCTTGCACCACGACGTGGAAAACTCGACGACGAGGGGCTTGTGCTCCGCCTTGGACTGCTCGATCGCCTTGTCGATCGGCGGTGGTGGTGCCCCGGCCGCAAGCACGGGCTCGGGTGTGGCCGGAGCCTGCCGTGCCGGCTCACTACGATCGCTGTGACTACACGCAGCGAGACACGCGAGGATGATGGCGGTGCGCATGCGGGTGGCTATAACAGTGCACCAGCGCGTCAGCAATTCCTGAATCGACCCGGGCCGGGCGTACGAACGAACCAGGTCGAGCGGTCAGCGCGGGAACTTGGCGTCGAGCTCCGCGGCGGCATGCCGTTCCGGTAGCTGAGGCTCCCCGGTCGTGCGATTGACGATCACGCCGCGCTGGACCGCCGTGCGCTCGCCGATCGCCTTCGCCCAGCGAAGGACGTGGGTGTACTCGTGGACCGCCAGGAACTCGGCGGACTTGTAGAGCCCGGCGCCGGACACGAGCTGCCCGTACCACGGCCACACGGCGATGTCGGCGATCGTGTAGGCGTTGCCGGCGAGGTGCTCGCTCGCGGCGAGCCGCCGGTCGAGGACGTCGAGCTGGCGCTTGGTCTCCATCGCGAACCGATCGATCGCGTATTCGATCTTGGTCGGCGCGTACGCAAAGAAGTGGCCGAAGCCGCCGCCGAGATACGGCGCGCTGCCTACCTGCCAGAACAGCCACGACAGGCACTCCGCGCGCGCCGCGGGCTCGGTGGGTAGGAACGCGCCGAATTTCTCGGCGAGGTAGACGAGGATCGCACCCGATTCGAAGATCCGGATCGGCCGCGCGCCGCTGCGGTCGAGGAGCGCCGGGATCTTGGAGTTCGGATTCACGGCGACGAAGCCCGAACCGAACTGATCTCCTTCATGGATCTTGATCAGCCACGCGTCGTATTCGGCGCCGCGGTGCCCGGCCGCGAGGAGCTCCTCGAGCATGATCGTGACCTTCTGGCCATTCGGTGTGGCGAGCGAGTAGAGCTGGAACGGGTGCTCGCCGATCGGCAGCTCGGTGTCGTGCGTCGCCCCGGCGGTCGGCCGGTTGATGCTGGCGAACTGGCCACCGTTGCGCTGATTCCAGGTCCACACCGCCGGGGGCTCGTAGTCGGTCGTCATCGCCACTGGAGTAGCACGCCGAGCGGCGCGTGATGTGGCCGTGGAATCTGATCGGGGTGAGGCCCACGCGCCCGAGGACCGGGCGGTAGCGCGCGGTCAGATCTTCGTCCGGGACCCGAGCATGCGCGCGATGTGCTCGTGGATCCGCGGCTCGTCGACATGGCTGCCAACGCGCACCGGAGGGAGCGCCTGCATGCGGGCGAGCAGGACCGCCAGATCTCCCCCGGCCAGCTCCTCGCAGGTGGCGTAGAAGCCGTGGTCCCCTTCTTCGAGCGGGTTGTGCTCGTCGAGGAGCGCACGCATCGTTCGGAGCAGCGCGTGGGTTGGCGACGGTACGAGCAACGATGCGAGCGTGGCGTGATCGGCGTGCAAGCGCTTCGCGAGCGGCAGCGGCTCGCCACGTCGCATGCGCGCATCGGCGAACAGCACCTTCTCCTCCATCGCGATGTGGCGCAACAGCCCGGCGCGAAAGGCGTCGTACGCGGGGACATCGATCGCCTTCGAACCGCTCGCGCGCGAGAGCAAGTCGTCGAGGCGCGCGTGATCCTCGGACAGGAACTGATGGATCGATCCGACCACGCTGGATGTTACACCGGGCCCGCAGATCGCGAACCAGGCGGCGACCGATAGCGATCACGACGGGATCCCCGACGCCTGCGATCCTCACCCGAACACCGCCGGAGACTCGCTCGTGAAGCTCGAGCCGTTCGCGGGGAACGCGTTGCCCGTGGGGTGGACGGTGATCGATCACGATCCGCTACGTCGCGATCTACCCGTTCTGATCGGGACTGGAGAGCTACGTGCCTGCGTGTCACCGCCGTGGGCTCGGGCTGACACGGTGACAGTCTGTGCCGAGCCACAGGCGGGACAACCCCGCGAACCTGCATCCGCCGGTGGCTGGCCCGCGATGTGAATCACGCCGGCGGATGCGCGCCATCCTCGCCGTGCCCCTCACGCTCCTCGCCTGCAGCCAGAGCTCGACTCCCCCGGAGGTGGAGCTCGGCGCGTTCGACCCCGCCAGTGTGGTCCACGAGACCGACGACGCGGTGCGCGTCGAAGCTCACCGCCACGAGGTGCCGTTGCAGGACCTGCCGATCGTGGCGCGCGTGATGTCGGGGCTGCCGATGTCGGGGCTCGCGGATCTCGCGATCGATCTCACCGTGCCCAAGTCCGCCGGTGTGCCGCACTATCGCGAGGCCACCGGTTCGATCGCGTTGAGCTGTCCGACCGGCTGCACCCTCGGCGATGGTCACACCCGGCTGGCCGTGGGCGGGACCGAGGGCCTGGACTTCGGCCAGCTCGTGATCGACAAGCTCGACGTACGCGCCGAGGTCAGCGGCGGCCACGTCGCCATCACGAAGTGGGAGCTGGCCTCGAAGGACCTCGCGTTCGACGCCCGGCTGCGTATCGATCTCGCCGATCGCCTCGAGGACTCCACCCTCGATGGTTGTCTGTGGTTCAAGCCGGACCCGGCGCTGATCGCGCGCGAACCGAAGACGCTCGCGGTGCTCCAGACCACGGGCGCGACGGCCGGCACGGATGGCTACTTCGAGATCAAGGTCGGCGGCCGGATCGGCGAGCGCAAGCTCCTCGCACAGGCGTGTCGGCCCCGCTGACGCCGCTCAGCCCCGGCCGGGCTTGTGCCACGCGTGCACGGCGGCGACCAGCATCCGCAGCGAGTCCTCGGGCTTGGGCTGCGGCGAGGGACGCCAGCCGTCGACGCGCGAGCGCGAGATCACCTGGTCGAGCTCGGCCTTGTCGAACCACATCCCGTGCGCGGCGCAGCGATCGATCGGCACGTCGAAGATCAACGGCTCGTCCATGGTCTCGTCGCACGCCGGGCAGTGGCGCTCGCTGTAGCCGCCGCCGCTGAACGCCGGTGAGCTCGCGAGCCGGTCGCGCACGAGCTCCTCGGGCACCCAGATCCCGCCGCAGGTGTGGCAGTTGCCGTGTTTGTCGAGCTGCGCGTCGTCACATGCCGGGCATCGCACGCGGCAAGGATAGCTCGTCTACTTGACCGTGACGCCGAGATGCGCGCGAACGGCGAAGTAACCGGGCGACACCGAGTAGCCGACGAGCTGCTGGACGCGCTGCCCGGGCCTGGCGCCGGCCTTCGCTTCGGTCGACAGCATGCGCGCGGCGGCGGCCAGCTCGCCGGAGACCAAGAACCCGGCGCGCTGCGAGGCCAGATCGACCGCGCTGCGCCAGCGCGCGAGATCCGGTCGCTCGGGCAACCGTGCGACGATCGCGCGCAGCGCCGCGGTGGCGGTTCGGGTCAGCCGCTTGTCGATCTCGGACGCGATCTGCACCTGGAGCTCGCCACCAGAGGTCCCACCGAGGCCGGGCCGGCCTCCGACCGCGGCGGCGGCCCCGAGCGCGGCCTCGAGCTCCTCGACCGCGGGCAGGGCGAGGCGAAGCCAGTACGCGGGGCGGAGCAGCGAGAGCATCGCTCCGACCACCGCGGCGAGCTCGGTATCGCGATAGCCGGTCATCAGGTCGCGGCCGACGATCACGGCCGGGACGAGCCGACCGCGCTCGATACAGTTCGCGAGCAGCAGCCGGCCGGAGCGGCGGGGCTGGACGTAGACGTCGGGCAACGCGACGTTGAGCACGCGCGCGGCGTGGCGAAAGATCTTCGCGATCACGCGCGTGCCGTCCTCGACGGGCAGGCGGTCTTTCGGCTTGAGCTCGAAGTCCTTCGGTGCGCCGGCCCGGGGCGCGACCGCCGCCTCCCACACGAGCGCGAACAGCGCGCTGATCGTGCGGTCTTCGTCGGGGTGGCGCACGGTGGCCGCCCAGGTGTCGTCGTCGAGGATGCCGGTCGCCTTGTCGGCCTCGTGTGCGGCGAAGCGCTGGTACAGCGCGCGTTCGTCGTCGTTGGCCAGCTTGAGGAACACCAGCGCCCGCGCGACGCACCACGCCTCGTCGAGTCGCCCGGCCGCGAGGCTGGCGCGGCCGAGGGCGCGATAGGCATCCGGATGTTCGGGGTCCGCCTCGACGAGCTTGGCCGCGCGCTCGACGACCCGCTCGGGCTGCTTGCGGCCGACCAGCGTGTAGAGCTCGGCGAGCACCGAGGCGCGCTCGGGCTGCTTCTCGGGATCGAGGGCGTGCGCGATCTCGAACGCGCGGATCGCGTTGTCGTACTGCTTGAGCCGCGTGCGATAGATCTCGCCGAGCGCGTGCCACAGCGGCAACAGCACCGGATCGGCCTTCGGCACGCGCTTGACCATCCGCAGGTAGCTCTGCTCGAGGCGCGCCCAGTTGCGATCGGCGGTGACGAGCTCGTCGATCAGCCGGAACGTATCGAGGCCGCGCGCGCGGGTCGCCGGCGTGAGCGGGTCCTCGCGAAACATCTCGCCGAGCGCGCGGTCGTACGCGTCGAGGGCGCCGGGCTTGTCGCGCAACTCGGTGCGCCGGATCTCGGCGGACGCGAGGTAGTACGCGGCGCGCCGCGCCGGATCGGTCTCGTGCTCGAGGAACCGTTCGATCGTCTCGGTCGCCGCGCGCCACTGACCCGCCGCGGATTGCAGATCGAGCAGGCGCTGCAACGCGCGCCGGTTCCCGGGGTCGTGCTCGAGCGCCTCGAGGTATGCCGACATCGCGCGCGGCGCGTTGCGGAGCTGGTCGCGATAGAGGTCGCCGATCCGCTCGAGCAACGGCACGCGCTCCGCCGGATCGACGATCGCGACGAGGGCGCGGAGCTGGGCGATCGCCTCCTCGACCCGGCCGCGGCCGAGCTCGAGCTCGACGAGGGCGTGCAGCGTGCCGCGGTGGTGCGGCTCGAGCTCGAGCACCTTGCGATGAAACAGCATCGCCTGGGCAGCCCTGCCGAGCGTGGTCTGGAGCTCCGCGAGCCGGCGATAGACCGCGATCGACGCGGCCGGATCGAGCGTGGAGCCGTGGCGTGCGAGGATCGTCTGGTATGCGGCCGCGGCCACCTCGAACGCGCGCGCGCGATACAGCGCCTCGGCGCGTTCGATCGCGAGCGCGGGGCCCGCGTCGAGCGCGCACGCTTGCTCGTAGAGTGACTGCGCCAGCTCGAACCGATCGAGCTCGAGGGCGCAGCGCGCGGCGCGGCTGAAGATCTCGAGCCGCTCGGCCACCGGCAGCGCCGGCTCCGCGTGGGCTCGTGCGACCTCCTGCTCGAGGTGCGGCCACAGCGACTCCCATTGCGCGGTCGCGTGCAACAGCTCGGCGAGCGCTCGCTTCGCATCGGCGTGGTCCGGCTCGAGCTCGAGGATCAGATGCAGGCACTGGCGCGCACGCTCGGGGTCGTGCAGCCGGTGTTGAAACACCCACGCGGCATCGGCGAGCCGGCGCACGCGGTCGCGATCCTCGACCGAGAGCGTCGCGGCCTGGATCAACTCTTCGCCGGCGGCGACGAGCTCGCCCTGCATGAGGTGCAGCCGCGCCATGCCCTCGTGGGCGCCGGCGTTATCGAGATCGAGCGCGATCGCCTGGGCGAGTGCGATCCGCGCGTTCGCGAGGTCGCGGTTGTTGAGGTAGAGCTGACCGATCCGCTGGTACAGCTCCGCGCGTGGCTGGGCGGTCGGCGTGGTCTCGAGCAGCTGGGCGAGCGCGTCGATCGCGGCCTGGCTGTGACCCGCGCGATCGTGGAGCTGCGCGAGTGCCGCGAGCGCGCCGCGGTGCGCGGGTTCGAGCGCGAGCACGGCGCGGTAGGCAAGGGTGGCGCCGGCCGGATCGTCGAGCCGGTCGTCGAGCACCTCGGCGAGCTCGACCAGGCCCGCCGGCTCGCGAGCCTCGCGGAGCAGCGCGGCGAGCTCGGTCCAGGCCTCGGCACCGCGCAACGCGCGCGCGAGACCGGCGCGCGCCGCCGGATCGTGCGGCTCGATCGCGAGGAGCTTGCGCCAGCACGCGCTCGCGCGATCGAACCGGCCGCGATCGCTCCATGCGGCCGCGACCTCGGCGTAGCGCGGCGCGGTCGGCGCCGCATCGACCTCCGCTTCGCGTGCCTCGAGCAGCGCGTCGGTCTCGCCGGTCAGCTCGTAGACGTGCGACAGCCCCTCGAGCGCCGCGGCATGCTTCGGCGCGAGCGCGAGCGCATCCTCGAACGCGCGGACCGCATCGGCGGCCCGGCCGAGGTGATCGACGAGGATCGTGCCGAGCTCGACGTGGAGGTCGAGCACGATCGGCCGCTCCGCGGCGGCATCGAGCACCCCGATCAACCGTGGCACGAGGTCGGCCAGCGCGCTCCAGCGCTCGGTCGCGAGGTCGAGCCGGTGCAGCGCGACCAGCACGGGCTTGGCCTCGGGCTCGTCGGCGAGTGCGGCCTCGTACCAGCGGATCGCCTCGCCGGGGTCGTCGAGCGTCGTCTCGTAGAGCTCGCCGAGCTGCGCGTGGAGCACGCCGCGCTTGCCGGGGTCGGCCTCGAGCTCCGCGCGCCGCGCGATCAGCGACGCGACATCGACCCACCGCGCGTCGGCGCGCAGCATCGCGATCAGCTCGGCGAGCGGAGCATCGGCGGCCGGATCGAGCGCGACCGAGCGCTCGAGCGCGCCGGCGGCGTCGTCGCGGTGGCCGACGTGATCGCGCGTCCACACGCCGACCAGGTGCCACACCCGCGCCGCGGCGAGCGGGCGTCGGGCCTCGAGCTCCTCGGCGAGCGCGATGCCCTCGGCGAGCAGCTCGTCCCACGCCTCGGCGCGCGGCGCGAGCCGCCCCAGCTCGTCGACGATCTGGAGCCGGTCCGGGTCGATCCGGAACACCGTCAGCCACACGAGGAACGCGGCGCGGGGATCGCCGACCTGATCCTCGTACATTCGCGCGACCACCTCGAGCGCGGCGATCCGGAGCGGCGGATCCTTGTAGCGAGACGCGCGATCGAGCAGCAGCGCCGCGAGCGGCTCCCATTGCGCGCGCGCGCTATAGAGCGCCTCGAGCGCGCGCGTCGCGAGCTCGTGCGCCGGATCCCAGTTGAGGATCCGCTCGTACGCCGCGATCGCGGCCTCGTCGTCGGCGAGCCGGTCGTGGGCGATCGCGGCGAGCTCGAGCAACAGCGCGACCCGGCGCTGTGGGTCCTCCGCGAGCGCGACCTGCTTGTCGAGCACCTCGGCGCACTGCGCCCAGCGTTGCTGCTGCGCGAGGAGCACGTACATCGCGTCGAGGATGCGGGGCTCGCCGGCTTCGATGGTCAGCGCGCTGCGCCACGCTTCGATCGCCTGATCGGGCCGGCCGAGCCGGTCGGCCTCGACCCGACCGAGCTCGAGGAGGAGCTCGAGTTGCTCGTCTTCGTCGGGGGTGCCGTGCGCCATGCCTTCGCGCACGGCCTCGCGGATCGCCGCCGCGAGCTCGCTCCACGCGCCGCGCTCGCGCAACACGGGCAGCGGGTCGGGCGGCTGCGTGATCTCGACCACGTAGCTGGTGTCGTGGCGGTCCTGCGCGGGCGCGGGCGCCGCGACCTTCGCGCGGGTCTGGGCCAGCCGCACCATCGCGGACTTCGTCGCGGCGAGCGCCGATAATAGCTCGGTCACCTCGGCCGCGCCGAGCTCCGCGTCGTCGTGGGCGACCACGACCGCGACCGTGCGCGAGCCGTCGCTGACCGGTAGCACCAGCGCGGCGCGCGTCGGATCGCCGAGTTGCTCGAGCATGCCATCGACGAACGGCTCCCCGGTACCGATCGCGATCGCCGCGGGTTGCCGCGATGCGATCGCGTCCTCGAGCGCCGGCACCGTGTGGCGCGGGATCCGCAACGACGTGCCACGACCGCGCAGCTCGTCGACGTGGACCGACAGCAGAGCGACCGAGCGCGCGCGCGATCGCACGGCGCGCACGAGCAGGTCGAGGATCTGCTCGCGATCCGTGGCATCGCCGAGCGCGAGCGCGGCGTACGCCGGATCGAGTGGTGTGGGATCCCCGCGCACGGGGAACATCCTAAGGTACGCTCGCCACCCGGTGGGCGATTCCTCGGACAAGAACGACAAGACCCAGTTGCTGTCGGAGAGCCAGGTCCTCGAGGTCAAGCCGTCGTCGCCGCGGCTCCCCGCCGAGGACAAGCACGATCGGAGCGTGTGGAAGGGGCTCGTCGTCGGCGCCGACGAGTTCGCGCCGCCCGCGCCGGCGAGGTCCTCGAGCCGCCGCGGGCTGGTGATCGGCATCCTCGCGGTGACCGCGATCGGCGCTGGTGCCTACGTGCTGTGGCCCGCGGGTCGAGCGCCAGCAGTGCGATCGGATGCGGCCGCAGCCGCGGTGGTCGCGCCGGCCCACGACGCCCTGCCGCAACCGGCGCCCGATGCGGCGCCCGATGCCGCACCCGACGTCGCACCCGACGCGGCGGTTCCGGAGGATGCCGCGCGTGCGGCGAGTGCCGATGCCGGCGTCCAGCTGATCAAGCGCAAGCGGCCGCCGAGGCGGCTCCGGCGCAAGGCCCGCTGACCGGGCGGGCCTGGGCTAGCAGGCTGCTGAGAAAGCTCGTATCGCGACCAAGCACGTACGTGGCGCTCGCACGTACCCCGCTGCGCTTGCGCGGCTGCCTCCCGCATCCGGGCCAGGGCCCCTGCGCTCGGTGCATGCGACCGTGACAAGCATGGGGCACCTGTGCGGTTCCAGAGTCGTCGCGTCGAGGTTGATCCGGGCCGTGGAATTTACTCGCTTGGAGCCCTGCCCGGATGCGGGGGCGCGCCGCGCTGCACTTGCGGTGACGAGATCACGAGCGCTCGTGATCCCTGGCCGGGCTAACAACGCCAGTCGGATCGACTCGTTGATCGGGTCCGGATACGTTCGGCGGCATGCGTGGCGCCGATCAAAGCGATGGCCGACGAGATCTTGACCGGCTTAGGGCCCTCGAATGGACAACGTGATTGATCACGCTGCAATCGGTCGCGCGTGAATCGTGTAGTTCCAGTCGCCGTGAAATGCATGCGGCTCGATCTTGAGCTCGCGCATCTGCGCCGCCGTCACCTTCTTCCCGGTCGGATACCGACGACGATCGATCCTTGCGCTCACGACGAGGCCGCCGCTGTTCGTGGTGTTGCCGATCAGATTGACGACAGTCTCGTAGGTGCGCAGCGGCTTGCCGCGCCAGTTCATCGTAATGAACGAGAACAGGCGGTGCTCGATCTTGTTCCACTTGCTCGTTCCCGGTGGGAAATGGCTGACGTGGATCGGCAGGCGGAGCTTGTCGGCGAGGCGCTGCAGCTCGAACTTCCAGACGCGTGCCCGATAGCCGTTGCTGCCGCCTGCGTCGGCGGTGATGAAGAGTTCCCCCGCGTCGGGGTAGCGCTGATGGCCCATGCGCTTCCACCACGCTTCGATCGACGTCACCGCGAACACCGGTGTGTCGTGGTCGGTGCCGACGTTGACGAAGCCGCTGTTGTCCGCGACATCGTAGACGCCGTACCGAATCGCCTTGCCGAGCGCGTCGCTGGGGAAGTCGTGCACGTCGACGAGCTCCGGCGCGTCCTTCGGCTGCCACTCGACGCCCGCGTTCTTGAAGTTGCCGACCAGCTCCTTCTTCTTGGTGTCGACGGAGATGAATGGCACGTTGCACTCGACGCAACGCTTGGCCTGCGCGGCGATGTACTCGAACTGCGCGTTGCGATCGGGATGCTGCTTGCCATCCGGCCGGCCGATATCTTGGAGGATCGCCTCGGCATCAAGCACGACGAATGGAGCTCGGGATACCTTCGCGGCGATGGGCATCCAGTTTCACATCATTCCCACCGATGACGAATACGCGATCGGACTCGCCGAGAGCAACCCAACGGTCGCGAAGGGACTGGCGGCGATCCCGAAGGCGGAACCCGCCCGCAGCCGCACGGTCACGTTCGCGGACTTCAAGAAGGCGACGCCAGCCGTCGCTGCGCGCATCCCCAAGCTCACGCTGTCGTCCAGTGCCAAGCATAAGCAGTTCAACTTCGAGCGCGCCGTCGGCAAGCGCGCGCCCACGACCGCCGACGGTCTGTTGATCAATGTGATTGATAGCGGTCACTGGATCCAGGGAGATGCCGAGGACATCCTGATCGCGCTGGGAGAGGAACTCGCGGTCCACGCCGGGCCGCAGCTCGTCATCAACGACAGCGACGATCCGGATCTCGTCTGGTTGTGTCGCGCACCTGCGGCGCCGAAGCCGACGAAGGTGAAGTCGACTTCCGTGAAGCCGCCGAAGCTGACATCGACTTCGGTGAAGCCGCCGAAGCGCGCGGCTAATCGCGCTCGGTCTCGTCGATCGTAGCCCTGGCACTGTGGCTTTATCGCGTCCTCAGCGCTTGGAGAGCGGCCCCCCTCGGCTTGCAGCAGCGCGCCTGTGACGAATGGGTGACGGCGTTCAACCCCGTGCGCCGCATGAGGGCATCGGACAGCAAATGCCGGGCAAGCTCTATCGAGCGAGCGCCTGGTTGGTCAGGACCCGACGATCTTAGAGACGGTGCAGGATCGCGCGAAACTTGTCGAGGGAGATCCCCTTGCCCTCACGCACGGACGCGAGCGAGCGTCGATCGCCTTCTCGTCCTCTGTACGTAGTTCACGGATGGCGATCCTGTCGATCCCAATTCGTCCGCCGTCGATTAACTTTCTGATTCGAGGGCCCTTATTCATCGGGCGCGCTACACCGAGCGGAGCGCTCGCCATCAGGGCCGATGACACCGCGACCTGGACCTGATCCTTCTGCAACGAACGAGCGGGGGCTCACGTCGAGCAGAGAGCGAGCGTAGCGCCGGCGAGATCACTTTTTGGCGAAGGTAAATTCCACGGGAGGTCGTGCTTCATACGGTCGCTGTGGAAGTGCGCGGGTGCCCCGCTACGACGCCGGCGGCTTGCGCCCGTAGCCAAAAAGTCGGTCTCGACGAGCGCGATAGCGAGCGCGTTGGCGCTCTCCCATCCGCTGCCCGCAACCGTGCGGAACTGCTCCGGATCCGAACCGATCGGTGCGCTAGGGCGCGGCGCGGTCGCCGGCGCGGTCGAGGATCAGGAAGCTGACGCGCTCGTTGTTGGCGGGTGCGGCGGGATCGAGTGGCTGGGTGTCGCCGTAGCCGTGCGCGACGAGCCGCGCGGGCGCGACGCCCGCCTGGATGAGGTAGGCCACGATCACGTCGGCGCGGCGTTGCGAGAGCACGAGGTTCGCGGCGGCATCGCCATCCCCCCGGGTGTGGGCCTGCACCTCGATCAACGCGAGGCTCGGGTTGCCCTGGAGCGTCTCCGCGATGGCGTCGAGCGTCGGCCGCGCGCCGGCGCGCAAGGTCGCGGTCGCGGGCGCGAACTCGACGACGTCGAGGATCGTCGTCTCGCTGGCCGTGACGACGACGCGGCCGCGCGCCGGTGACGAATCGGCCGCCAGCAACAGCACCGAACCTAGCGCCAGCGCGAGGACCAGCGCGGTACGGCGACCCATAGCCACGGCGAGCAGGTTCATCTCCCCAGTATCGCGCGGCGCGAGCGCCGGTGCTCGGAGTTTCGACGGGCCGGTCTAGCCGCGGCCTTGCCAGGTCATGCCGTGTTGCTCTCGCAACAGGTGGTCTTCACCGCCACAGGTCAGCGCTGTAAGTGGAGGCGTGATCGTGCGAGACGCGTGGTTTGCGCCTTGCACGAGGTGCGGCTCGATGTGGCGTTCGCGCGTTGTGCTGTGCTGTGTGCTGGTGGCGTGTGCCGCCGATAACCATCTCGATCCGAGCGACCTGGAGCTGCGCGACGTGCTCGGGATGACCCCCGAGATCGCGATGGCGTGGGATGCCGGCCAGCGCGCCGCCGCGCGCGAGGTGATCGAGGCCGGGATGCACGCGGCTCCCGGCGCATCGGTCCACGCGTCGCTCGGCGCCGATCGCGACCTCGCGACCGCGCTCGGCGTCGCGGACCTGGCGCGCGACCATCACCGGCTCGCGGCGCTGGGCGTGGTGGAGCTGGCGCTCGATGGGGACGCGCTGCAAGCGACCCCTCGCAGCTCCACGCTCGCGCCGGCTCCACGTGGCGAGGTGCCGCCGTTCGAGCTCCAGCTCGCGGGTTGGTCCGATCGGCCCGGATGGGCAGCGTTACCGGCTCGCGGGATCGACGTGCTGACGTCGATCGCGAAGGATGCGGGGCACCGGCGTGGGCCCGTGATCGTGACGCCGGCGGCGCAGCTCGCGGTGATCGCGGCGTATCTCCCGGCGACGGCCGCGAGCCCCGCGCACCTCGTCGTCAATCCGGTGCTGCTCGCCGCGCTCGAACCGGTCGGTGCAACGGCAGGAGGGCCCGCGCTCGGGTCGGGGCCGACCGTCACGATGGCGGTGGCCCCGAGCGATCCGGTCGGCAACCCGTACACGTTCTACGCGTCGGTGAGCGACTGCGCGGCTGCACAGCAACGGCGCTGCGAGGCGTGCATCCCGAACGGTACATGCACGCCGATCGCGGGCACCGGCGACGGCACCGCACAGTGCGAGCAGCTCGCCGCCGACCAAGGCCGTGGTTACTCGCTCGTGTGCATCAACTATGCACTCGCGATCGGCTCGGTCGCGACCTGCACCGCGGGCAGCGTGCCGTCCTGCCCGATCGACACCCCGGCAGGCACGACGCTCGAGACCAACGCCGACTTCCTCGACCGGACCGAGTGCGCGAGCGCGCTCGACCGCTGCCTCGACGACCGCTATGGCTCGACACCGAGCTCGATCCCTCCGCCGGACACCTCGCCGAGCTGCGCGGATTCGACCTGCGACGCGTCCCCGAGCTGCGACGACTCCACCGGCTGCGAGGACGGCGGCGCGTGCGCCGACTCCGGCGGCGACAGTTGCTCGAGTGACTCCGGCGGCGACAGTTGCTCGGGCGATTCGGGCGATAGCGGCTGCAGCGGCGGCGATAGTGGTGGCGACTGCAGCGGTGGTGGTGGTGGCGATTGCGGTGGTGACAGCGGCGGTGATTGCAGCGGGGGCGGCGGCGACGATTGCAACGCCGGCCACCGCCGTCGCGACCACGGCTCGCACGGGTATCTGTGGGCGTGCCTGCCGCTCCCGTTCGCGGTGATCGCGAGGCGGCGCGCGGACCGGCGGCGCGCGAAGCGCGAGGTTCGCTCGTGAGACCGCTGGTCGTGCACTGGCTCGCCCACTACGTGCGCGCCGATCTCGCGGAGTTGCTCGCGCCGACCTGGTTCATGTGCGTCGGGATCGCCGGCCTCGTCGGCTTGGTCGTGATGCTCGCGCTCGCGCGGCGTCGCGGGATCGAAGCGGGCACGGTCGCGGCGGTGGTGTTCTGGGGCTACCTCGCCGCGGTGCTCGCCGGCATCGTCGTGCCGATGACGATCGATGCGATCGAGCGCCTGATCGCGACGGGCCACCTGCAGTTCCGGTGGGCCGGCATGACCTCGTTCTGGGGCTACCTCGCGGGTGCGGGCGCGGTCGCGATCGTGTGCAAGCGCGACGGCGTCGCGCTCGCTCGGGTCGCCGACCTCGCCGCGATCCCGATCGGCGCCGCGCTCGTGTTCGCGCGCCTCGGTTGCTTCATGGCGGGCTGCGACTACGGCAAGGTCTCGGCGCTGCCGTGGGCGGTGCGGTTTCCCGCCGGCAGCCCGGCCTGGCACGATCAGCTGCGGGCCGGTCTGATCCCCGCAGGGCGCGTCGAGTCGCTCGCCGTCCATCCGACGCAGCTCTACGAGGCGTTGCTCGGCCTGGTGATCATCGCGGTCGCGTGGATCGCCGCGCGCCGCGCGCGTACGGAGGGGCGCGTGTTCCTCGCCGCCGCCGCGACCTACGCGCTCGGACGGCTCTTGATCGAGACGCTCCGCGGCGACGCCGGGCGCGGCATCTACGCGGGGGTCTCGAGCGGGCAGATCTTCTCGCTCCTGGTGCTGCTCGCGATCGCGGCGCGGTTCGCCGTGACGAAGCGGCTGATCGCGATCGCGACGACGTGCGTGCTGGCCGCCCATGCGCACGCGCAGCCCGCGCCGGCCGACGCGCGACCATCGCCGCTCACCGGTACGGCCGGCGCGACCGATGCGCAGCCGGCAGATCCGGTGCTTCCCACACCGCCCACCACGACGGACGCGGCGCAGCCCGGCGACGACGATCCGCCGCCACCGCCGCCGTCGTTGCTCCGCGCGACGGGCGCGGCGCCGTCGGACGAGCCACCACCGCCTGCGCTCGAGCCGATTCGACCGCTACGCCCGCGGTTCGCCGTCGGCCTCTTGCTCGGCGGTGCGACCACGTTGAACCGGCCCGGCGAGCAGGTCCCTGATCTATCGGGAGGCTCGCTGTCGATGGGGTACATCCCGGGCCGGTTCGGGCTGTGGCTCGACGTCGACCGGTTCGCGAACGCCGACGCCAAGCACACCACCGCGGTCGCCTCGGTCAGCTTCGCGCCGCGGGTGACGTCACGGTTGTGGATCGGCGCCCGCGCCGGCATCGGCGTGACCGAGGTGAACTTCATGAGCCCGACGTTCTCGGACGTCACCGCCTCGGACGTCCGGATCGAGGCGCACCTCGAATACGTGATGGGCCACAACTGGGCGGTGTGGGTGCGGCCGCTCACCATCGATGTCGTCAACGCCGCCGAGCTCGGTGGGCCGATCACGACGCTGCAATTCCGCGCGGGCCTGGCCTATCGCTTCGGCGACCGCGGTCCGCACGGGCAGCGCGCGTATCCGCGCGCGGTGGCGCCGCTGGAGGGACCATGATCAGCTGGCGGACCGCGGCCATCGTGCTCGCGCTGGTGTGCGGTGTCCAACGCTGGCAGAGTTGCACGCGCTCGGCGGCGACGCGGATCGTCGCGCGCGACGTCGCACGTGACGCCGCGATCCCGCCGAGCCTCGCGCTCGCGCGGGTGCTCGTCCCTGCGTCCTCGACCCCGCCGACCCGGGTCCGGACGTGGTTCGGTTTCCGGCCGCCGGCATGGGCCGCGCACCTGCTGCCGCAGCCCGGCGAGAACATGCGCGCCTATCGCGACCGCATCCTCCCGATCGCCCAGGTCGTGATCGCGCCGCAGCGCGCGCGCGTCGCGCGGCTCCGGGATCGCCTCGACGATCACCAGCGCGCCGCGCTCGACCAGGCCGCGGGCGAGGCCGCCGCGGCGATCGAGGCCCGGGTCACCAAGGCCGTGGTCGACGGCGAGCTCCAGACCGTGACGCCGATGACCGGCGTCACGATGGCGCGCGAGCTGCTCGACATCGTCGAGCGTGGCAACACCCGGTTCGCGAGCGCGTTGACCGCGGACCAGCGTGACCAGCTCGCGTCGAGCCGGTTCGACTTCGCCGACTACCTGCTGTTCGCGACGCCGTGGGAAGACGCGTTGAACCGCTAGTCACGGGGCGAGCGACACCGCCGGCTTGCCGGCGAGCCGCTGCACGAGGTGGTTGCCGAGGTCGTCCGCGAACGAGCCGTCGTCGATCGAACGGTCGAACAGCACGATCACCGCGAAGTCGTTCGCGGGATCGAACGCGGCGAACGAGCTGAACCCACCGGTCGCGCCGTTGTGCCAGTAGATCCCGCTGTTGTCGACGCGAAACCAGTTGAGGGCGATGTGCATCCCACCGCCGACCTCGCCACGCACCTCGTGCGACGCGGCCAGCGCGGCGGGGAGGGTCTTGGCTTCACGGGTTCGGCCCTTGACGTGGTCGGGATGGAGCTGCGCGTCGAGGTAGGTCAACATGTCCGCGGCCGTCGACCGGATCGCGCCCGCGCCCGCGAGTGCGCTGAAGTCCCAGGCGCGTTGTGGCTTGTTGCCGGTGGTATGTCCGGGGACGAGCCGCTTGGCCAGCGCGGGCGTCAGCGTGATCGCGGTGTCACGCATGCCGAGCGGCCCGGTCACTTCGCGCCGCACGAGCGCTTCGTAGGTCGAGCCCGCGCGGTCCGCGAGCGCTTGCCCGAGCAGGCCGACGCCGAGGTTGCTGTAGCCGAACACCGGGGTGGCCGGCAGCGCGACGCCGTGGCTGGCCACGAACGCGTACAGCGCCTTGGTGCCGTAGTCGGCGTACGGGTTGGTGGCGTCCGCCGGCTTGAAGTTGTCGGGGAGCCGCGGCAGGCCCGAGCGCTGCGCGCTCAGATCGACCAGCGTGATCTCCGGGCCCGCAGCCGGAGCCTCGACGGTGCCCTTGGGCAACAGGGCGCGCACCGGCTCGTCGAACCGCACCTGCTTCTGTTCGACCATCTGCGCGAGCACGAGGCCGGTGAACGTCTTCGTGATCGAACCGATCTCGAACACCGAGTCGGGCTTGACGGCGCCGTAGCTGAAGATCTTGCGGACGCCGTGCTCGACCACGCCGATCGTCACGCCCACGCCGGTGGCGGGCGCGAGTTGTCCAGTGAGCACCTTCTGCAGATCGGCATCGGTCACGCTTTGGATGGTCTCGATGCCGACCGCGGGCATCGCCGGATCGAACGCGATCTTGGTCGCTGCGAGCGCGGTGGCCTGGCGGGTCAACACGACCGGCAGCGCGGCCGAGCTCTGCGTCCAGGTCGCGGTCACGGTGTTCGCGTCGCTCGAGACCGTGCCCCGCAACGCACCGTGCACCGCGGGTACCTCGAACGACAGGGCGGTCGTGGACGCGACGACGCCGGTGCATGGAATCCCCATCGCTCCCTGATCGAGGCTATCGAGCGAGCAGCCCGGCGGTGAGGACGCGAGGTCGAGGTGCACTTGAATGCGCAGCCCTTTGCCGCCGGCGGGCAGCGTGCCGAGCCAGATCCCGCTCAGCGCCGCGGGCTTCGCGACCGGCGGTGGTTCGGCCGGCTGCGACGGCGGCGGCGGCGGCGGGGCCGCCGGAGGAGGAGGAGGAGGCGTGGTACCGCCGCAGGCACAGGCAACGAAAGCAACGACGCAAGCGGTGCGAAGCATGACGCGCGCAGCCTACCTCGATCGACAAGTCGGGCGAAGGCCCGGCGCGTAGCATCGCCACCGCGCGGCGAACGCGGGACCTACGGTGTGCTCGTGATCGTCAACGTGCGCTGCTGGATCGCGACGATCGATCCACCCTGACCAAACGCGGGATCGATCGTGCCGGTGCGCCTGCGCGAGATCTCGAACGCGAGGTCACAGGTCGCGCCGACCGGATCGGCGACCACTGTACCTGCCGCGAACGTCGCGGCTCCGGTATCGGCGATCGGGCCGAGGTCCGCGCTCGCGCAGCCGGTGACATGGATCGAGACCGGATCGGAGCTGCCGCCCGACCACGTGAGCGTGAGCGGCGCGCTCCGCGAGGCGGTCGCCGGCCCGGTCGGTGTGAACGGTGCGGGGAGGGTCACGGACGAAGCGGGCGCGCTCGGCTCCGTGGTGCGAGCGAGCGCGATGTCGAAGCGCAGGTCGGCCTCCGCGGCCGCGAACGCCGCGTCGTAGCGGTACTCGACGCCGAGGTCGACCTCCTGCATCGCGACCGAGCTGCCGTTCGAGGTCGCGGTGAGCGTGTCGTCGTCGACCAGCCGGATCGTCTCGAGGTTGAGCGGCGGATCGCCATCGCGGTGACTGAACAGCCACGCGAACACCTGGCTGCCACCCGTTCCGGTGGCGAGCACTTGTAGGTCGGCGTGCAGCTTGGCGGTGGTCACGGCGCCCGAGTCGACGGGCGTACAGCTCGCGAGCGCGAGGAAGATCGCGGCTCTCACGGGTTCGCCTTGTCGATGCAGCCGGTGATCGTGCCCGCGATCGCGGTGCCGGGAGGGCCGAAGTTATCCGAGCGTTCGAACAAGCTCGACAGCGTGAACGTCACCTGGTACCGGGGATGTAGCGCGTGCACGCTGTACGTGCCGGCTTGCGCGAAGAACCCGTGGCACACCGTGTTGCCGGTATCGCACGATTGGTTGAACGGGGCGCGCAACGCCGTGATGCGCTCGGTCGCGACATCGTGATCGCCGAGCGTCTCGAGCTCGCCGATCGGACTGGTGTTGAACGCGAGGAGGTCGGTGTTCAGCGCCGAGCCCGCGAGGCCGACGATCTGGCCGCTCGACGTGACCATGCCGAAGTCGTAGGCCTCGAACGCGGTGATCGCGCCCGTATACACGAACGAATCGCCGGTGCCGTTGCAGGTATTCGCGATCGCGGCGTCGGCGGAGCCGGGCATCGCATCGGTCTGGGCACCGACCTGCGAGACCGGCTGGCATCCGCAGATCGCCAGGGTGACGAGTAAGCTGTTCATATCCGGGTGAGTGGCGCGCGCGCGGCGCGATTATCGAGGATTCTCGATCGTTCGTTGCAGGCGTGATCGATAGTTCGAGCTCGGGTAGGTCCTGGCAAACTTCGACCACCTCGCGACCGCCTCGTCGTGGCGGCCGAGCTTGACGAGCGCTTCGATCGCGAGGGCCTCGCGCTCTTCGCCGAGCGCGCCGTCGGGATAGAGCGCCGCATGATGCGCGGTGAGCGCAAGCGCGTGCGCGATGTCACCGCCGTGGAGCGCGACGCGCGCTTGTTCGAGCAGCGCCACTTCGGAGATCTTCGGCGGCGCAGGAGCGACGGGCTCGGGCGCGAGGTTGCCGCTCGCGGGCGCGGCGACGGGCGCGGGGTCGGGCGCGGGGTCGGGCGCGGGGTCGGGCGCGGGCTCCGAGACGTGTGCCGCCGGCTTCGGCGGTGTCACGCGCACCGGTCGCCGCGCGATGTCCACCGGGACGGAGCGTGGGGCGGGACCACGGGCCGGGGCAGGAACGGGGGCGACCGAAGCCGCTGGCAACGATGCCGGCGGCGGCGGCAGGACGGGGGCCGCGATACCGGGTGGTGCGGACGCGATCACGGGGGGCGGGGCCTGGGGCGGCGCCGCGTGCGGCGGTCGCGTTGCGACGTAGATCGCCACACCGCTCCCGATGGCGAACAGCCCGACGAGGATCGCGCGCGCGGACAGCGCCGCCGCCACCGCCTTTGGTGCGACGTGCACGGCCATTCGCCCTTGCATCCGCGCCAGCTCCACCGCGGTAGGCCCGTACTCGGCCGCGGTCGCGGCGCGCACCAGCTCGCGCATGCCGGCCGGAGCGTCCGGATCGGCCGACCACCGCACGACCTGATCGACCTTGCTCATGATCGGCGCTCCTGCGCGCGCATTCTGGCCGCGGCCGCCGCGACGATCGCGCGTGCGGCGTGCAAGCGCGAGTATCCGGTCTGGAGTGGACAGCCTGCGATCGCGACGACCTCGGCCATCGCGAGCTCCTCGAGCTCGAACAGCACGAACACCGCGCGCTTCTCCGCATCGAGCAGCTCGAGCAGTCGGTCGAGCGTCGCGCGCGCGTCGCGGGCATCGAGATCCTCGAGCTGTCCGCCCTCGATCGCGATCTCGGGCAGCGGGGCCGACGAGGGCCGGCGGCGGGCCTTGCGGCGCCGATCGGCGGAGGCGCAGCGCAGCGCGATGCCATAGATCCATGTGCGCAGAGACGATCGATGCTCGAATTCGCCGAGCCGACGGTGCACCACGATGAACACCTCCTGACAGACGTCCTCGAGATCCGCGCGCGGGACGTCCAACCTCCCGAGCACGCGCCAGACGAACTTGACGTGATCGTCATAGATCGTCGCGAACGGCGGAACGCCGCGCGGCTCGGGCGCGTTCGGGGAAGGGCTGGAGTCCACGGCTCGTTGCATGAGTGCTACGGCACCGCGCGATTTATGATCAAAAGCGCGTCCACACGGCGATCTGGCTCACGGCGGCAACGATCGCGGGTTGATAGACCATGACGTCGGTGCCGGCGTCGTGGAACACGAACCGCGGCCGCGAGACCGGAAGCCACGCCCCGACGCCGAGCCGCGCACCCGCGGCGCGCCCGAGCCGCCAATCCAGCCGGAGCTCGAGGGTACCGTCGGCGACCCACTCGTGCTGCAGCTCGTTGCGGGTGTAGCCGAAGCCACGTGCGCGGAGCTCGCCGGCCTGGACCCCGGCGCACGCCGAGATCGCGCCGATCCTCGAGGCGCCGAGCCGCGGACACACCGCGACGCCGCCGGTGAGTTGCAACAAGCGCGCGCCGCCAGGCCCGGCGTCCGCGCGGTCGCGGGGCCACAGCGTCGCGCCGACCTCGATCGGCCACGCCTGCGGCGGTTCGATCAGCGCCACGACGGCGGTGCCGAAGCCGAACCCGGGCAGCAGGCCCCGTGCGGCGAGCACGGCGGCCCCCGCCCCGAATCGCCAGGGTTCGCGGGGCGCGAGCGCTGGACGCGGCGGTGCAGCTTCGAGCAAGTCGGGGTCGATGATCATCGCGATCACGAGCACGAGCTTGTCGTCGATCGCGTGGCAATCGCCGCCCTGCTCGCGAAGCTCGCGCCGGCCGAGCACGACGCCATGGTCGTCGGTGGTCCGGATCACGGCGGTCCATCCCGCCTCACCCGGTGCGATGTCTCCGTCGATGACGATCCGCGTTCGACCGTGATCGGCCGGTCCCCCGAGGCGCGCGTTCAGCGCCGCGGCGAGCGTGCGATCCGCGATGCAGGTGGCGGCCCCGTCGGCCCGGATCCACCGTAGCGCAGCGTCGTGACCGACGAGCACCGGGGGCGCCACCCAGACGATCGCGAACGCCAGCGCCCCGAACATCGGGGTGCCTTACCACGCGGGGGGTCGGGACACAGGCTACGCACCCCGCGTCGCGACGATCGGTTCGCGCTTTGCCGAGGTGATCGACGTGGATCACGATCCCGTTCGAACGTGCAACGGGCCCGCGGGAGCGGGGTGCGACGCGCGAGCCGCAGCCTCCCAACAGCGGTCAGACAGTGACTGCTTCCGGGCGCGGGCCGGTTTGCATCGGCGCGAACCGCCATCGCGCGTACGGTCGGCCAGCGCTCGATCGCGCGGGGTCCTCATGCTCGTTCGTATCTGCTCAACGCTCGCGCTCGGTTTCACGTTCGGCTCGATGGGCTGCGGCAACAGCAACCATCAGGACACGCCCGATGCGGCCGTCCAGGACGACGCACCGCCGTCGCCAGACGCGCCGGCGAGCCAGGCCGGTGTCGTCGCAGTGCAGCTGACCGGGCTCGGCGGCGCGTACACCGCGAAGCTCGAGATCGGTGGCCAGCCATTCGATGCGATCGTCGATACCGGATCGACCTCGACCGGCGTCGCGGCCTCGAGTTGCACCAACTGCTCGGTCCAGCCCGAGTACGCGCCGGGCCCGGCGATCGATCTGCACCAGACCGCGAGCAGCCAGTACGGCAGCGGCTCGTGGAAGGGCGAGGTGTTCGAGGACGGCGTGACGATGGCGACGCGCGCCGCGATCGCGCTCGACTTCGCGTCGATCACCAGCCAGACCGGGTTCTTCCAGGGGCCGGGCTACCAGGCGATCCTCGGGCTCGGGCCCGACGGGCTGCTGTTGCCGTACACGACCTCGTATCTGACCAAGGCGATCGCCGCGGGCATGACCGGCGAGGTCGCGTTCCAGCTGTGCCCCGACAGCGGCACGATGTGGCTCGGCGGGTTCGACGCGGCGGCGGCAACCGCCGCGCCGAGCTTCACGCCGATCAGCACCGTGGCGCCGTACTACATCGTCAACGTCGGCGCCGCGTCGGTGGCCGGAGCGGCCTCGCTCACCGGCGCGGACTTCGGGCCGACGATCATCGATACCGGCACGACGCTGACCTACGTGCCGGCCGCGGTCGTCACCGCGGTGATCGCCGGCGTGCAGGGCTCGACCGGCTATCCCACGGTGTTCGGGACCCAGGCGTTGACCGATGGTGCGTGCTTGACCACGACGATGACCAGCGCGCAGGTCGACGCCGCGTTGCCGCCGATGTCGCTCGGCTTCGCCGGCGGGACCACGCCGATCTCGATCCCGGCGACGCGCAGCTATCTGTTCGATCAGGGTGGCGGCCAGTACTGCTTCACGTTCAGCGACTCGAGCCATCTGTTCGGGAGCGCGCAGAAGGTGTCGCTGTTCGGCAACACGTTGCTCTCCGGCATGCTGACCGTCGTCGATGTCGATCATCAGCAGATCGGCTTCGCGCCGCAGGCCGGGTGCGCCGAGCCGAACTTCGCGTACCGGCCGATGGTGGTCCGCCGGCCCACGATCGATCCGGGGACCGCCGCGGCGCTGGCCCAGCTCGCCCAACCCTGACCGCTGACCGTTGATCAGCGCGCCGGCAGCGCGGCGAGCCAGGTCTCGATCGCCGCCCGCTCGCCCCGAAACCGCGCCGTGTCGGGAGCATGGTCGCGATAGAGCTCGACCGCGCTGGTCGCGAGCCGGCGTGCGGTCGCCGGGTCGTGCGAGGCCTTCAGCACGGCCTGGCCATGCGCGAACCGGATCTGCGCGAGCTCGAGCGGCGACATCTCCGTCGGGTCGGCGTCGTCGTCCGCCTTGGTCAGCGCGACGAGCGCGGCGGCGTCGTCACCATGTTCGAGCAACGCGAGGCCGAGCGCGTAGCGCTCCGCGAGGATGTTCGGATGGTGCGGGTTGAACGGGCCAAACACCTTGATCATCTCGGCGAGCGCTTCGCGGTGCTCGGCGATCGCCGCCGCCACCTCGTGCTTCTTGCCCGCGATCTCGGAGAGCTCGCTCTTCGCGGCCAGCTTGATCTCGTCGTCGTCGGTCGCCGCGGCGGCCTCGAGCAACGGGCGGGCCTCGCTGGTGTGACCCAGCGCGATCTTGGCATCGGCCAGGTAGAGCTCGAGGCGCGCGAGCAGCACCGTATCGTCGGGCGCGACCTTGCGGAGTCGGGCGAGCGTGTCGCGGCACTCGGTGGCCGCGCGGTCGTAGTCGCCGAGCTCGGTGAGGCCATGGCACAGATATCCGCGCATCTCGAGCGTGCGCGGATGATCGGCGCCGTTCTCGTCGCGTGCGAGCTCGACGCCACGCTCGAGCCAGTGGATCGCCTCGGCCGGATCACCGGCCTCGGAGGCCGCGATCCCGAGCGTCGTCACCAGCCATTCGTTCGGCACGCCGTCCTTGCGATCCGCGAGCGCGCGCAAGCACAGCAGCCGGGTGTGGACCTTGCCGAGCCAGTGGTTCGACATGCACCCGAGTTGATCGATGAAGCGGGTGACCCCGACCGCCCCGCTGCGCGCCGCGAGCGCGTGCGCGATCCGGGACCAGCGCTCGAACTCGGGCAGGTGCGCGGCCCACAGCGCTTCTTGCGCGATCCGCGCGGCGGCATCGGCGGCGCGCTGGTCCTGGCCGGCGCCCAGTGCGGCCGAGAACGTCTGGTCGAACATCGCCACGGCCTCGGGCCCTCCGTCGCGATCGGCGATCGCGCGGCCGCGCCAGTACAACGCCTCGGCGATCTGCGGTGGATAGCCCGCGGCGCGTGCTTCTCGGATCACCGAGTCGGCGAGCGCGAGCGTCTTGGTCACGTCGCCGACCGCGTAGAGCGCGGTCAAGCGCGCGAGGTCGCCGTCGATCGCGTCGAGCCGCTTCACGACCGCCGGCTCGGTCGGCCGCCGCACGACCTCCCGCAGCGCCTTGACGTCGGCGCACGCGGCGAGAGCGGGGAGCTCGTCGACGACCTCGCCGGCCTTGCGCAGCACCGCGGGGCCGGCGTCGTGCATCACCTCGACGAGCGCGCCGAGCTCGGCGAGCCGCCGATCGAGGCAGGCCATGCGCAGGTCCATCGCCTCGGCCGATTGCGCGTGACGGACCTGCGTCGCCTCGCAGGTGTCGTGGAACATCGTCTGCCAGCGGTTCGCGTACTGATCGACGCGCGAGACGAACACGCCGATCGCCGCGGTCGCGGCGCCACCTTGTCGAGCCGCCACGGCGATCAGCCCGTCGCGAAGCGCGGCGTTCCAGCGCGGCGCGATGCGCGCGGCGCCCGTGCCGCACGACGGCGCCGCGGCGAGCTGCCGGGTCGGCAACAGCTTCCAGGTCACGAGCGTCGCGATCGCGGCGACCGTCAGCAAGATGCCGATCCCCGCGAACGCGCGGCGCATCGTGCGGGCCGGATCGCGATCGAGATCCGCGAGCAGCGCCTCGACGCTGGGGTAGCGCTGGCGCGGATCGACCGCGAGGCCGCGCGCGACGACCTTCTGCAGCCACGCCGGGACGTCGGCGTCCTTCGGCGGCGGAGCCGCGAGCGTGCGCGTATCGATGCCGGGGGTCTCGGCGACCGTCATCATCTCCTGGCGGTCGAGGACCTCGCGCTTGGAGGTCGCAAACGGCCGCTGGCGGTACAGCGCCTCGTAGAGCGTCGCGCACAGGCTGAACTGATCGCTGCGCTCGTCGGCCTCGGGCCGGCGGCTGCGCTGCTCCGGAGGCATGTACGCTGGCGTGCCGACGATCGAGCCGTGCTGGGTGATCGCCTCGAGCGGTCTGGCCGCGCCCATCGCGCCGCTGCTGCTCGCGGACAGCGAGTCCTCGGGCGGCGACACCGGATCCTCCGAGAGCAGGTGGCCCGAGTCGACCGAGTCGATCGACTTGTCGCCGAGATCGCGGGCCAGCCCGAAGTCGACGAGCTTCACGGCGCCCGCTGGCGAGAGCATGATGTTGTCGGGCTTGACGTCGCGGTGAACGATGCCGGCCGCGTGCGCCGCCGCGAGGCCACGGCCGGCCGCGATGACGACGCGCACGACTTCGCGCCACGTCCGCGGTTGGCGGATCCAGTCGCGCAGGCTGGTGCCCTCGACGAGCTCCATCGCGACGAACGTATCGGTCGCGAGATCGCCGACGTCGAACACGGTGACGACCGACGGGTGCGAGAGCCGCGCGAGCGCCTGGGCCTCGCGGTGCAGCCGCGCGCGGTGGGTGGCGCTCAGCTGATCGGCGCGCACGACCTTCAAGGCGACCCGGCGATCGAGCTCGGGATCGTACGCGGCGTAGACCACGCTCATCCCGCCGCGGCCGAGCTCGCCGAGCACGACGTAGCGGCCGAGCAGCGTCGGTTGCGCGTGCGCCTCGGCGGCCGGTCGGCGCTTCGTCTCGCGACGATGCCCGTCGACCACGGTCTCGGTCGGTTCGTCGTGAGGGTCCTTCTCCATCCACAACCTCGGCGACAGTTCCCAGGATACACGCGGATCGTGGGCACGCGGTTTGGTTCGCGCGATGGGGTCTCGTAAGAACCGTGAGCTTGATCGCGAACGCGCAGAACACGTGCGACGCGACTCCGTGCGAACATCGCGAGACGAATGACGTCCAGGGTGAGTTACGCGGTGGTCTTCCTGGTCGCGTGTGGTGGCAAGAGCACGCCGCCGCCGCCCGCTCCGGCGATCGTGGCGATTCGCCCACCACCCTCCGGGCAGGAACACCACGACGAGATCGTCGCCGCGCATCGCAAGCTCGAGTCCGAGCAGCAGGACGCGCTCGCGCTCACCTGCACCGAGGGCACGCCGCACGCCAAGCGCTGCAAGCCCTCGTGCTACGCGCCGGAGACCGCCGATCCGCGCGCCGGCGAGAAGCTGACCGGTGCGGTCGAGATCCAGGGCCTCGCGTGCAAGGACGGCGACGGCTACGTGCTGGTCGATGCGCTCGATCCCGAGCTGGTCGTGCGCCCCGCGCGCGGCCGGTTCCCCAGGCCGCACAAGTCCGGTTGGCAAGCGCCGATCGAACAAGCGCCGCTCGTCCCGAAGCTCGCGAAGGGAGATGCGCTGGTGGTCACCGGCACGCGGCTCCGCGAGCTCACCGACCCCGTGACCCACGAGGCGCGCTCGTGCGTCACGGTCTCGCACTTCACGCACCTGAGCCGGCCTCTCGACACGTGCGGTGGCGAAGGCTATGGCTGTGAAGCGAGTGGAGACAGCGCCGCGCACGGCCTCGATGTCATCCACCTCCGGCTCGCCGAGGCGCGCACGCTTCAGGCCAAGGCTCGGCCCGAGGCCTGTCAGGCCGCGGCGCTCGAGGCGATCGCGGTGTCGCGCGGGATGCCGCGCTGGCGCCAGTACGCCAAGCTCAACACGCGCGGGTGGCACGCGGTCGTCGCGTACCGGACGCGGTTCGACGGTATCCTCGACGAGGACTCGCTGTTCGCGACGGCGGCCTCGCTCGGCGGTGAGGCCGCGGCGATGTTCGCCGCGTGCGGTGGTACGGCGGCCAAGACCGACGTCACGGACGAACAGTCGTTCCATGGTTGCTGGTGACGATCACCTGCGACAACTTGACGTGGTCGACATGCGCCGAGTCCTGTATCTAAACGGCATGCAGTCCAGGTTGTCCCGGTGGTTGCGACGGCTCGGCACCGGTCTCGGCGTCGTCGTGGTGCTGTTCGGGGTGATCCAGCTCGTGCCGTACGGGCGTACCCACGGCAATCCCCCGACCGTGATGGAACCGTTGTGGGATTCGCCCCGCACCCGCGAGCTCGCGGTGCGCGCATGCTTCGACTGCCACAGCAACGAGACCACGTGGCCGTGGTACGCGGCCCTCGCGCCGTTCTCGTGGGTCGTGGAGAACGACGTCGAAGGCGCCCGCGACACCCTGAACTTCTCGGAGTGGCAGCGGCCGTACAGCCTCGCTCAGGAGTCCGGACCGTCGGTGGTCCGCCACGACATGCCCCCGTACAAGTACCGGATGGCGCATCCACTCGCGAATCTGACGCAGGACGAGACGATCGAGCTCGCGCGGGGGCTCAACGCCACGGTCGGCGCGCGCGGCCGGATCTAGAACGATCTAGAACCTGATCGCGACCGACTCGGTCGTGCCGGCTCCGCAATCGGTCTGCATGCCCTGCTCGGTGGTGCGCGGCAACACGAACATCAGCAGCGCCAGGCGGCCGTGCGAGGTGCCGGTGGCGGCGTCGATCGCGTCGAGCTGGAGCGCGAAGCTCCCCGCCGGGACCGAGCTCGCGCCCGCGGTGAACACGCAGGCGCCATCGACCGGAGCGGTCTCGATCGCGAGCGCGGTCCAGATCGGCGTGTTCTCCGCCGAGTACACGGTCGTGGTGGGCCGCGCACCGAGATCGATGGTGATCGCCAGGTTCGTCGCGAGCACGCGAGATGCCACGACGAAGTGGAGCATCGTGTGCCCCATCGAAGCGCCGGCGCCGGGCGTCAGGCTCGGGCACAGCTGGTCGGAGGTCGTGACCTCCTCGACGTTGCCGGTCAGCGTCGCGCTGCAGGCGCCGTTCGGCGCGTCCGTGGTCCGCGCGGCGTCGGCCGCGGCGGGGCCGAGGTGATCGCCGCAGGCGGCGAGCGCGAGCAGCACGAGCGATTTCATGGTCGCGCCAGGTGGAACGTGATCGAGTCGGCGAGCGCCGCGGGGAGGTGGGCATCGTCGATCTCGGGGACGCAGTCGTGATCGCGATCGCTCGTCGCGACGCGGGTCTCGCCCGGCAGCAGCGGCGCCTGCAGCGTGCCGAGCTCGCCGGTCAGCGTGCGCTCCGCCATCTGGAGGCCGCCGCGTGGCAGGCCGTCGACGACGTCGACGCACTCGGCGGGCCAGTCGATCAGCCGATTGGCATCGCGATCGTCCCAGCCGTTCAGCACGAGCTTGTCGAGTCGCGCGAGGCGGTCTTCGAGCACCGGGACGCGGGCCTCGCCACCGGGGCGGGTCGCGACGAGCTCGTACATGTCGCGCAGCGCGCTCTGGACCAGCGCGAACCGCAGCGGGGTGTACTCGACGTTGTCGACCGGCGCGGGCGGCGCGGGCGTCGCGGGCGTCGCGCTATAGATCCGCGCGTCGCGGTCGTAGAACACCGCGTCCATCCGGTCGAACACGGCGATCGCGCGATCGCGGTAGCGGACGTCGCCGGTCGCGAGGTAGGCGGCGAACAAGCCGCGGACCGCGGCGGCGTGCGCGTCGAGCGTGTCGCTGGTGTCGACCGGCGCGGTCGCGACGACGTCCCAGCCTCGCCACGCGCGGCCGGTCGCGTCGGTGAGGTGGTCGTACAACAGCGCCGCGTTCGCGCGCAGGAGTTGCTCGACCCGCGCGGAGAACGTCAGCGTCGCGTCACCGGGGTACGCGATCGCGAGACCGTCGAGCGGCGCGTGCGCGCGCGCCGTATCCGGGGTGTTATTCGAGTACAGCTCGAGCTGGCCGCCGAGCGAGCGCAGCGCGGTGCGCAACGCGATCTCCGCGTAGGCCGCGGTCGTCGTCGACAGCGTGTGGCCGCGCTGCGGGGTCGCGCCGGCGAGCGCGACGCTATCGACGAGCACACCGGAGCTCGGGTCGGTGTGCAGGCGATCGAGATCGATCAGGGCGACGCGCAGCATCGCGAGCGCGCGGTCGTGCAGCGTGGCCTCGCCGTCGGCCTGCTGATCGTCGGCCGGGAACGGATCACCGTCGAACATCGCCGCCGCCGGTTGGGAGCCACCGACATCTGCGTTCGCGGCATCACTGAGCGCGTACATCTCGGAGTATCCGAGCGTGAGCCCGATCAGGTCGAGCGCATCGCTGTCGGGAGAGGCGAGCGCGTACGCCGGTGCCGGGGCCTCGGTGACCGCGATCGCGTGCGGGAACCAGCGCAGCGGTGCGGCGTAGTCGTAGTGCAGCGCGGCGGCGATGCTCGCGAAGCCCGAGAGCGTCGCGCCGTCGGTCGTCGAGAGCTGGCCGAGCCAGTCGGCGGCGCGGTTGTCGAGCATCGCGATGAACAGCTGGGCCTGGAAGCCTTCGATGTCGCTCGACCCGAGGTAGGTGCCGGCGGCGGTCGAGTAGCCGTTGACGTCGTAGCCATAGATCTGATTGCCGGGCGCACCGACGCTCGCGAGATCCGCCGCGGCGACCCGGGTGACCGGCGCCTCGTTGCCATCGTGCATGACCTGCAGGTAGTTCAGCACCCACAGGCCGTACTTCCAGCCCGAGAAGCCATCGGCGCCGGGCGTGATCGTCGAGTCGATCTGGGCCGCGCGGTCGCGCAGGTGCAACGTCGTCGCGTCGCATTCGTAGTCCGCGCTCGTGACGAGAAAGCCGGTCATGCCGTCCGGAGCGTCGTCCGAGCTGATCGCGCAGCCGAGCGCGATCTCGCCGGTGGGATCGATCGCGGGGTCGAAGCTCGCGAACACGTGGGCGGTCGGCCAGATGCCGGGCCAGCCCAGCGGATTCGCCGCCCCGGTGCCGGCGCCGGTCGGGTTGGTGTCGCCGCTCGGGTTGCCCGAGGGGAACGTCCCCGGCGCGAACACGAACCGCCCGACCACGTGCGATCCGGCGGCAAAGTGCTGGAGCGTGCTCGCGAGCAGCGCGCTCGCCGCCGCGCCCGTGACGTGGCTCGGGTTGACCAGCGGCGCGTACGCGAGCGAGGTGCCGGCACCCGACTCGAACGCGAGCGAGTTCATCGGTTGCTTCGAGTACTCGTACGATTCGATCGCGGCCGAGAACCCGGAGAGGTCGGTCCACGACAGGCCGAACTGCGAGTCGAAGTACAGGTCCGTCGGGAGCCGATCGCGGCTGTAGTTCGAGAGGTGGCGCCCCATCGCCTCGGCGAGCGGTTCTCCGGAGATCTGCATCTCGCCGGCGGCGAGCATGTGCTCGCGGGTGACGAACCGCGTGCGGTTGACCGTCGCGGTGATCGTCACGTGGCGAGACGGGGGCGCATCGGGCGGTGAGCCGTCACCTGCGCCGCCGTCGGGCGCGACGCCGGGCGTGTGGTTACACGCGGCCAGCGCGAGCGCGAGCACCAGGCCACACCTCGGCATCGCCGGCAGTGGTACCGCACCCGCGTCGTCGCGGACAACGACGAAACGCCGGGCCGGTCCGAACTGCCACGCTACGTGGCGGCTGCGCGCAGCAGCGTCGCGACCGGGCCGCCGGCGGCCAAAAAAAATGCGACGTCGGCGACGATCACCAGCTTGCCGCGCGCACGCGAGATGCTGACGTTGAGGAGGTTCGGGGCGCCGGTGACGAGCGCGCTCGGTCGCAGTGGCGCCGCGTCGACGAGATCGAGGATCACGACATCACACTCGCGGCCCTGAAAGCGATGGATCGTGCTGCACTCGACGGTGTCGGCGACCCCGCGCGCGGCGAGCAAGCGGCGGATCTCGACGGCCTGGGCGGCGTACGGCGTGATCACGCCGATCGAGGTCGTGCCGGCGCGTACCGCCTCGTGCGCGAGCTCCGCGGTGAGCTCGGCGGAAGCCAGGTTGAGCCGGGACGCGCCCTTGGGCGCGCGCTGGCAGGTCGTACGGCCGGAGGTGTCGACGATCGCGATCGGCGCTCCGGGGAACGGCGCGCGGGCGGCGATCGCCGCGGTCGCCGCGGGATCGGCGCGGTGCACGAGCCGGCCGCCGTAGCTCAACCGCCCGACGAGCGCGCCGATCGCGGGGTGCATGCGGTACTGGACCTCGAGCATCGCGACGGCCTCGGAGCACGCTGGATCGGGCACCGCCACCTCGAAGATGTTGCGACCGATCGCGCGGCGCACGCGCTCGTCGTTCGATTGCACGATCGGTGGGAGCTGGCGCGGATCGCCGACCATGATCGCGCGCCGCCGGCACAGGCACGCGGCGTAGAACAGCGCCGGCAGCGCCGCCATCCCGGCCTCCTCGGCGATCAGCACGTCGAAGCGCTCGCCGGTCATCACCGGCGCGAGGTGGGCGTTGGTCAGCGTGCACATCACGACGCGTGCGTTCGCGACGATCCGCGCCTCGAGATCGCGGTCCGCGGCGGCGTGCGCTGCGACGCGGGCCTTCGCGAGCAGCTCGACGCGCTCGAGGCGTGCGATGCGGAGCTCGATCACGCGGACCTGGGCCGTGGCCTCGAGTGCGGCGATCGCGTCGGCGAGGCCGGGCGAGAACACGCGGCCGAGCGCGGCAGCGCGCAGGCGCGGCGCCGGCGCGGCGAACAGGGATTGCTGCGGGGCCACCGCGACCTCGAGCTCCACGACCAGCGCCTTGGCGAACCGCACCTGCTGGACGACGTCCCCGATCCGCGCGCGCAGCCGGTCCCGCGCGCCGCGATGCACGCCGTGGACGCGCTCGACGATCTCGCCGAGCTCGGCGCCGAACGTCTCGGCGGAGCTGCGGCCGAGCCGGATCGCGGTCCCGGCCTCGACGGCCGCGGCGAACCACGGCCGCTGGGCGAGCCGGGCGAGGATCTGGTCGATCGCGGCGTTCGTGGTCGAGACCAGCAAGATCCGCTGGTCGTGCGCGAGCAGCTCCTCGACGACGTGCGCCAGCGTGACCGTCTTGCCGGTGCCGGGCGGGCCCCACAAGAACGCGACCTCGCGGTCGACGCAGAGCTGGACGGCCGCTTGCTGGCTCGCATCGAGGCCGTGATGATCGCAGCGCAGCGGCGTCGGGGTCCGGGTATGCGCGTGCTTGCCGAACAGCCCGAGCGCGAGCGCGATCTCGTGGCGATCGAGCGCGAGCTCGCCGAGCGCCTGGAGCAGGCGGTCGTAGAGAAACCACGGCGCGATCACCAGCGCGTGCGGCGTGGCGGTGAGCTCGATCGCCTGGGTCGCCAGCAGCGTGATCCGGCCGGCGTCGGTACGCTCGATCGTGACGCGTTGTTCGCCCCGCGGCGCGCGCAGCGAGCACACCGTGCCCGCGGCGAGCTTGTCGGACGCCGCCACGACCTCGAAGCTGTAGCGCAGCGCTCCGAGATCCTCGCCGCGCACGAGTGGCAGCTCGAACGCCTCGGCCGAGGCGTGCATCGCCGCGAGCTCGCCCTCGAGGCCGCGCGCGAACGCCGCGACGAACCGAGCGAGCAGCGCCTCCATCCCCGCACTGTCGCGCAGCCACACGGGCGTGCATAGCTCGGGATCTGTCCGTATCATCACCTGAGTGAAGCGCTTCGCCCCCGCGACCGAACGCAACCGCGAGCCGATCTGCGAGGTGCTCGCGCGCGAGCTGCCCCCGGCCGGCACGGTGCTGGAGATCGCGAGCGGCAGCGGCGAGCACGCGGTCGCGTTCGCGCGCGCCTTCCCGGCGCTGACCTGGCAGCCGAGCGATGCCGATCCGGCGGCGCTCGCGAGCATCGCGGCGTGGCGCGCCGAGGTCGGGCTCGCGAACCTGGCCGAGCCGCTCGCGCTCGACGTCGCGGCGCCGTGGCCGCCGCTCGACGCACAGGCGATCGCGTGCATCAACATGGTCCACATCGCACCGTGGGAGGCCGCGCTCGCGCTGTTCGCCCACGCGGCGCACGTGCTGGCGCCGGGCGCGCTGCTCTACCTCTACGGCCCGTATCGGTTCGGCGGCGCGTTCACGTCGGAGTCGAATGCCGAGTTCGATCGTTCGCTCCGCGCGCGCGATCCGCGCTGGGGCGTGCGCGATGTCGACGACCTCGTCGCGGCCGCGGCCGGGTTCGCGCTCGCCGCGACCGTGGCGATGCCGGCCCACAACCATTCGCTGCTGTTCCGGCGCGCTTAAAGGCAGTTGCGTGGGGTCAGCGGCAGCGGCGGCAGCGGCGTCTGGGTGAAATCGAACATGCCCATCAGGTCGTTCGCCTGACCATCCTGCGCCGCGGGATCGAGCGTCGATAGCGCGGGCGCGCCGAACACGCGTTCGATGAAGCGCGGGATGCTGGCTTGCTCGGCGACCTCGTGAAACACGCCTTGCTTCGCGTACGCCGAGATCGCGATCAGCGGCAGCCGGAACCCGAGCCCGTAGGGGGCGGTCGGGTCGCAGCCATACTGGCGCGGTGGCGCGACGTGGTCGTACCAGCCGCCGAAGTCATCCATCGTGAACAACACGACGGTGTCCTTCCAGTACGGGCTCGCCATCAAGTGGTTGAGGTGGCCGACGGTCCAGTTCTCGCCGGCGCACACGCTGCCGACGTTCGGATGCTCGTCGTCGAGGTCCTGATCGACGAGCCACGACACCGACGGCAGCGTGCCGTTGTCGACGTCGCTGTCGAACTGCGATGCGTTGATCACGTTGGCCCACCCCGGTCCGTTACGGATCGCGTCGATGCCGTCGAACATCGACCAGATCTCGCCGAGGATGTAGAAGTTCGTGCCGTAGAACTTCCAGTCGACGCCGGCGGGGAGCACGTCCGGCACGCTCGGGATCGTGAAGCACGGGAACACCTCCTTGTCCGTGCACGTCAGCGGATCTTCGACGGTGACGGTCGTGCCCGCGTCCTGATCGCAGCCCCAGTACGGATGCAGGATCTGGGTCTGCGGGTTGCCGACCGCCCAGCCCGCCTGTGCCGCGAGCACCTCGAGGTGACCGGGGAAGCTCGGGCCGAGCACGTTCGCGAAGAACCGATCGGCGAGCGCGAAGTGGCGCGCGTATTGCCAGTAGTTCGGGATATCGGACTCCTGATACTGCGCGTAGACCAGGTTGTCGCCGTTGGTCGACGCGCCGGCGACGCTGTCCCAGCCATTCATCGCACCGCCCGCGAGATCCGCGAGCGCGCACGAGTGCGCGTGGCACAGGTCGCGCGGCGTCCTGTCGGGGGCGTGCGGCGGCGTGATCGTGCCGGCCGAGGTCTGGATCTGTGCGACGCCGTCCGCGCCGGGGAACGATCCGAAGTAGTTGTCGAACGTGTGGTTCTCTTTGACGACCACGACGACGTGCTTGATCGGGATCGCGACCGGTGGCGCGTCGACCGCGGCATCGGTGCTGACGTTGCTGCCGCTGCCGAGCCCCGAATCGGGCACGTCCTGCGAGCCCGGCGAGGAACAACCTGCGACCACGAGCACGACGATCAAGTTGCGGATGCGCACGCGCGGCATCATCACGATGGCGATCGATCCGTGCAAGCGAAAGCGCATCGTGCGCAGTGTGTAAAGCTTGCGCAGCTTGGGTGATGGAGGCCCGACGACGCTGGGCCACAGCCCGTCGAAGCGGCGCACCGCCGAGGCGTTCCAGGGTGTTGGGAAACTTCGGGGCGGCGCTCCGCAGGTCGATGTGAGATCGTTAGAACGTGCGCCAGGTTTGCCTCGTCGTGGGCGTCCTCGTCCTGGTCTCGTGCAAGTCGCGCGACGGCTTCCCGATCTCGACCCCGGGTGCGACGGGCGATGCGGGGATCGACGCCGGACCGTGCGGTCTCGTCACCTGCGCGAGTGCGAACGCGGCGTGCGGGCCGGTCGGCGATGGCTGCGGCAACGCGATCGACTGCGGCGCCTGCACGGCGCCCGACTTCTGCGGCGGCGATGGGACGCCGTTCGCGTGCGGCGGTGGCACCGGCAGCGGCGCGTGTGTCGCGCGCACGTGCGCCGGCGCCGGTGCGGACTGCGGCAAGATCGCCGACGGCTGTGGCGGCTTGACCGCGAGCTGCGGGGCCTGCGCGACGGGGGAGATCTGCGGTGCGAACGGCGCCGCGAACGCGTGCGGGGTGCAGGCGTGCACCGGCCTGTGCACGCACCAGGACGCGTGCACCGCCCAGCCGCACACCACGATCACCGGCACGATCACCTCGCCGGGCCACGACGACACCGCGACGTGGGGCACGCCCGATCCGATCTATGGCGCGCTGGTCTACGTCCCGAACGGCAGCGAGGGCCCGCCGCGCTATGGCGTCACCGCGTTCGCGCCGGGCGTCGCGTGCGAATCGTGCAGCACGCTGGTCTCGGGCACGCCGCTGGTCAGCGCGACGACCGCGGTCGATGGCACGTTCACGATCGACAACGCGCCGTGCGGCACCTCGATCCCGCTCGTGATCCAGCTCGGCCGGTGGCGCCGCCAGATCACGATCCCGAGCGTTGCGTGCTGCGCGAACACGACGTTGACCGCGGCGCAGACCCACCTACCGCGCACGCGGGTCGGCGAGCCCGGCGATCTGCGCAGCGATATCCCGCTGATGGCGGTCAGCACCGGCGAGGTCGATACGCTGCACTGCGTGCTGCGCAAGGCCGGCCTCGCCGACACCGAGTTCACGAACCCGAGCGGGTTCGGCCGCGTCCAGCTGTTTCACGACAACGGCGCGGTGATCGATGCCTCGACGCCGTCCGTGTCATCGCTGATCGACGGCGCCTCGGCGCTGTCGCGCTACGACCTGGTGCTGTTCGAGTGCGTCGGCGAGCAGGTCATGAAGACCGCCCTCGAGCAGCAGCGCGTGATCGACTTCGCGAACGCGGGCGGCCGCGTGTTCGCGACCCACTATAGCTACGTGTGGTTGACCGACAGCACCGGGCTCACCGGGACGAACACCGGCCCCAGGCCGTGGTCGCAGACCGCGTCGTGGCTGGTCAACCAGGCGCAGGCCGACAGCGCGACCGCGTTCGTCGATCAGACGCTGCAGGGTGACGCCGCGACCCAGGCCCGGCGGATCGCGTTCGCGAGCTGGCTCGAGCTCGTCGGCGCGTCGACCACACCCGGGCAGATCGAGCTCGCGACCGTGCGCCACGACTTCGACGCCGTCACCGCGACGCCCGCGACCGCGGCCGGCACGCCCGCCCAGCGCTGGCTGTACGCGACCGGCGCGCCGTTCACCGCACCGCTCCATTACACGTTCGACACGCCGGTCGCGTACGCGCCGAACCCGCTGCCGGCGACCCAGTGCGGCCGCGTGTTGTATAGCGACTTCCACGTCTCGAACGCGAGCTCGGCCGGCGCGACGTTCCCGGCCGAGTGCAGCGCCGCACCGCTGACCGCGCAGGAGAAGACGCTCGAGTTCATGCTGTTCGATCTCGCGGCGTGCATCGGCCCGCAGCTCGGTGCGTGCACGCCGAAGACCTGTGCGCAGCTCGGCATCGGCTGCGGCTCCTCGGGTGACGGCTGCGACGACGGCGTGGTGCTCGCGTGCGGCGGTTGCGCGAACGGCGAGGTGTGCGGGCAGGGTGGTCCGAATCAGTGCGGCACCGGCCTGTGCACGCCGCGCACCTGCGCCGACGCGAACGCGACGTGCGGCTCGCTCGGCGATGGCTGCGGCGGCCTGGTGTTCTGCGGCGACTGCCCCGACGGCGCGAGCTGCGGCGGCGACAGCGTGCCGAACGCGTGCGGCACCGTGCTCGAGTAGGTTCGTAGAACGTGGGACCCTACTGGATGACCGGCGCGAGCGTCGTGACGGCGGCGCCGTACCAGCCGATGCCGGTGTTGCTGACCAGCGTGGCCGCGCCGGTCGTCGGATCGATCAGGATGAAGGCGCCGCCATTGGTGAACCCGTAGATCTTGTTCTTCCAGTACGCGACGCCCCAGATCTCGCCGAACCCGGTATCGGTGCCGATCGGCGTCGCGACGAACGTCTGCGGTGCGAGTCGGGCGAGGCGATCGGCGCCGTTGCCGGTCACGGTCTGCACGGTGCCGAACCCGGCGACCGCGACGAGGTCGCCGCTCGACGCATACGCCGCGCCCATGTCGCCGACCTGGGTGGTCGCGCCGGTCATCGGATCGACGCGGAACACCTTGCCATCGCTGTTGCGCGTGCCGACCAGCACGTCGTCGCCGGTCTGGCCGAGCTGGTCCGCGGGCACGAACGACAGGCCGTTGAACTCGCCGTCGAGATGCGGGCTGAGCAGCGTCGCGTGTGCGTTGGTCGGATCGACGCGATACACCGAGGTGAACGACACGCCGATCATCTGACCGGTCTTGTCGATCGCGAGGTCGGTCATCGTGTCGGTGCCCGACGGCCACGCGAAGTCGCCGACCGGCGTGATCGCGAGCGTGTCGGGATCGACGCGGTAGAGCGTCGACGCGGTGTGCGCGTAGACGTAGACCGCCTCGTCGCTGCCGCTGCCGCTGCCGATGCCTGCCGCGTCGCCACCCCCGGTGCTCGCATCACCGGTGCCGAAGTCGTCGTCGCCGCGTCCACCGGGACCGCACGCGACGCACAGGACGAGTAGCGCGAGGAGACCCTTCATCGGGTCGACCATACACCCCGGCGAGCACGCCGCGGGCACGTTCTAGATCGACCTGCCGGCGCAAAGAATACCGACCGGTGCCCTGCACCGGTCGCCGTTAGTTGTTGGTCTTCAGCTCGGGGGTGAACAGCTGCTTCAAGCCCTCGGCACCCACGATCAGCTTGATCTCGTCGATCTTCTCGGCGACGTCCTTCAGGGTCTCGAGCTCCTTGAGACGCATCAGCACCGGGTTGTCCGCGATGACCTTGGCCGTCTGCGCCATGTTGCGCGTCGCGGCCGCATCCTCGCGACGCATGATCACGTTGGCGGCCGCGGCCTTCTCGGCCTCGATCACCTTGTTGAGCAGCGCCTTCATCTCACCCGGCAGGATCACGTCCTTGACACCGACCCGGTGCAGCCGGAGACCGAACGTCTCGGCACGCGGCTGCACCTGGGCCTCGAGGTAGCGACCCAGGGCATCTCGACCCTCGAGCAACTCGTCGAGCGTGGCCCCGGCCACGAACTCGCGCGCCGCCAGCTGAACCGCGAGGTACAGCGCCTCCTTCACGTCGGCGACCGCGTGAACGGTCGTCGGCGCGTCGGCGGGTGCGTACTCGGCCGTCAGCGTCAGACGCAGCGTGACCTTGTCACGCGTCATCAGCTCCTGGCCCTCGATCTTGAGCTGCTGCACGCGCGTGTCGACTACGTGCACGGTGACCCGCGCGTTCGGATGGTTCCAGAAGGCGTGACGGCCCGGCTCGAGCATGCCCTCGAACTTGCCGTTGACGTACTTGAGGCCCTTCTCGAACTGACGCACCGGTGCCTCGATCAGCTCCGTGGCCGGAACGATCGCACGCAGCTCGTCGGTGAGCTCGGGCGCCGGCTCGGTGATGTCGAACGTGCGGATCTCGACGTTCGGATCGACCGTCCAGATCCGGTGCGTACCCGGGCGCAAGAACAGCCGCGGCTTGTCATCGCGCAGGACGATCGCGCGCTGGTTCGCAGCGAGCTCGACCGTGCGGTACCAGGTCACCGGCAGCATCGCGAGGACCTCCGGCTGCGCCCAGAACGCGAGGTCATCGACCTTCCACGTCGCGAGCTTGAGCTGGTTGCCCCAGAAGGCGTGATGACCCGGCGCGAGGACGCGCTCGGGCTGACCCTTGCGCAGCAGCACCGCCCGCTGATCGAGCTCGAGGTTTGCGACGAGCAGCTCGGCCGCCGGGATCAGCTGCTGCAGCTCCGCGGTGAGCGGTGGCAGCGGATCGGTCTCGGCGAACACCCGCACGCGTACGCTCGGATCGAGCTTCCACAGCCGCTGCACACCGGCACGCAGGAACGCGACCGGACGCTCGTCCTTCTCGACGATGCCGTACTGGCCATGGGCGAGGTGAACGGTCTCGAACCACGCCGCGGGGAGCGCGTCGAGCACCTCGGCCGGCGCGGTGAACGCGAGCTTGTCGATATCGAACGCGATCACGCGGTCGTACCGCTTCCACAGCCGATACCGGCCGGGACCAAAGGCACGCACGGCCTGGCCATCACGGATCAAGACCGCACGCTGGTTGAGATTCAGGATCAGACGATTCACGACACATCACTCCTTGATGACAGACCACGACAAAAAGGCGGCCGCCGGCGAAGTCCACCATCGCGCCATGGCACACGCCTCGGAGGGTCATGTGTGCGGCTGCGCGGGGTCTCCGGAGCGCGAGGTGATCGCGAGCGTCGTCGCAGCGACGTCCGAGCGCGCCGATCGTGAGATCGAGCTGGCTCGTGCGGGACTGCGGGACGGCTTCGCGATCGCTCTCGCGCTGCGTGGTAGCGAGCTACCGGGCGAAGATCGCCGACGACCAGCTCAGGTTTTTTACCGTGTTCGAGACGGTTGGGATGTTGGGGTGAGCAAGCCCAATGCGTTTACCGTTTCGCCACCCTCCAGTGGAGGGGGAGGATTCGAACCTCCAGTTCCCGGTCCCGCTGGTGACGTCGTTCTCCCCGGAACGTCGGCAGCACGAACACGCTCCACGAATAGCTTGGAACCCAGCTACGCGAGCGTGCGTTCCGACGCCGGTTGGCGCAGAAAGCAGTGGAGACCTCGATCTCCAGCGAGGCCGAGACCAATATTCGATCACGGCGATCGCGTCAACGATGATTTCACAACGTCCCGAACGGCATCGCGAAATAGCTAGCGCGCCGGCAGCTTCACGTTCGCGAGGACCTCGCGCGCACGTTCGACGCCGGCGGTGATGTGCTCGGCCCGCAGCGCGGGTTCGAAGAACCCCGAGAACGACGATCCGGCGAGCTCCTCGACGGGCCGGATCTGGATGATCTGGACGGGCCGGCGGCCGGTCCAGTCGAGCGCGGCCAGCACGTGATCGAGCTGCGCCCGATCGAGCACGCCGGCGGCGACGAGCGCGGTCAGCCGGGCCAGGCTCGCGTTCGCGGCCTCGGTCGCGCGGAGGTCGCGATACAGCCGCTCTCCGATCAGCATGCTGCCGAGGTGCGAGGCGAGCGAGAGCCCGTGCACCTCGGGCGGCGGCCCGGTGCGGAGCTCGACGCTGGTCGCGATCACGACGATCGTATCGATCTCGGTGCCGAGCGGACCGTCGAGCGCGCGCGCGATCGGCGTGTTGTTGACGGCGCCGCCGTCGACGCACGGCCCGAGCCCATCGAGCGTGACCGGCGCGAACACCAGGGGAAACGCCGACGACGCGGTCGCGGCCGCGAACACCGGCTCGAGCGCCTCGGCGGTCGCGAAGTCGGCGCCGGTGAAGTCGCGCACCGCCTCGAAGGTCGTGGCCGGGTGATCACCGATCGTGCCGGTGATGCCCCCGAGCGGTGCGGTGAGCAGCCGCAGGTGGATCTCGTCACCGACCGGGATCGGGGGAATCTGCGCGCGCAGCAACGCGAGCACCTTCGTGTTATCGGAGATCCCTTGCACCGTGCGCAGCAGGCGCAGGCGAGGACGGAACACGTCGGTCCAGCCGGCGTGGTCGCGCCACAGCTCGACCAGCTTCGCGGTGCCGGCCTCGAGCTCTCGCGCGCGGACCGAGGCGGCGAGCATCGTGCCGTTGAGCGCGCCGGAGCTCGCGGCGACGATCCGGACGATCCGGACGTTCGCGCGGACCAGCGTATGGAGCACGCCGGCCTCGAACGCGCCCTTCGCGACGGCGCCGGCGAGCACGACCGCGATGCGAACCGGGAGTTCTGCCATCCCCTACAAGATGGCACCGATCCCGAGGCCCCAGTAGCGCTCGCCCATCATCTCGCGCAGGCTCCCGTACACGAAGCCATCGAGCTTGCCGCTGAACCGCAGCCCGGCGCCGACCTCGGCCTCGTCGCCCCAGCGCGCGAGCTTCGAGCCGTTCTGGCGCGCGTCGTTGCCCAGGATGTAGGTCTGGCGAAAGTACGCCATCGGCCGGATCTCCGGCGACAACTCGAGCACGACGAACAGATCGGTCGGCACCTTCCACGCGAACGGCAGGACCCCGCTGGTCACGCCCGAGAACCCGAAGCCGATCGTCGCGCCGAGCTGGAGGTTATCGCCCACGAACACGCCGGGGCCGAACCCGAGGCTCATGTCGTACGCGAAGCCGATGGTGTTGCCGAGCGTCATGCCGAGCGACAGGTCGCCGGTCTCGGCGACGCCGACGATCGGGTCGCCGTGGACCTCGCGCTCGGTGCCGCCGAACGTGACGAGCGCGTCGAAGTTCTCCATGTGCTCGGGCCGCTCGACGCGCAGGCCGCCGCCGAACCCCGCGGCGATCTCGCGATACCAGGGCGAGCGCTTGGGCTCGTCGTCGTCGTCCTTGCCATCCTTGCCGTCCTTGCCGTCCTTGCCGTCGGGCGCTTGGCTGTCGCCCGCGTGCTCGCCGCCGCGCGCGACGGTGCGCTCCGGCGTGATGCGCTGGAGCGCGTCGTCGTCGAACGTGATCTCGCCAACGTGGTCGATCGTGACGGTGGCCGCGAACTCGCCGTCCTTGTTGTCGACGTGCACGGTGTAGGTCTCGTTCGGCAGGCCGAGGCTCAGTGGATCGCCGGCCTCCTTGGTGAGCTCGATCGCGACCCGACCGGTCTTGTCCACGATCGTGATGTGGCCGCGCAGCGCGGACGGCAACACGAGCGTCGAGTCCGCGGTGCCGCGCAGATCCGTGATCACGACGTCGCCCGTGCCCGACAGGTGCATGTCGTACGCGGGGTGCTGCGGACCGTGCACGGTGTTCTGGGTGCGGCCGAGCGTCTGTTCGTACGCGAACTCGTAGGCCTCGGTCAGCGTGATCTTGCCATCGTGGTTGCGATCGGCGGCGCCGCGCAGGCCGGCGACGAAGAAGTACGTGAAGAACGACGCGCCGATCTTGTCGGACTCCTGCGCGTCCTCGTCGGCGGAGCTCGACGACAGGAACGCGAAGCCCTCGACCTGGTTCGAGGTGTCGCGCAGGAACGGTGGCTTGTGGGTGCCGCCCTTGATCCGCGTGAAGCTACCCGACGCGCAGCTATCGACGATCGCGATGCGGACGTCGGCCGGCACGTCGCGGATGCGCTGGCGCAGGTGGCCGTAGTCGTAGTGTGCGCCGCCGAGCAAGATGCCGGTCTCGTCCGCGTGACCGGAGTAATAGACGACGAGCTCGACGCGCTGGCCCTTGAGGCGCTGGTCGCGGACGCGCTGGGCGAGCGCGTCGAACGCGCTGTCGACGGCCTTGGTATCGGGCTCGCTGAGCAGCGCGAGGTCGACGTCGCTGACCCCTCCGAGCTGGCGCAACACGTCGGCGATCGTGGTGGCGTCGTGGCCGGCGTAACGCAGCTGTTCGCGGGCTCCACCACCGCTGTTGCTCCCGATCACGAGGGCGAACCGGCGAAGCGGCGCCTTCGGTGCAGCGGCGGCGGTGACGGACCACAGGACGGCGAGGCACAGGACGAGGCGAGTCATGGCGTTCCTTTGCGCAGGCGAAGTGACCGCTGGTGAAGCCCGGCCGGCAGGTCGAGCTCGGCCTCCCCGCTGTCGGGGCGCGCGGCGAGCGCGCGGATCGCGGAGAGGATGGCGGGCACGTCGATCGGCTCCGCCGAGGTGATGATGAAGAAGCGCTCGAACCTCGGCGCGTCATCGAGCGCGTAGGCCTGGGGCAAGGTCGTGGTCTTCGCCGCCATCGCCGTCGGCCCATCCTCGCGCAGCGGGAAGTGCAGCGTCACGCCGCCGGCACCATCGAGCGAGGCGATCACGCCATAGCCGTTGCCGCCGGCGTTGTAACGGAGCTGGAGCAGGTCACCCTCGTGGACGACGGCGTCGGCGTCGAGCCGCTCGACCTGATCACCGACCTGGCGAAACGCGATCAGCCGTGCGCTGCCTTTGACGCGCACGCCGTCGTCGCGATTCACTTGGTGGTGCGCGGACGCGACCGGCTCGACCGGCGAGGGGTGCTGGAACACCAGTCCGGCGACCACCGCGATGGCCGCGACGCTCGTCGCGAGCCCGACCAGCGTGACCCTGCGCAGCCGCCGGCGTTCGGCGGCACGCTTGGCGGCGGTCGCGGCGCGCGCTTCGATCATCGCGACGGCGGGGCCGGCCGGATACGCGGCGAGCTCGGCGGCGTTCGCGGTATGGATCGCGGCGATCGGGTCGGCGAGCTCGGCACCGGCGAGCCGATCGCGACTCGCGGGTGGGACCTCGTCGAGCGCGGCGCGCTCGACGAGCCAATCAGGAACAGTGGTCATGGTGGGGGCTCCATGGAGTGGAGTTTCGTGCGCAGCCTCGCGAGCCGTTTCCTGACGCCGGACACCGACATGCCGACCTCGGCCGCGACCTCCTCGAGCGTCATCCGATCGTGGAGGTGCAGCACCGCGATCACCGCCGTGTCGTCGGGCTCGTTGCGGAACAACGCGTCGAGCGCGGCGCGGGCGGCGCTGCGCGCGGCGGGGTCGGTGCGCTCGGCGATCTCGACGAGCAGCGCATCGCCGTCCTCGGGCCGGCGCTTGCGCGTGCGCAGCCGGTTGAGGCAGACATTCGTGGCGATCCGGAACAGCAGCGACGAAGGCGCCTGATCGGTGAGCTCGCCGGAGCGGCCGAGGAGATGGACAAAGACGTCGTGCATGGCATCGCGGGCGGCGTGATCGTCGCCGAGGAGCTTCCGGCAGCGCCGGAGCACCATCGGGCCGTACGTGCAGTAGTAACTGTGAGGATCGACAGGCACGGGCGGCTGACGGACCCCCATGTAACACCGCAGCCCGCCCGAAGTGTCCCTGCGAGCTCGCGGCTACTCCTCTTCGACGAACCGGCCGTCCTCCGCGAACGTGGCTTCCTTACGCTTGCCGTCGGTCTGGAACGCGAGCTCGTACGAGGCCTTGCCGGTCGCCGGGGTCTGCTTCTCGGCGCGGGTCGGCTTGGCCTTGGGATACTTCGCGGCGAATGCCTTCATGACGGCCGCCGGCACCTGATCGAGCCCGACGACCTCCTCGGTCTGCAGGATCGCGCCGGCGGGTGAGACGTCGACCTCGAGCTTGCCGCCATCGGCCTTGGTCAGCTTGACCTCGAACTGGTCGTGGCCATCCTCGCGCTCCGCTTTGCAGCGCTGCACGGTGGCCTTCGGGAACTGTTTGGCGATCGCGCCGGTCACCGCAGCGGGGCACGACGGCGGCGGCGCCGCCGCGGCGAGAGGCAGGACAAGCGCGGAGACGAGTAGCAGCGTGGATGCGATGGTCTTCATGCCGGGACCGTACGGAACGCCCCGTGAGCCGCGCGTGAGAGCTACTCGATGATCGGCACGAGCGAGCTGACGCCTGCGCCCGCGAACGAGATGCCCTGATTCGTGCTCGGGTCCTTGAACGTGCCGAACAGCGTGCCGGTGCCCGTGGTCGGGTCGATCGTGACGACGTGGCCGGTGCCATCGTGCGTGAACCCGAACACCTGGCCGGCGGCGAACGCGACGCCGAATAGCTTCGGGTACCCGGTCGGGCCGATCTGCGTGACGGTGCCGGTCGAGATGTCGAGCTTGACGAGCACGTTGTCGAGTTGTGTGCCCATGTTCGCCGAGTCGGTCTTCTTGTACGCGGTGCCGAACACCGTGCCGTTCGAGACGGCGACGAAGTCCCCGGTCAGCGCCATGCCGCTCGTCATCGAGATCGGCGGCAACACGGCCGGCGGCGACTGGGTCGTATCGATCTGGCAGAGCGTGCCCATGAAGTCGCCAGTCCACAGCTTGCCGTCGGGCGTCGTGGTGAGCGCGACGCCTTTGTTGCCGCACGCCGCGAGCGTGCCGAGCTTCGTGACGTGACCATCGGTCGCGCTGGCGGTGTAGATCGCGCTGTTCGAGATCACGTAGATCGTGTTGTCCGGGGCGACCGCGAGGTCGGTGATGACATCGTTGCCCGGCGCGTTGAACGGGCCGACGGTGTTCAAGGTCTTCGCGTTGACGTCGACGATATAGAGCACCGTGTCGGAATGTGCGTACACGTTGAAGTTCTGGCTACCCGAGCCACTGCCGGAGCCGCTACCGGAGCCCGAGCCGTTTCCGTTCGAAGCATCGGCCGTCCCGTTCCCGTTCCGAGTGCCCGGGCCGCAGGCTGCGAGCACAGCGATGACGAAGATCCAGCGCTTCATGCCGACCGGTGTACGAGGCTCTCCAAGGATTGTAAACAATCACGAGCTGACCGTTTGTCGACGGAGGTTCGCTTTCATCGGGCTCTCATCCACGGCGGTGCGAACTGCCTCGGTAGTCTCGACAGTGCTGCCCTGCGGCCGATGAACCCTGGGCGTGGCCTCACCGAAACCACCCTGGGAAGGGATCTTTGCCTCGATCTCCGACCGCCACTATCGTGTCACCGATCACGTCTTCCTGTGGTTGATGATCGCCCAGTGGCTCGTCACCGCGGGGGTGCAGCGCGGCGTTGGCTTCGAGGCCGTGATCGCCGTCGTCCCGATCGCCGCGATCGTGATGTGGCCGGGCCACGCGCTCACCCGCCATACGATCGCGGTCGCGCAGATCGCCTGGTCGGTGGTGTTGATGCACGCGCTCGGCCGGCCGGCCGACATCCAGATCTGCGGCTCGCTCGCGTTTCTCGCGTTCTATCGCGACTGGAAGGTGCTCGTGACCGCGACCGCCTGCGCGCTGATCGCCACGGCGAACGATCCGGCGCAGTTGCTCGCGTTCGGGGCGTGGTGGGCGTTCGAGGACACCGTGCTGATCCGCAGCTGCGTGCGCGCGCGCACCGAGATGGTGGACGCGGCGATGCGCGAGGCGACCCTGCAACAGACCGCGCGGACCGTGCAGCGCAAGGTCGAGAATCGAACACACGCGCTCCAGCAATCCGCGGAGCGCTATCGCGCGCTGGTCGAGAACACCGAGGCGATCCCGTTCGAGTACGACATCGTCGCGCGGCGTTACCGCTACCTCGCGCCCCAGGCCGAGAAGGTCTTCGATGCCAAGCTCGAGGACCTCAAGATCGGGATCGCGCTGCACGATGACGACCGCGAGCGCGTCGAGGCCGCACTCGAGGGCTTCGTGCGCGGCGAGCGCGCGCCGAACGAGCCGATCGACTATCGCCTGGCGACCTCCGCGCGCGTCGTCCACGTCCGCACGTTCTTCAGCAGCCTGGTCGGCGAGCGCCTGCGCGGCATCATGCTCGACATCACCCACCAGGTCTCGCTCGAGGGCGAGCTCCGCCAGGCGCAGAAGCTCGAGTCGGTGGGCCGGCTCGCCGCCGGCGTCGCGCACGAGATCAACACGCCGGTCCAGTTCATCAGCGACAGCATGTCGTTCGCGAAGGACGCGGTCGGCGATCTGATCGAGCTCGTCGAGCGCCAGCAGACGGCGCTCGAGGCGACCGGAGACGCCGAAGCGATCCGCCGCGCCACCGAGGCCTGCGAGCACGCCGACCTGTCGTACTTGCGCGAGCACCTACCTGCCGCGGTGACGCGCGCGAGCGAGGGCGCCGAGCGCGTCGCGACGATCGTGCGCTCGATGAAGATGTTCGCGCATCCGGCGCAGAGTGCGCGCTCGCTCGTCGATCTGCGGCAGTCGATCGAGAGCGCGCTCGTGATCGCTGCGGGCGAGTACAAGCACGTCGCGGACGTCGAGCGCGCGCTCGACGACCTCCCACCGGTGATGTGCTTCGCGGGCGAGCTCCATCAGGCGATCCTCAACATCATCGTCAACGCCGCGCACGCGGTGGGCGATGCGGTCGCCGGTACCGATCGGCGCGGCACGATCCGGATCGGCCTGACCAGCACCGCCGGCGCCGTGGTGATCACGATCGCGGATACCGGCACCGGGATCCCGGAGCACGCGCGCGCGCGGATCTTCGACCAGTTTTATACGACCAAGCCGGTCGGCAAGGGCACCGGCCAAGGCCTCGCGCTCGCGCACGCGATCATCGTGGACAAGCACCACGGCTCGCTCCGGTTCGACACCGAGCTCGGGCTCGGGACCACGTTCACGCTGAGCATCCCGGTCGGCGTTCCGGCCGCGCTCGCGGCGTAGGGCTGCGGGTCGAGCTTGACGCTAGAATATTTCGTGGATATCTTGTGAATATGTCGCGCAAGGTCACACCCCAGACCCCGCTTTACGTACGAATTCCCACGACCGCCGTCGACAAACTCGACCGTGCGGCCGCGGCGCTCGGCATCCACAAGAAGGACCTGATCGCCAATCTGGTCTCCAAATATGTCGATCCAGATAGCCAGGGCGGGCTGGCCGCGCTCGCCAGTCGCCCGCCGCCCGAGCCGAGGGACAACCCGGCGATGGGCACGTACTCGTTCCAGCCATACGCCCCTCCGGAAATCCTGAACTCGGCGCAGGCCGGGCAGTTCCTCCAGATCGACGAGGTCGCCGTGATCGAGCTG
>JBDTEH010000353.1:0-24006 GCA_039922635.1 Kofleriaceae bacterium | reverse complement strand
GTCGACCACACCTCGGCGGTGACGTCGTAAGGCTGGCCGACCTTGAGGTCATCGGGCGTGGTCACGCCGACGACGCGGACCTCCGGGGTCGGGTCGGCGTCGAAGTTCTTCCACGACACCTTCACGCCGAGGTCCTTCGCGCGATACGCCTCGACCGCGACGTCGCCCTCGGTCTGGTTGCCGTCGGAGATGATCACGATGTGGGGCACAAAGCCCTGCGGGAACAGCCCGTACGCGAGCTGCATCGCGGCCTGGATGTCGGTGCCGGCGCCGCCACCGGCCCGGCCAGCTCCGGCATGGCGCGCGATGGCGTCGACGAGCGAGGTGCCGCCCTTGGCGCGCACGACGGCCGGCTTCTCGGCGAACGTGATGACCTGGAGGTTGCCATCGCCCTCGGCCTCCTCGATCGCCTGGACGTAGTGGCGCGCAGCGGCGAGCTGCTTGTCGGACACCGAATCCGAAACGTCGACCAGCACGATCGTCGAGACCTTGCTGGTCTGGGTGATCCACGATGGCCGCGCCAGCGCGATCGCGATGCCGGCGATCACGAGCGAACGCAGGGTCGCCTGGACCACCTGCTGGAGCAACGACAGGTCGGTCAGCGATAGCACGCGCAGCACGTAGAACGCGGGGATCACGGCGATCAGGTGCAACCACTGCGGCGACAACAGGTCGATCGGTCGCGACGTGACCGCGACCGAGACGCTCGTGCGATCGCCGATCCACGCCGAGATCACGAACCAGATCGCGACCGCGGCGGCGATCGCGATCGCGATCCGGAGCAACGAACCGGGCGAGGCCAACGACTTGAGCCAGCGGCGCTCGGCCATCACACGGTGATCCTGCGGTGGTAGGTGACCCACTCCATGACGATCAGACCGGTCGCGAGCAGGAGCAGATAGATCCACAGCTTCTGGCTGTGCGTGATCGCGAACGCATCGGGGGCCTCGAGTTGCTTGCCGCCGAGCGTGAGGGAGCTCGACGGTGCGATATCCGATTCGCTCGCCGACGCGAGGTTGGCGGCGAGGCTGATCGAGGCGATCGCCTTGCCATTCGCCTTCGCGGTGAGGTCGTAGTAGCCGACCTTCTGGCCGTAGAACGTGGCGAGCCCGTCGAGCACGGGCGTGTGGGTGATCGTCCCGTCGGGACCCTTGACCTCAGCCTCGGTCGCGCCGACGACGCCGTCGAGCGGCACGCGCTCGCGCTGGCCGGTCGCGTACGTCGTGAGCAGATCGGCTTGATCTCCGGCGAACCAATCGAGCGTGTTGACGAGCAGCATCGGGAACGCGACCCGCATCGGCAGGTCGGTCGCACTATCGCGCCCGTTCGCGGGCAGCGAGAACCCGAACGCGAGGATCTTGCGGCGGCCATCGCGCTTCGCGACGATGATCGGGTCGGTGACCGAGCGCGCGAGCGTCGATTCGCCCTTCTTGGGATCCGGCGCGAACACCTCGCTCTTGTCCATGTAGACGTCGCTCATCGTGACCCAGCGCATCACCGGGTGGCCTTCGTCGATCTCGGTGATGTGCGGCGTCTGCGCCATGCCGCGGATCGCGAACGGCGAGTGCTCGCCGGTCGGATGGAAGAACAACAGGGACGCCGGCGGCGGCGGTAGCGCATCGGGGGTGTAGTCGTCGAAGATCACGACGTCCATGCCGTCGGCGATCGACGGTTTCGCGGCGTACTCCGCGGGCGAGACCTTGAGCGGATCGATGTTGTCGTAGACCAGCAGCGCGCCCTCGAGGAACAGGTTGTCCGAGGTCACCATCAACACCTTCTGCTTCTTGCGCGCCGGCAACAGCGCGTACGCGGTGTCGTCGAGCGCGAACGAATCGGTACCGCCGGGGCCGTCGACCGGGCGCAGCGTCGCGCGTAGCTGGTTGTCCTCGCCGCCGGGGATCTTCGGGTAGATCTGGCGCACGTGCTGGCCGGGCGCGAGATCGAGGCGCTTGGTGTCGACCGCGGTCTGACCGTTGTAGAGCGTGAGCTGGCGATGCGCCGGCTCTTGCCCGAAGTTCTGGATCTCGATGTAGACCTCGTACGCGGCCTTGTTCGCGATGTAGCGCCGGACGTTGAACGCGATGATGCCGACGTTGTCGCTGCGCCGGCCGACCGGCAGGTAGCGAACGTCGATGTTCGAGAGGTCGATCGCGGCGAGGTTGGCGTGGGCGCCAGCGCGCGGCGGCCCCCACTCGACGTGCCCGAGCTGGCTCTCGGGGAACGCCCCATCCGAGATGATCACGATCAATGGATGGGGGCGATCCCGCAGCGCATCGGCGGCGGCGCCGAGCGCGCGCGGCAGGTCGGCCGGGGTGTCGCTCGCGGCGATCTTGTCGTCGATGATCTGGTCGAGCATCGGGCCGTCGTTCGAGAACCGGCTCATCGGGGTCGCCTGGCCATCGACCTTCATCACCATCGCGACGTCGCCGCCGCCCATCGAGTCGATCAGCTGCTTCGCCCGCTGCTTCGCGACGTCCATCCGGGACTTCGTGCCGGCCTCGTCGCCGTCCATCGCCTTCATCGAGGCCGAGGCGTCGAGCAGGATCACGACCGAGCGGGCCTCGCGATCGACGGCGCCGAGCGTCGGATCGAGCGCGGCGAACAGCAGGATCCCCAGGATCGCGAGGATCAGCAGCAGCGAGACCAAGCGCTTGAGGTGCTTCCACAGCGCGTTCGCGTCCTTCTGCTCGAGCACGCGTTGCCACAGTCTCGCGAACGGGACCTCGAAGCGGCGGCGCCGCATCTTGATGATGTACGCACTGACCGCGAGCGCGGCGGCGCCGAGCGCGACGTACGCCCACAGGCCAAACCCGATGGGGCCCAGGAAGCTCACCGCAAGAACCCTCCGGACCGGAAGATCTTGAGCACGAGCTCGTCGAACGGGATCGATGTGTGGGTGCGAAAGAACGGCAGCGCGTACTTGGTGCAGTAGCTCTCGAGCTCCTTGCAGTATTTCGCGTGCTCGCGCTCGTAGGCCTCGAGCAACGATCTCGAGACCGTGACCTCCTTGGTCTCGCCGGTCTCGCAATCGACGAGCGCGAGGTCGCCGTGGAGCTTCGGGCTCGCCTCGCGGACGTCGTAGACCTGGAGCACGAACGGCTCGAACTTGTAATAGCGCAGCGTGTTGATGCCCTGCTCGAAGCCCTGCGGATCGTAGAAGTCGCTGATCACCACCGCGAGGCCGCGCCGCTTGTTCTGGGTCACGAAGTCCTTCATGCACTCGGCGAGCTCGGTCTTGCCGCCGATCGGGCACTTCTGCAGGAAGTCGAACACCCGGAAGATCCGGTTCTTGCCGCGCGACAGCGGCAGGCGGTCGGTCAGCCGATCGCCGAACGGGATGATCGAGACCCGGTCGAGGTTCGCGAGCCCGACGTACGTCAGCGCGGCGCCGACCTGCATCGCGTAGTGCAGCTTCGGCAAGGGCGAGCCGATCGCCATCGAGTCCGAGACGTCGATCAGGATGTAGATGTGGAGATCTTCTTCTTCCTCGAACAGCCGGAGCAGCAGCTTGTCGAGCCGGCCGTACAGGTTCCAATCGATGTAGCGGAAGTCATCGCCGCGCGAGTAGGTGCGGTGATCCGCGAACTCGATGCCGGAGCCGACCTTGCGGGTGCGGCGCTCGGCGCGGAGGTTGCCGGAGAACACCTTGCGCGAGACCATGTGGAGGTGCTCGAGCGTCTTCAAGAACTTCTCGTCGAACAGCCCGCTGCGGTCCCGCGCGGGGTTCGCGGCGCGCGTGATGGGCACGAATGTGGCGGGTGCGGCCACTACGCTTCTTTCGTCGCCTTCAGGATCTCGTCGATGATCGCGTCGGACTCCACGCCCTCGGCCTCGCCCTCGAAGTTGAGGATCATCCGGTGGCGGAGCGCGGGCGGCGCGACGTGGCGGATGTCATCGATCGAGACGGCGTAGCGGCCCTCGAGCAACGCGCGGATCTTCGCGGCGAGGATCACCGCCTGGAGGCCGCGCGGCGACGCGCCGTAGCGCATGAACTGCTTGGACTTCGGCGTGGCCTCGGGGTTCTCGGGATGGGTGGCGAGCACGACCCGTACCGCGTAGTCCTGGATCTGGCGGGCGAGCGGCACCTTGCGGACGAGCTCGCGCATCTCGAGGATGCGCTCCTTGTGGATCACCGCGCGCGGCTTCGGCACGGTATCGGCGGTCGTACGGTCGAGGATCGTGTGGAGGTTCTCTTTGTTCGGATACTCGACGACCAGCTTGAAGAAGAACCGATCGAGCTGGGCCTCCGGAAGCGGGTAGGTGCCCTCCATCTCGAGCGGGTTCTGGGTCGCGAGCACGAAGAACGGCTTGTCGAGCTGGTAGGTCTGCTTCGCGACCGTGACCGAGCCCTCGCTCATCGCCTCGAGCAGCGCCGACTGGGTCTTCGGCGTCGCGCGGTTGATCTCGTCGGCGAGCACGATGTTCGCGAAGATCGGGCCGCGCGAGAACTCGAAGCGCTTGCCGCCTTGATCCTCGACGATCACGTTGGTGCCGACGATATCGGCGGGCATCAGGTCGGGCGTGAACTGGATGCGCGAGAAGTTCGCGTGGATGGTCTCGGCGAGGGTGCGCACGAGCATGGTCTTGCCCAGGCCCGGGACGCCCTCGAGCAACGCGTGCCCACCGCCGAGCAGGCACATCAGCACGCCCTCGACGATGTTCTCCTGGCCGACGATCATCGTGCCGATCTCTTCGCGGAGTGCGCGCAGATCGGTGGTGAACGAGCTGATCGTCGATTCGATGTTCGCGGCGGTCGCAGTGCTCATTTCGATCCTTCGGGGGGCGCGGCCATGTTCGGGTGAATGTTCGCGAAGTAACGCTTCACGTAATACTTGTACGAGGACGGCAGCTTCTCGGTGCGCATCACCTCTTCGACGATGCGCTGATAGTTCGCGTAGACCTTCTGGTAGCCGACGCTCGCGAAGCCCTTCTGGGCCGCCGCGAGGATGGTCTCGCGCGTCGAGCCGCCCTTGTCGCCGGACGCGCCCTGGAGCTCCTGGTCCTTGTCGTGGCCGGTCTTGTGGGTTTCGTCTCCGGTGAGGTTGTCGTCGTGGCCGGTGCCCCAGGTGTCGCCGCCCTGACCCGAGCCCTGGCCGCCGTTTTGACCCTGGCCCTGCTGGCCTTGGCCCTGGCCCTGACCCTGCTGGCCGGGCTTCCACTGGCCGCCCTGGCCCTTGCCACCGCGAGCTCGCGAGATGAAGTCCTGGTTCTTGCCGGTCTTGTTGAACGGGTCGTTCGGGCCCTTGTTGCCCTTCTGCTTCGCGCGCCGCATCGCCTCGCGGAGGTCGTCCATCTGCGAGCCCATCTTCTTCTGCGTCGCCTGCTTGCGCTGGTCCTTGTCGACGCGACCGGTCTCGCGGGCGGCGTCCTTGAGGCTCTGCGAGGCCTGCTTGTCCTTCTGCTCTTGATCTTGCTGGTCGCCGGGCTTGTCCGGATCCTTCTGCGGCTTCTGGAGGTTCTCGGCGGCCTTCTCCATGTCCTTCTCGAGTCGCTTCACGGCGCGGCGCTGGTCCGACTGCTGCTTCTGGTCCTGGTCCTTCTGGAGCTTCTGGAGCTCGCGTTGCTTGTCCTCGAGGCGGCGCTCCATGTCCTGGCGCTGCTGGTCGTTCTTTGCCTGGTCCTTCTGCTGCTCGAGCCGGCGGATCTGGTCCTTCAGCTGCTGCTGCTGCTGCTGCTGCTTGTCGTCCTGCTGCTTGTCCTGCTGCTGCATGTCCTTGGCGACCTGCTCGAGCTTCTTCTGGAGATCCTGCTTCTGCTGCTCGCTGAGCTGCTTCTGGTCGAGCTTGTCGGCGAGCTTCTCGAGCTCTTGCTTGGCCTTGTCGAGATCGTGGTTCTGGAGGGCGTCGCCGAGCTCCTTGGTCAGCTGCTCCTTCGAGAGCTCCTTGCCGGCATCGCCGAGCTGCTTGGCGATCTCTTCGGGCTTGGGATCTGCGTCCTTCGCGAGCGCATCCTCGGCCTTCGACAGCGCGTCGAGCAGCTGCTCCTTCGAGATCTCACCGTCCTCGGCCTTCGCGAGCAGGTCTTCGATCTTCTTCGCGAAGTCCTCGAGCTCGGGGACCTTGTCGCGCTGTGCGACGTCCCTGAGCTCGGCGAGGATCGCCTCGATATAGGCCTTCTCGTCGGGATCGAGCGCGACGGAGTCTTGCTTGTGGTAGCGCACGTCCTTCGGATCGACGACGGTGAAGTCGACCATGCCGACGCGGTCGTTCGCGATGAACACGAGCAGCTGCTGATCGCCGAGCGGTGCATCGTTCGGGAGCTGGATCATGATCTGGGTCGGCGACCAATCGAGCACCTGGACCGGGCGCGACTTCGCGAGCGTGCCGAGGTAGACCGCCGCGTCGGTCGGGACGAAGCCGGTCTGCGTGGGTGCGGCGGCCCCGCCGGTCGGAGCGGCGAGCTGCGGCGCCCCCATGGTGTTACGCAGCGGCAACGCCGCGAGCGGCCGGGCCAGCCCGGTCATCAGGTTCGCGCCCTCGATCGTGATCTCCGCACCGGGAGGCGCGTGATCGGGAAGTGCGCGGTAGACCTTCGCGCCGCGATCGACCGTGGGCAGCGACAGCCCGGCCACCACGGCGGACAGCACGAGGAAGCCGAGCGCGGCGCGGAGGTCTCGCGGCCACGCGAACGGCGCGGCGGCGCGAACATCGGCGCGCGCCGCGGAGCGCACGCCGTCCTTGATCGCCGCGGTCATCATGGCCTCGGTCTCGCCGTCGGCCGGGGGCTGGGCCGGGGGCTGGGTCGGAGGCCGGGCCGCGAGCGAGCGCGAGAACGCGATCGCGGTCGACAGCCGATCGGACAGGTTCGACGCGCGATCGATGCGGCGCGCGACGCGTTCGTCGTCGAGCTTGCGCGCGGCGGAGATCGCGGCGGCGAGCGCGATGATCGTGCCCGCCGCGATCAGCATCGCGATGCCGGTGCCCGGTGCGACCGCTTCGGAGCGCACGAGGAAGATCGAGACGAGCGCGGTCGCGGAGGCGATCACGGTCGCCGTCGTGGCGCCCTCGAGTGCCCACTGCGCGCGGATCCGGAGGCGGGTGCGCCCGATCAGCCGCTGGATCACCGAGGTATCAGTAGGTTGCGCCATGGCTCCCCAGGACTTCGTCCTCAACGGTCGAGGATAGCATCAAGATTCCACGCGCCAGCCCGATCGACGATCTAAGGCTTGGACAGCGAAGTGGCGTTCAGGTTGCCTTAGCCGACCAGCGATGTAGGTACTTCGCGCCACTGCCCCGGCGCGAGATCGTCGACGGTACAACGGCCGATCGCGGTGCGGATCAGCCGCAACGTCGGCAACCTGACCGCGGCGGTCATGCGGCGGACCTGGCGGTTGCGACCTTCTCGGATCACGAGCTCGAGGAACGCATCCGGTACGGTCTTGCGGACGCGGATCGGGGGCGTGCGCGGCCACAGCCAGGCAGGCGGTTCGACCGCGCGCGCGCCCGCCGGCAAGGTGAGCCCGTCCTTGAGTGTGACCCCGGCGCGGAGCTGTGCCAGCGCGTCCTCGCCGATCGTGCCCTCGACGTGCGCGAGATAGGTCTTCGCGGCCTTCCACCGCGGGTCGGTGATCCGCTGGTTGAGCGTGCCGTCATCGGTGAGGAGCAACAGGCCCTCGCTGTCGTGATCGAGCCGGCCGGCGGCGTAGACCCGCGGTGGCAGGCCGAACCCGGCGAGGGTCGGGCGGCCTTGCTCGTCGGTGAACTTGCAGTGGACGAGGTACGGCTTGTTGAACGCGATCAGGGTCATCCCGCGGTCACAGGATGAACGACGTCATCGAGAACTTGTTCGAGGTCGTGTCGATCACCTCGAAGGTCTCTCGCGCGCGCTGGGTCGGCAGCAGGGACTTGACGCTGGTCGCGCGGCCGGCCTCGGTGACGAGGAAGTAGCGCCGGCCCAGCGGCGCCCTGGTCCGGTCGTTGAGGTACTTCAAGAACTCGGCGCTATCGGGCTTGTCGAACCCGGTGCGCACCTCGGGTGCCCAGCCGAAGATCTCGTCCTGCGACCAGAAGTTCTCGCCGCGCCAGTACAGCTGCCACGCGATCAGGCGATCGGCGTCGAGGTAGCGCACGGGCCGGTGGCCGCGGGGCACGTCGCCGGGGTTCTTCGGATCTTTCGAGGGCCGGTAGCGCGCGACCCGATCGGCGCACTCCTTGACGAACGCGGCGAGCTTGTCGCGCTCGCCCGGCGCGAGCGTGACGGTGACCGTGTGATCGGCGATCGCGGTCGCGCTGCCGATCAGCGCGAGCTGCTTGTCCATGATCTTGTCGTCGCCGGTCGCCTTGTCGAGCTGGATCGTGATCGTCATCGGCTGGCCGACCACGAGGTTGTCGGGGATCCGGGTGTCGAAGTGGAACACCGTGGGGGCTCCAGCGAGCTCGTCGACGACCTCGCCGGGTCCGAAGTAGACGCGCTTCTCGCCATAGATCGTGCGCTCGCGGTAATAGCTCGCCATCGCCTCGCGCATGCCCCAGTGCTTGCCGGCGTCCGGCATGTACGCCTGCAGCGACCACACGCCGATCGCGAGCCCGGCAATGCACAGCGCGATCACGCCGGCGCGCCGCCACACCGCGGTGATCGCGAGCGCCGCGCACGCGATCGCGCCGAGCGCCAGGAAGCCATCCGAGGGGTCGATCGCCCACGGCTCGGCGCTCGGCCACGGCCGGTCGTAGCGAAACGTGAACATCTCGATCCAGCGGTCGGGCTCCCACATCAGGTCGCGGGTCACGAGCAACACGATGCCGATGCCGAGCGCGGCGTACAGCGGATGGAGCCGCTCGCGCCGCGCGATCAGATCGTCGAGGAAGAACGCGACGAGGATGCCGAGCGCGGGGACGATCGGCAGGATGTAGTGGTGAAACTTGGTCTGCACGATGCCGAACACCGCGAACCCGCAGATCGCCCACAGCGTCATCATGATGCGCACGCGACCCTCGCGGGTCTCGGTGCGCGACTTGAGGATCGCGAGCGCGAGCGCGGCCGGCAACAACGCGGCCCACAGCCACATGCCGTGGCCGAGTTGCGTGATGTAGTACTCGAACGTGCCGAGCGACTTGTCGGGGTCGCCGCCGGCGCGGTTGAGGATGTGCGTGTAGAGGTACTCGTCGATGAAGCGCATCCCGTCCTTGAGCCACATCGCGATGTGCCAGGGCAGGAACGTGACGGTCATCAGCAACAGGCCGCGCTTGATCTCGAACTTGCCCTCGTAGAGGTCGCGCCAGCGCCCGAACAAGACCAGATAGAACAACCCGACCGCACCCGCGACCACGATGCCCGGCGGCCCCTTCGCGAGGATCGACAGGCCGAGCAGCGCGTAGCACCACAGCATGTAGACCTGGCGCATGGTCGTGATCGGCGCCATCTCGAGCAGGTGATCGGCCACGCGGTTCGTCGCGGGCCAGTCGTCGCCCTGCATCCACACGATGGGGTAGGCGAGCACGCGGATCACGAACCGGTCGGGCGCGAAGTGGTCCCAGCGATCGATGGCCTCCGCGAACGGCCGGCCGCGCGTGGGGCGCCGCCGCAGCCGCAGCCGCAGCCGGGTCCAACCCGCGACGCTCAGCGCGATCAGCGAGCCGACGATCACCGGCACGAACCGCACGACCATCCAGCCGTTACGCCACAGCCCGGCGAACAACAGGCCCATGAACAGCGGGAAGAAGATCACCGGGTTCGGGAACCGCAGCACCGCGAGCTGGGGCGACAGGAGGAAGTAGATCGCGTAGTAGATCGCCTGCGCCGCGACGAACGCGCCGGTGATCGCGAGCACGAGCTGCGCGTGATCGACCTCGAGCCGGCGCCGCCCGAACAGCCGGAACGAGAACGCACGCGCGAGCGGCCGTTCGCCGTCCTCGATCGCGAGCGTGAACATCGCGAGCGCGCCCATCACGCACGCGCAGTGCGGCATGTCGGGGATCGCCTGGCGCGAGATCAGGCAGAAGAACGGGGTCGATCCGACGACGAGCAGCGCGAGCCACGCGAGCCGGCGCGACACCAGCTTCGCGAGCATCAGCCACATCAGCGTGAGGCCCATGATCGCGGACAACACGAACGGCAGGCGGATCCCGATCAGCGTCCGGACCGTCGAGACCAGCTCGCCCGAATAGCCGCCGTCCTTGCCGACGCCGAGCGCGGTCATGCCCGCGACGTCCATCCACATCGTCAGTACGGGCTTGCTGCGGAAGCCCTCGTTCTCGGTCGGCGATTGCCCGCCGGGCCACTGCATGTGCACGAGGTCGTGCTCCTGCAGCATCATCCGCGCGACCTCGCCGTAGTGGGTCTCCCACGGATCGACGAGCGAGTACTTCCAGATCCCGGGGACCAGCACGCCGATCGAGACCAGGATCACGAGCACGAGCTCGAGGCCGAGCGGCCGCCTCCGCTGCAAGGCGGGCTCGAGCTCGGGGGACATCGACCCGAAGGTACACGAACTGGCGGCGCGGGATGCTAGGTTCGCGGCGTGTCGCGGTTCCCTTCGATGTCGGCTGCGGGGCACGCCACACCGGCGTCGATCTTCGCGCGGCTGCGCGAGCACCTCGCGCGATTCCCGGGCGACGTCATCCCGTTGCAGATCGGCGACACCCACCTCGCGCCGGCGCACGCGCTCGACGCGATCCGCTGGCCCGAGCTCGCGGCGGCGGACGTCTACGCGTACGGATCGCCGGCGGGCTGGGAGCCGCTGATCGACGCGATCGTCGCCAAGGCGCGCACCACCAACGGGATCGAGCTCGATGCGGCAGGCGTGCAGATCACCGTCGGGACGACCCACGCCCTCGCGTGCGCGCTCCAGGCGCTGTGCGATCCGGGCGACGAGGTCGTGCTGGTCACCCCGCACTGGCCACTGATCAAGGGCATGGCGATCGCGCAGAGCGTGCGCGCGGTCGAGGTCGCGCTCGACCACGTCGAGGCGGCGATCACGCCACGGACGGCGGTCGTGTACGTCGCGAGTCCGAATAACCCCGACGGCGCGATGCTCGATGGCGCGCAGATCGCGGAGCTCGTGCGGATCGCGCGCGCGCACGATCTATGGATCCTCTCGGACGAGGTCTACGAGCACTACGCCTACGATCACCCGCACATCTCGATCGCGACGCGCGCGCCGGAGCGCACGGTGACGACGTTCTCGTTCGCGAAGAGCTACGCGCAGGCCGGCCTCCGCGTCGGCTACGCGCTGGGGCCCGCCGGCGTGATCGCGACCGTGAAGAAGCTGGTCAACCACACCGTCTACAACGTCCCGGTCGCGATGCAGATGGCGGCGTATCACGCGATGTCGGCCGGCGAGGGCTTCCTCGCGACGGCGCGCGCGCGCTATCGCACCGCGCGCGACCTCGCCCGCGCGCGCCTGCAGGCGCCGGCGGCGCTGCCGCCGGGCGGCGCGTACCTGTGGGTCGATTTCTCGAGGTGGAGCGGGGCGGACTGCATGCCCGTGCTCGAGCAGCTCGCGGCGCACGGCGTGTTGCTCGCGCCCGGCGGCGCGTTCGGCGACGCGTGCCAGGCGCACGCGCGGCTGTGCTTCACGGGCGTCGCCGAGGCCCGCCTCGCCGAGGGCATCGATCGGATCAACGGCGTGCTCGCGTCATGGCCCTCGATCGGCTGATCTGCGAAGCGATGTTCCGGGCCGCGGTCGCGGCGTGCGATCCGGCGATCCGCGTGCGCGCGCACCTCGCGGCCACGCCGATCCATGGCCGGCTGATCTTCGGGCTCGCGATCGGCAAGGCGGCGCTCGCGATGGCGCGTGGGGCCGGGCCGGTGTTCCACGGCGTGTGCGTGACCCACGCGCTCGACCACCTGCCTGTGCCGCAGGGCTGGTACGTGATCGAATCGAGCCACCCGGTCCCCGACGAGCGCAGCCTCGCGGCGGCCGATGCGGTGATCGACCTGGTCGCGTCCGCCGGTCCCGAGGATGCCGTGCTCGCGCTGATCTCGGGTGGCGCGTCGGCGCTGGTCGAACGCCCGGTGGCCGGCCTCTCGATCGAGCGCTTCGTCACCGAGATCCAGGCGCTGTCCGACCGCGGTGCGACGATCCACGAGCTCAACGCGGCGCGGATCGCGCGCTCGCAGCTCAAGGGCGGACGGCTCGCCCGGGGCTGTACGGCGCCGGTCGTGACGCTGGTCGCGAGCGACGTGTTCGACGATGACGTCGGCGTCGTCGGCTCGGGCCCGACGTGCACGGCGCGGCCCCAGGATCGCTGCGAGCTGGCGATCCCGATGCGCGCGTTGTTCGACGCGATGCACGTCGAGCTGCGCCGTCACGCGACCGTGATCCACACCGTGCCGCGCCCCTTGGTCGAGCCGGTGACCGCGTGCGCCGATCGCCTCGCCGGGCTCGCGGCCGACATGCCGGTGCTCGCGTGGGGCGAGCCGACGATCGCGCTGCCGCCCGGCCACGGCACCGGTGGTCGTGCCCAGCAGCTCGCGCTCGAGCTCGCTCAGCGGATCCGCGGCCAGCACCGGCTCGCGTTCGTCGCCGGCAGCGACGGTCAAGACGGGCCCAAGCCGGCAGATCGACCGGCGCCTGCGGGCGCGTTCGTCGACGGCGCGACGTGGCTCGCGATCCGCGCCGCCGGGATCGATCCCGCCGCCGCGCTCGTCCGCTGCGACGCCGGATCCGCGCTCGCCGCGGCAGGCGCGCTGGTCTACACGCAGGCCACCGGGATCAACCACGGCGATATCGTGGTGTTCGCGTGATCGGCCGCGAGCTCGCACCGCAGCTCGTCCGCCGGATCGCCCACGCGTTCGAGCCCGCGCGCGTGATCCGCGCGCAGCTCGCGGGCACGCAGCGCGACGTCACCGATGCCTTCGCGATCGCGCTCGGCAAGGTCGCGGTTGGGATGGCGTGTGGGCTCGGCCCGGTCCAGCGTGGGGTGTGCCTCGCGACGCGCGACGAGCCGGGCGAGCTGCCCGCCGGGTGGCAACGGGTCGTGCTCGCGCCGCCCTGGAGCGCCGCCGATGCGAGCTTCGCGCGCGAGCTGATCGTCGATCTGGTCGCGGCCGCCGCGGTGAGCGACCAGCTCGTGTTCCTGATCGCGAACGGCGCCGAGGGCCTGATCGGGCCCGAGCTCGGCGGCGGCAAGCTCGTGCGCCTGGCGCTGGCGCCGGCTCGGACGTTCGTGTTGTGCGACGACGACACCGCGGACCTCGCCACCGTCGGGGAGGGTCCGACGGTGCCGCCGCGGGACGGTGATCTGGTCGAGCGCGCGCTCCCGCTGCTCGCGGCGCGCGACGTGATTCGCGACGAGCTCGACGAGCTCGGGCTCCAGGCCGTGGAGCTCGACGCGCTGCGCGGTGAGGTCGACACGATCACGGCCCACATCGCAGCCGTGCTGCGCGACGCCGAGCCGCTCGCGATCATGCGGGTATTCTGGGGCGTGTGCCACCTGCGCGGCCGGCACCACCACCTCGCGCTGCGGCTCGCGCGGATCCTCGAGGACGGGCCGTGGGCCGCGATCGTGCTCGGCACCGAGGGGGCGCCCGGGGCGTACGTCACGCCCGAGACGATGGCGGCGATCCGGACCGCGGGCCTCGATCCGGACCGCGATGATCCGACCACGATCTTCGAGGCGATCCGCGCGATCGCGGTCGCGCCCTCCACGGGCATGGACCACGGCGATCTCGTGCTCGTCGGTTAGTGCTATACGGCAGGCGGGTGCCGCAGACCTGGACCACGCTCGCCGTCCTCGATTGGACGACCAAGCGCTTCGCCGATCACGGCATCGGCGCCGCGCGGCTCGAGGCCCAGTTGTTGCTCGCGTACGCGCTCCAGTGCTCGCGGACGCAGCTGTACATGAACTTCGACCAGCCGCTCGGTGACGCCGAGCTCGCGAGCTACCGCGAGCTGATCAAGCGCCGGCTCGCCGGGGAGCCGGTCGCGTACCTCGTGCACGAGCACGAGTTCTGGGGGCTGCCGCTCACGATCGAGCCCGCGGTCCTCGTCCCGCGGCCCGACACCGAGACGGTGGTCGAGGTCGCGCTCGCGCTGCGCGTCGATCGCGGCGCGCCGTGCCGCGTGCTGGATCTATGCACCGGCTCCGGCGCGCTCGCGCTCGCGCTCGCGAAGGAGCTCCCGGCCGCCCAGGTGATCGCGACCGAGCTCTCGGCGGCGGCGGCCGCGATCGCGCGCGCGAACGTCGAGCGCAACGCGCTCGTCGGCCGCGTCGAGGTCCGCGAAGGCGATCTGTGGGCACCGGTCGCCGGCGAGCGCTTCGACCTGATCGTCGCGAACCCGCCGTACATCGCGACCGCGGTGATCGCGACGTTGTCGGTCGAGGTCCGGCACGAGCCGGTGATGGCCCTCGACGGCGGCGCCGACGGGCTCGTGTTCTATGATCGGATCTGCGCCGCGGCGCGCGACTTCCTCGTTCCGGGCGGCGCGCTCGTGGTCGAGCACGGCTTCGACCAGGCCGATGCCGTGCGTGCGCGGTTCGAGGCGGCGGGCCTCGGCCAGGTGACCGGCGTCGACGATCTGGGCAAGAACCCGCGCGTCACCCACGGCCTGGCGCCCTAGCGGTCGTGTACCATCGCGAGGTCGGTGCGCAGCGTCTTTGTTCTCGCCTGTCTTGCGCGCGTCGCGCTCGCACAACCGAGCACGCCGGCTCCGGCTCCGGCTCCGGCTCCGGATCCGGCTCCAGGGGGCACGGGATCCGGCGCGGCCGCGGTGCCTGCGTCCCCGATCACGTCGGGCTCGGGCTCGGGCTCGCCTGCGCCGCCGATCACGTCGGGCTCGGGCTCGGGCTCGGCGGTGGTCCCCGTGCCGCCGGCGTCGGTACGTCCGGCCGTCGTGGCCAACCACGAGCCCGCCGACGCCGTCGAGGCGCGCCACGCCGCGGCGGCGCTGTGCTCCGCCCACGATCCGAGGTGCGATTGGGTCGCGACGTTCTCGTCGCTCGAGCGGCGCTCGATCCTCCGCACGCTGCAGCGCCGCGGCCTCGAGGTCGAGCCGCAGCCGTGGGGCAAGGTGATCGACCACGTCGTCGTCGAGAACGAGGACGTGTTCGCGGAGGACAACTGGCTCCAGTTCTTCAACCTGTTTCACTACACGAGCCGCGAGGGCCGCGTCCGCGAGGAGCTCACGATCGGCAAGGGCGAGGTCTGGGATCAGGATCGCGTCGAGGAGAGCGCGCGCCGGCTCCACGATCCGCTGTACAGCTCGGTGATCGCGCTGATCCCGGTGAGATCGTCGATCCCGGGCAGGGTCGAGCTGCTCGTCGTCACGCGGGATATCTGGAGCCTGCGGCTCAACACGCAGTACACGTTCCAGCAGGGCGCCTTGACCAACCTGTCGTTCTCGCTCTCGGAGAACAACTTCCTCGGCACCCGCGACGTGTTCGCGGCGGCGGTCGTCATGGACCCGGGCGCGATCGCGGTGGGCCCGTTGTTCATCGACAAGGACTTCCTCGGCAAGCACCTCGATTTTCGGGTCCGCTTCGACGACGTGCTGACCCGGCAGGCCACGAAGTTCTTCAGCCCGGTGACCGGGATGCAGACCGCGGTGCCGGGCGCGCCGCGCGGCCTACAAGACGCGACGACCTTGCACTCCGAAGGCTCGGACGCGACGGTCACGCTGTCCAAGCCGTTGTGGTCGCTCGCGAGCGAGTGGGGCTGGGGGACGTCGTTCACGTTCCGCGACGCGATCAACCGCTCGTTCGACGGCCGGATGGATCCGTACGACCTCTACGTCGATCCGGACTCCGGTGTGCCGTACGAATATCGCTCGCGGACCTGGGCGGTGAGCGCGAACGGCGTGCGCCAGTGGGGCACCCGGTTCAAGCACCAGCTCAGCTTCGGTTACACGGTGTCGAGCGCGCGCTCGTCGCTGCTCGACAACTACACCACCTACCTCGATGCCTCGGCGCTCCAGCTGTTCGCACAGGACGTGTTCCCGCGCGCCGAGGTGATCTCGCAGCCGTTCGTCGGCTACACGCTGTTCCAGCCGCGCTACACGACGGTCCGCAACGTCTCGACCTACGACCTCGCGGAGGACGTCCAGCTCGGGCCGAGCTTCTCGGTCACGCTCGCGCAGGGCCTGACCGCGCTCGGCGGCGATCTGAACTTCACGCGCCCGACGGTGTCGGTCGGTTACATCTGGTCGTGGCTGCGCGATGGCTTCATCCATCCGTCCGCGAGCGCGTCGATGCGCTTCCAGGGCACGGCGCCGCATGACTGGACGTCGATCGATAACAGCGCGGCGGTCCAGTTGCGGTTCGCGACCCCGACGATCGCTTGGTTCCGGATCATCGTGCAGAGCGAGGTCGATACCCAGTGGCACAACACGCAGAACGCGTACTACGCGATCGGCTCGGACAGCGGCCTGCGCGGCTACAACGTCAACGAGTTCCGCTCGCCGCGCAACGACTCGAGCCGGCTGGTCAAGAGCGACGCGGAGCTGCGCACGACGCCGATCCCGTTCTGGATGCTGCGCGCCGGCGCCGTCGCGTTCTACGAGGTCGGGGGCGCGGCCGATTCGCTACGCCAGATGAAGCTGTTCAACGACCTCGGCGCCGGCGTCCGCTTGCTCGTGCCGCAGACCTCGCGGGCGCTGTTCCGCTTCGATATCGCGCTGCCGCTGCAGAGCGCGCCGAACAACCCAGCGTTCCACCCCCACTTCATCGCGGGCTTCGACAGCTACTTCTGACGGGTCAGCCGCACGAACAGGATCAGCAGGTAGATCGCGGTCGCGGTCAGCCCCGCCGATAGCCCCCACCACACGCCGACGATGCCGAGGCCGAACCCGAAGCCCAGGATGAAGATCAGCGGCAGCGCGAACGCATAGTGGCCGACGAGGTTCGCCCACAAGGTCGCGCCGGTGCGGCCGAGCCCGCGCAGCGCTCCCGCGCCGATCGCCTGGGCGCCGTCGGAGAGCTGGAACAGCGCCGCGATGTGGAGCAGCGGCACCGTCGCGACGATCACCGCCGCGTCGTTCGTGAACGCGCGCGCGATCAGCGCCGGGACGACCAGGAACGCCGCCGCGAAGCCGGCCATCACGACGAGGCCGAGCCGGATGCCCTGGAGCCCGCGCGCACGGGCGAGCGTGAGGTCGCCGGCACCGACCGCATGGCCGACCCGCACCGAGGTGGCCGCGGCGACGCCGACCGCGAACGAGAACGTGAAGCTCGCGATGTTGAGCGCGATGCTGTGCGCGGCCGCATCGAGCTCGCCGAGGTGCGCGGCGATCACGGTCGCGACGCCGAAGATGCCGACCTCCGCGAAGATCTGGCCGCCGACCGGGCCGCCGTAGCGGAGCACCTCGCGCAGGTCCGCGTTCGTCGATGGCGGCGCGGGATCCTCGTAGAGCGCGCGGGTGGCGACCAGGTACAGCACGACGGTCAGGACCTGGACGAGCGTCGTCGCGAGCGCGGCGCCGAGCACGCCGAGCCCGCACCGGAAGATCAACACGTAGTCGAGCACCGCGTTGACGACGTTGCCGACGATCACCGCGACGATCAGCGGTCGCGTGCGGTGATGGGCGGCGAGGAACGAGCGCAGCGCGATCGTGATCAGGAACGGGACGATGCCGATCGCGCGCAGGTAGACGTACGCGCGCGCCTCGTGCAGCACGTCGGCATCGACGCCGACGATCTGCATGAGCAGGGGCGTGCCGAACACCAGCAACGTCGAGATCAGGCCGACCAGCACCGCGAGCCGGAGGCCGGCGCCGACGGCGCGCCGAGCATCCGCGATCCGGCCCGCGCCGAGCGCCTGCGGCACGACCGTATCCATGCCCATCACGATGCCCATGCCGAGCGAGGTGATCGCGAACAGGAGGTTGTTGCCGAGCCCGGCGCCGGCCAGCGCGGCATCGCTGTAGCGGCCGAGCATGCCGGCATCGACCATGCCCATCAGCTGGTTGCCGACCTGCTGGGCCGCGAGCGGCAGGGCCAGCACGAGCAGCGCGCGGCGCTCGTCGGCCACCACGAGCTACTTCAGCGGGCGCGGAGTCATCGGCGCGTTCGCGAACGTCAGGTGCTTCGCGATCGCCTGCGCGAGCGCCAGCCGGTGCGGGGCGCCCGGGCCGATCACGCGCACGTAGCACGGCGCATCGTCGTCGATGAAGATCAGGCCCTGGCCGTGATGGTCGAGCCCCTTCGCACCGACGTCGACCTCGATCGCCGGTTCGGGCCGCGCGATCGACGTGCCCGCGTCGTTCGGCTTGATCGTGCCGGCATCCGCGAGCGCGTCGTACTGCTCGATGTTGTCGCTCGAGCCCGTCTTGTACTGTTCGAACAGCTTGTCGGCGCGTTGCTTCGCGCCGTCGCGACAATCGAAGTCATAGGTCCAGTACTCGGCGGCACCCTCGACCGTGACTTCGTAGTTGCAGGGGTGCGCGATGCCGCGCGGCACCGAGCTCGCCGAATCCAGGACGTGCGCCTGGCCACCGAGCAACGCGCCGACTTGCTCGACGCTGAGGATGCTGTCGCACTGAAACGCCTCGGGATAGACGCCGGCGAGCTTGGCCGGTGGTTGCTCCTTGGCCTTCGCGGTCGCGGCCACGGAGCTGTCATCCTTGCACCCGGCAAGCCCACCCAGCGCGAGAGCAACGAGACACCAGGAACAGCGCACGGCAGGACGGTATCTCGAACGGCGGATCGTTTTCTACCCCGCGGGCTAGTCGGAAGCCGCCATGCGGGTCGTCGCGTCATAGACGAGCCGGAGCTCCGCGACATCCGCGATCGCCTCGGCCAACGCGAGTAGTGGTCCGGGCTTGCGCGCTTCGTCGAGATGGATCGTGCCGCCCATCCGTCGTTCGACATACGCGATATACATCCCGCCGCGGCGTGCGGCGACGACGACCGCGCGCAGGTGAAACAACGGTATGGCGGATCGCCTCCGGATCCCGAGGATCCGTTGTTCGCTGCGGAGCAGGCCATCCTCGCGATCGAACACGAGGTGCCGCCGCAACGTCCCGAGCAGCACGCCGCTCGCGATCAACACGCCGCCGATGACCAACGCCCACATCGGGCCGATCCACGCGACCCGGGCGCCCACGCCGGCGAGGCCCCAGCCAGTCCACGCGGTCGCGCGGGTGAGATCGAGCTCGACCCGACTCGCGGACCGCTTGCGAATCTGAACGGAGCCGAGCCAATCGAGCACGCCTGAAGCGTACGCGGGCGGCGGACGATCGCCAACAGGCGAATCCGCTCACCTCGACGCGACGGTCGCTACTCGCCGGCGCCTTCGGTCGGCGGAGCACCGCCGCCGTCGCCACCTTCGCCGCCGGTCTGCGCGCGCCACTCGCGGTTGCGACCACCGCGTCCACGCCGGCGCCGGCGCCGGCGCTTGCGCAACGGCTGACCATCCGGGCCGAGCGGAGCCTGTGCGGTGGTGCCGTGGTCGGCGCTCGGTTCGAAGAAGCTGACGGGGGCGCCCGGATCGTGGGTGCCGTTGTTAGGGTCGGGCTGGCCGTTGCCGGCTTCGAGCATCGCGCCACCGGGCTGGATGTCGTTGCCGCCACGACGGCGACGGCGGCGGCGACGGCGACGGCCATCGCCGTTCGGGCCGTTCGGGCCGTTCGGGCCGTTCGGGTTCGGACTGTTCCCGTTCGGGCCGTTCGGGTTCGCGCCCTGTTGCTGCGGTCCACCACCACCGGGTCCGCGTTCTTCGTAGCGACGCGGAGGTCCGCTGCCGGGACCGCGATCCCAGCGCCGCTGCTTTTTGCCGCGCCGGCGGCCGACGCCGGCGTCATTCGGATTCGCGGAGGCGACCGGGGCCATCGCGATCCGCATCGGACCGCGCACGTATTCGATCACCGGCCCGCCACCGCCGCCGCCCCGCCTGGGTTGGGCGTCGCCGGTCGGGGTCGTGGTCGAGAGCACCGGGCTCAGGAACGCGCTCTTCGGCGGCAGCATCGCGCGACGCTTGCGGCGGCGGCGGCGGCGGCGACGGCGGGCCTCGGCCGCGCTCGCAGACGTCGAATCGTCTTCGGCGCTTTGTGCGCGTTGCTTCGGTTGCTTCGGCACGCGCTTGCGCGCGAGCACCGTGACGTGGCCCGGGCCTTCGATGCCTTCAGCGGCGAGGTCAGCGGCGGTCTTGTCGATCTCGTAATCGTCGTCGTCGTCGTCGTCGTCGTCGTCGTCGTCGTCGTCGTCGTCGTCGTCGTCGTCGTCGTCGAGATCATCGTCGTCGAGCTCGCCCTCGTCCTCGAGCTCGTCGTCGTCGAGGTCGTCGTCGTCGTCGTCGTCGTCGTCGTCGTCGTCGTCACCGTCTGGGCCGGGCTTCGGGGTCGGAACGGCCGGCTGCTTCGCGGTGGGCAAGGCGGGGACCGGCGGCTCGACCCCAGGCGCGCCCGGCTTCGCACGCCGCATCACGGTCGGTGCAGGCGCCGCGGCCGGTAGCGGGCTGTTCGGCTTGGCCTCGGCCGCCTTGTCACCCAGCTTCGCGCGTCGCATCACGGTCGGCGCCGGGCTGGCAACCGGTGCGACGGTCGGCGCGGAGCCTTCGGCAGTGATCGCAGCGGGCGGTTGGTCGATGCGTACCGTGCGAGCCTTGATCTCGCGCTTCGGCTTCGGCATCTCGGTGGCGTCGGCATCGAGCTCGTGCACGACGACCGAGCCGAGCCGAGCCGCGAACGCCGCGGCAGCCGCGATCTCCTCGTTCGACCGCATGCAGTTGTCGCAGCGCCCACACTTGGGCGCGCCGGGCTCGCCGAGGTAGTCGAGGATCACGCGGTTGCGGCAGTCGGTCGCCTTGACGTACGCGAGCAACGCATCGAGCCGCTGGCGATCCGCGATCCGGCGCGCCTCGTACTGGCGCGCGCGCTCCATCACCAGCTCGTCGTCGGGCGGCGGATCGGCGACGTAGTACGTGCCGCCCTCTTTCTCGACGATGAAACCTTCGTCCTTGAGCAGCGAGAGCACGGTGCGCGTGCGTTGCTGGCCGACGCTCGAGCCGAGCGCGACGTTCGCGACCGTGGGGGCGCTATCCGCTTCGGTCGCCGTCCCGGCCATCTTGGTGAACACCTGGAGCGTGCCGTAGACCTGGCGGACCTGGCGCTTGGTCGGGTACGTGCCCGACAAGAAGTACTCCTGGATCGCGACGTCGTCGGGCGAGAACAGCAGCACGCAGCGCGACTTCTTGCCGTCGCGCCCGCCGCGTCCCGCCTCCTGCGCGTACGACTCGAGCGAACCAGGCACGTGGTAGTGCAGCACGTTGCGGATGTTCGACTTGTCGACGCCGAGCCCGAACGCGTTGGTCGCGACCATGACGAGCTCGGAGCTCGCCATGAACTCGTTCTGCGAGGTATCGCGTTCGCGCTTGTTCATGCGGCCGTGATACTTGCCGACCGGAATGCCCCATCGGGTCAGCGCCTCGTAGAGCTCCTCGACCTTCTTGACGGTCGCGCAGTACACGATGCCCGGACGCGGCAGCTTCTTGAGCAGCGTCACGAGCGTCTTCATCTTCTCGCCTTCGTCGGAGAAGTTGATGACCTCGTAGTGCAGGTTCGGCCGGTCGAACGTCGTCGTGACGATCGTCGCCTTCTCGATCCCGAGCTGGAACAGGATGTCGTCGCGGACGTGCGGCGGCGCGGTCGCGGTGGTCGCGAGCACCGGCGGTCGGCCGACGTCGTCGATCGCCTTGCGCAGCGACAGGTATGCGGGCCGAAAGTCGTGGCCCCACTGCGAGACGCAGTGCGCTTCATCGACCACGAACCGCGACACGCCGATGCCACCGCAGGCCTCGCGCAGGAACGTGCGGAAGTTCGGATCCGCCATCCGCTCGGGCGTCGTCAGCAGCAGCTTGCCGCCCGGCGACTTGACGAGCGCATCGACCTCGCGACGCTGCTTCACCGTCAGCGTCGAATCGATCTTCGCGGCGGCGACGCCCTTGGAGGTCATCTTGTCGAGCTGATCTTTGATGAGCGCGATCAGCGGACTGACCACGACCGTGACGCCGGGCACCACGAGCGAGGTCAATTGATAGAGCAGGGACTTCCCGCTGCCGGTCGGCATGACCGCGAGCAGGTCCTCACCCCGCAGCAGGTGATCGAACGCCTCGGCCTGGCCGGCGCGAAACGCCTTGATCCCGAGCGCCTGCTGCGCGACTCCGAGCAGCGCACCGACCGGCTTGGACAAACCCGCGCCCTCGGGCGGGATCGCACGGTCGAGGCTATACGCGGCGCGCGGACCTGCCGGCTTCTGGATGGGTTCCGGCACAGCTTTGCCCTTCGTCGTCGATTTCTTCGACGTGGCCGCGCGACGTGGCTTCGCTGCCGCCGCCTTCGCTGCGGGAGCCGTCGCCTTCTTCTTCGTCGTAGTTTTCGGGGTTGGACGCCTGGTCAAACGGACCACGTCTCCTGATTCAGGCAGCCGGCTCTACACCTAGAGCCTGCACCTACGTGATTCAGACCATACCACACAGTGCCAGTGCAAGGGCGTGTTACAGAATCCTCCATGGCGAGCGATCGGCCGGTCCGGGAGGCCGAAAACCGCCTCGAGCACTTTAACGCCGACCGCGAGCGGCTGCTCGCCGAAGTCGAGCGCCGCGTGGTCGCCCGCCGGGTCGCCGAGTCCAGGCTGGGCGGTGACGCCTCGCTCGAGTACGTCTTGAACGACGTCGCGTTCTCCGAGATCAAGCGGCTCGAAGCCTCGCGCCACAAACATGGCGCACTCGATCGGTGGAAGGATCTGTCGCGCCGCCTGATGGCGATGAGCGAGCCCGACAAGGAGCAGGAGCTCCGCGACCTGGTGCGCTACTACGGTCGCGACGTGGTCGGTAACTTCGATCCGCGCGTCTACCGGTTCGCGACCGGGGTCGGCCCGTCGCTGCTCAACACCCTGTTCTCGCCGACCGCCGCGTTCCGCCACGGTTTCGGCGTACTCGGCAACCTCGATCAACGGATCCACCCCGACGGCGAGGTCGAGCTCGCGCACGCGTGCGCGGAGCGCGGCACGGTGATCATCACGCCGACCCACTCCTCGAACATGGACTCGCCCGCGATCGGCTTCGCGCTGATGCGCGCGGGCCTGCCGCCGACCACCTACGGCGCCGGTAAGAACCTATTTTCGAACCCGTTCATCTCGTACTTCATGCGCAACCTCGGCGCGTATCGGGTCGACCGCCGGCTGCGCTTCGAGCTCTACAAGGACGTGCTCAAGGAGTACTCGACCGTGCTGCTCGAGCACGGCTACCACTCGCTGTTCTTCCCCGGCGGCACGCGCTGCCGATCGAACATCATCGAGAACCACCTCAAGCTCGGGCTGCTCGGGACCTCGGTGACCGCATACAAGAACCTGGTGCGCGAGGGCCAGCCGAATCGCCGGCTCTACGTCGTACCCGCGACGATCAACTACCGGCTCGTGCTCGAGGCCGAGACCCTGATCGACGATTACCTCGCCGAGACCGGCAAGAGTCGCTTCATCATCACCGATGACGAGTTCTCGCGCGTCGGCCGCATCGTCGAGTTCTTCCGCAAGATCCTCGCGCACGAGGGCTCCGTTGTCGTGCGGTTCGGCCGGCCCTTCGATCCGTTCGGCAACGACATCACCGACGACGGCGAATCGATCGATCGCGCGGGCCGCCGGGTCGATCCCGCCAGCTTCGTGCGCGGCGCGAACGGCGAGGTCAGCGATGACGACCAGCGCGACGCCGAGTACACGCGCGTGCTCGGTCGCCGGCTCGCCGCGGTCTATCCGAAGCTCACGGTGTTCCACTCGACGCACCTGGTCGCGCGCGTGATGTTCGACGAGGTCGCCCGCCGCGCCGGGACGCGCGATATCTATCGCTTGATCCGCTTCGCCCAGACCGCGATCCCGAAGGCCGACGCGCTCGCGGCGATGGATCGGTTGCGCGCGCGGATCGCCGCGAACCCGGCCTGGGGCGCCGAGCATCCGGGCTTCGTCGAGCAGGCCTCGGCGGCCAAGCTCGCCGACGGCGTCAAGGGGCTGTCGTCGTTCCACACCCGCGTCGCCGTCGAGGATCGCGGCGACGCGCTGTACGCGAGCGACCTCAAGCTGGTCTACTACTATCAGAATCGTACCGCTCACATTCCGTACGAGACGGGAGCCGTGTCGTGAGCCG
>JBDTEH010000352.1:0-40319 GCA_039922635.1 Kofleriaceae bacterium | reverse complement strand
GCCGGCGTCGCCGGCGCCGCCTGTGGTGGGGGGACCAACAATGGCTCCGACCTCGACGTGTCGGACGACGATCCGCGCTGCGTCGCCACGTGCCCCGAGACGATGCCCGAGTACGTCGGTGTCGGCGCCGTCTGCGATACCGCGAGCCGCGCCCAATGCCTCGACGAGTGCGCGGCGCGGATCGCCGGCGTGCCGACGCTGTGCCAGAGCTGCCTGCTCGAAGGCGCGTACTTCGGCCCGGGCGGCGTCGTCATCGGCAACGACGGTTCGTGCGACCTGAGCTCCTGCACGCTGACCTCCGCGTTCGGGACCTGTACGTACGCGACCGACGATCAGGCCGCAAAGCTGGCCTGTTTGCAGGAGGTCGACCCGCGCCGGGAGGTCACGTGCACGCCCGATTTCCAGTCGACGACGAAGTGCGCCAGCGTCTGTAACTGATCGCGGTCACGCACCGCGGTGCAGGATCAGGCCCTCGGCCGTGCACCCCGGTGGCAGCGCAGCATCGGCCGAGCTCCCCGGCAGGATCTCGGCCGCGGGCCGGTCACGTTTCCTAGCGACCGTGATGGCGATCTTCCATCGCCTCGTGGATCGCGTGCTCGGCGTTGTGGATGTGCCCGTTCGCGCGCCCGCGCAGGCCCTTCGCCCAGCCGTTGTCCTCCTTCTCGTCGATGTCGGCGGCCGCCTTGTGGAGCAGCTCTTCGGCTTTGCGCAGCCGATCGCGCTGATGCATCTTCGCGTCGACCGGCGGGTGATCCTCGAGCGGCTTGCCGTCGTCGATCGACGCGCTGTTGATCTCGTGGATCGCGGCATCGATCTCGTGGACCGCGTTGCCCTCGTCCCACTTGACCTCGGGCTTGGCCGGCTTCTCGATCAGGAACCGCGCGTGGCGCAGGTCGGTCAGCGCGTGCAGGTAGGCGGGGTGGGCCTGCGCCGGGGGCAACTCGACGACCACCGGCGGCGGTGGCGCGCCGGCGCGATCGGCCATCGCTTCGTGCACCGCGTTCTCGGCGGCGCGGATATGGCCGTTCGCGCGGCCGCGCAGGCCCTTGGCCCAGGCGTTGTCTTCGCGCTGATCGATGTCCGCCGCCGACCTGTGGAGCAGCTCCTCGGCCTGGCGCAGGCGATCGCGATACCCGAGGTGCGCGTCGATCGCCGGGTGATCGGTGAGCGGTTTGCCGTCGTCGATCGCGGCGACGTTGATCTCGTGGATGGCACCGTCGATCTCGCGGATCGCCATGCTCTCGTCCCACTTCACGTCGGCCTTCGCGGGGCGCTCGAGCAACGCCCGCGCGTGGCGGAGATCCGTGAGCGCGTGGAGGTACGCGGGGTGCGCCTGCGGCGCCGGCGCGGCCGCGACCGGGGCAGCAACGGGCGGCGGTGGCACGGGCTCGGCGACGACCGTCGCGTGACCGGCACAGGCCGAGGTAACAAGGAGCGAGGCGAGCAGCAATCTCATCGATGAATCTCCGGTTGGTTAGATCGGGACTCGAATGCACGCCGCGCGCCTCGCGACCCGCCTCGATTCGCGCGCCAAACCGGCATGCCACGTGTCTTCCAGCCACGGTCGGGCACAATGCCCGCCCCAAATTCGGGTAATGTGACCGCCGCCAGATGGTCGCGCCGCCTACCACGCCACGTAACTTCGCGGTCGATGTCGCGCGGGTCAGCGCCTCGTTCCAGGAGCTCGCTCGCCAGATGGGCCAGCAGTTCCTCGACAAGCAAGAGATCATCCGGCTGATGACGATCTCGGCGATCGCCGGCGAGCACATGGTGATCGTCGGACCGCCCGGCACCGCGAAGTCGGCGATGATCGACATGTTCGCGAAGCTGATCGACGCGAAGTACTTCGAATATCTGCTGACCCGGTTCACCGAGCCGAACGAGCTGTTCGGTCCGGTCGATATCTCGGCGTTCCGCGAGGGCCGCTATACCCGCCGGGTCGACAACATGTTGCCGACCGCGGAGATCGTCTTCCTCGACGAGATCTTCAAGTCGAACTCGGCGATCCTGAACTCGCTTCTCCACGTCATCAACGAGCGCAAGTTCCAGAACGGCCCCGACGTGATCCACGTGCCGTTGATCTCGCTCTACGCCGCCTCGAACGAGGTGCCGAACGACGACAACCTGTCGGCGATGTTCGATCGCTTCCTCGTGCGCGTGCTGTCCGATAACCTCGACAGCTACCACTTCCACGAGCTGATGAAGAAGGGGATCTCGCTCGAGCTCCGCAAGATGACGGGGCGGGGGGTCGACGCCGCGGGCCGCCCGACCAGCGAGCTCCGCCCGATCACGAGCGCGCGCGAGCTGCGCTCGATCCAGCAGAACTTCGACAAGTTCATGGTGTTCCCCGAGGAGTTCCTGACCAAGTACAAGGGGCTGGTCTTTCAGATCCGCTCCGAAGGCATCTCGGTCTCGGATCGCCGCGCGGTCAAGTTGTTGAAGCTGTTCGCCGCGTCCGCGGTGTTCGACGGGCGCACCCGGGTCCACGATGGCGACTTCTTCGTCCTGCGCCACATCTGGAACAACCTCGATCAGGTCGAGCTACTCGAAGAGATCATCAACCCGGTGGTCGACGCGTATTACCGCGAGCATCCAGACGAGCGCCGGTTCATCGGGCCGTCCGCTTCGCTCGATGACCTGTTGACCGAGCTGGGCCTGATCCGCGAGCTGTTGACCTCCGGAACCGAGCTCTCGGACATCCAGCTGTTCAGCCAGCTGAAGAACCTCAACGAGATCAAGGTCGCGCTCGCCGCGCTCCCGGGAGACGCCGCGACGCGGATGATCCGTGAAGTCGACCAGTTGCTCGAGACCGTGTTCGCCTCGTCGAAGTTCGGGCTGTAGCGACCCTATTGACTGCTGGTCAATAGTCGCTACGCTACGCGCATGATCAAGCTGCGCCCGCTCCAGCGCGTCCAGGCTCGCATCGGCCCTGTCCTCGGTTGGTTACCGGAGCGGTTGCAGCGCCGGCTCGCTGGGCCACCGGTCGTCGTCGACGGCGCGACGCTCGCACCCGACATGCAGATGTTGTTGAAGGCGCTCATCGCACGCGGCGGCATCATGGACGAATCGCCGGGCAAGCTGCGCAAGCGCCAGGCGATCGGCGCGATCGTCGCGGCCGGCGCGCCCGTGGCCGTCGCCGCGACGCGCGACCTCGAGGTCGATGGCCTGCGCGCTCGTCACTACGCGAACGCGCCGGGCGCGCCGCTCGTCGTGTTCCTGCACGGCGGTGGGTTCGTGTTCGGCGACCTCGAGACCCACGACCGGCTGTGCCGCATGCTGTGCAAGCACGCCGGCGTCCACGTGCTCGCGATCGAGTACCGGCTCGCGCCCGAGTTCCCGTTCCCCGCCGGGGTCGAGGACGCCGATCGCGCGTGGCGGTGGGCGCGCGTACACGCGAGCGAGCTCGGCGCCGATCCGGAGCGCATCGCGATCGCCGGCGATAGCGCCGGTGGCAACCTGGCGGCGGGCGTCGCCCAGACCTTTGCCTCGACGTCGGACGCGCCGGTCGGGCAGTTGTTGATCTATCCCGCGGTCGACTACGAGGGCGCGTACCCGTCGAAGGAGCTGTTCGCCGAGGGCTTCTTCCTGACTCGCGCGGCGAGCGCGTGGTTCCGCGAGCAATACGTCGAGACCGCGGGCGTGCACGATCCGAGCGACGTGCGGCTACGGCCGTCCGCCGCGACGGCGCTCGCGAACCAACCGCCCGCGATCGTGGTCACCGCCGGCTTCGATCCGCTGCGCGACGAGGGCGAGGCCTACGCGGCCGCGCTCGCGCGCCACGGGTCGAGCGTCGTCGTGCGCCGGTTCGCGGGCCTGATCCATGGCTTCGCGAACATGACCGGGATCAGCCGCAGCGCGAACGAGGCCGTCGTCGAGATCGCCGGCATGCTGCGCATGCTGGTCGCGAACCGTCCTGCCGTGGCGGCCCCGGCGCTTCAGCTCCTGACGTCGTAGCATGTTGCCGGCCGAGCCCGAGCCCGAGCCCGAGCCCGAGCCCGGGGCCAGCTGTTCCCGCGTCGCGCGGCGCGCAACACCACGGCACGTAACAGCTCGAATTCGCTGATGCATCACCTGGTGCTCGCGTTGCAACTCTGGCTCGGCATGACCCCCGCCGAGCTCGTCACCAAGCACCGTGCCCACCTCTCTCGGCTCGCTCGCCAGCTCTGCGGCAACGCGTTCGATGCGGAGGACCTCGTCCACGACGTGGTCGAGTCGATGCTGCGCCGCCCGGTGCCGGAGCTCGCGAACGAGCGCGCCTGGCTCGGCCGGGTGCTCCGCAATCGCTTCATCGATCGGCTGCGCCGCAGCGCCGCGCGGCGCGAGGAGCCGCTCGCCGATCGCGAGCTCGCCGAGGAGCCGCCCGCGGGCGACGTCGCGGGTAACAGTGCCGCGGTCGCCGTCGAGCTCGCACGGCTGCCGGCGCCGCAGCGCGAGACGCTCGCGCTGTTCGCGCTCGAGAGTCGCAGCTACGAGGAGATCGCCGCGCAGCTCGGCATCGCGAAGGCGACGGTCGGCACGCGGATCCTGCGCGCGCGCCGCACGTTGACGCGCGCGCTCGCTGCGTAGCGGGAAGATCGGGGCGCGGCGTCTCCCGGCGGTCTCCCGCCGACCTGACCTAGTGAGCGTGCATCTTGATGCCGCTACAGTCGCGGGTCTCGCATTCGCTCTTGCAAACCATGATGTCGGTGTCGCGGATCTGGGGCTCCATGCCGGTCGTATCCCATTGGCCGCGCTCCTTGTCGCCGGCGTGCGCGCACTCCTGCTTGCAGCTAGCCGCGCAGCCGTCCTGCGCGGCCTTCTGGTCGGCCTCGGCCCGGTCGAAATTGGCCAGGTCGTCGTCGGCCTCGTGCTTCACGACGTAGACGAGTCCGAGCACGACCGCGAGGCTGATGGCGCCGATCGCAGCGACCTTCGCGGGGCTCGCCTTCGTGCGAATGACGTCCTCGTAGTCGGGCGCCGGGCTGGACGCGACATCGTGCACCACCTCGTGCACGACCTCGCGAACGACGCGCTCGTGGACGACCTCGCCGATCCGGGGGATGTGCAGCTCGGTGCCGCAGAACGCGCACTTGATCGTCTGCTCCTCGGCCGTGGTCTGGATATTGTCGGCACGCCCGCCGCAGCTCGGGCACGTGATGGTCACGACAGCGGTGGTCATCGCCTCCTAGCATAAACGGAGGACGGCGCCGCCGCTCGACCGGCACGAGAAATCCCGCTAATCGAAGCCGCCGACGTTGGTCTCGCGGGTCTCACCGGTGGTGGGCGGCGGCACGATCGTCGGTGCGTCGGTCGTCACCAGCCACAACCCGGCGGCCTGCACGCTCGCGAGGTCGGTCGTGTCCGGGCCGTCGATCGCGCGCAGGTCGGTGGTCAGCGTGATGTCGCCGACCGGTGGCGCGAGCGTCGTCGCGAGATCGGGATCGAGCTGCGGAAACGCGATGTGATCGGCGTCCGGGGCGAGCACGACGTCCCACGTGATCGGCAGCGCGGCGGGGGTCCAGCTCGCGTGGAAGTTGGTGACGTCGCCGACCGCGAGCGCGGTCCAGCCGAACGCCAGCTTGGCGCGGTCGCGCAGCGCCACGCTCGTCGTGGCGGCGGGCAGGAAGTCCTCCGTGGTGAACGCGATCGACGCGGGCAGGCCGGCGGTGAACTGCGTCGTGGTCTGGGCCGCGATCGGCGGGCCGACCTGCGCGCGCACGCGCGACGTATCGGCGACCAGGCCGGTCCAGGTATTCGCGAGCTCGGTCGCGCCCGGGGTCGCGAACACGAAGCCGTCGGAGACCTCGTCGAGCTCGATCGTGGCGCCGAGGTCGTTCTGGGTCACCGGGATCGTCGTGAACGTGGTGTTCCACGCGGGGATGTCGAGCATGCCGACGCCGTCCTGATCGGAGGGCACGCGCGCGGCGAAGTAGCCGACCACGTCGTCGCCGATCGTCGCGCGCACCAGCACGTCGAGGTTCGGATCGCTGCCGAGGCACTGCGCGGGGACATCGAGCGTCTTCGGGAAGCCGTCGACCGTGGCGGTCGTGCAGCCCATGTCGACGGTGATCGCGTCGGCGTCGATCGCGGGCGCCGTGATCACGAGGCTGTTCGACAAGATCGGCGCCTGATCGGGAGGAGGGCCATGGATCTCGAGCTCTCCGGTCGCGAGCGCGGGGGTCGTGATCACGTGATAGCCGGCGGCGCGGCTGAACACGGCGGTGACGAGCGCGCCGGTCTGGTATCGCAGCTGCGCGTGGCCCGCGCCATCGGTGACCTGTTGATCGAGGACATCGCCTTCGAGCGTGTGGCTGATCACCGTGGCGCCCGGCTCGACCGGAATCTCGCCGGCCAGTAGCTGCACGTCGGTCGTCGGGCCGGTGGCGCCGCCGCCGCAGCCGACCAGCGCGCCGAACCCGGCGCTGAACACGGCGATCTCGATCCACGCACGGCGCACGGCACGCACCCTACACGGAGCGTGCTAGCTTTGCCACGTGCCGATTCCCGTCGAGCGCCGACGCAGCTACCTCGCGCGGCAAGCTGCCACGATGGCGCTGTCCCACGTGCAGACCGACACGCCGATGGCGCTCGTCCGTGCGGCAGCCTGGTCCAACTCGTTGTCGCGGATGGGCGTCAACCTGCCCCTGTTCGTGATCCACGACATCGGCGTGATGCTGTCGATGTCGCGCGGCGCGGGGGGCTACGTGCTGCGGCCGCGCGAGAGCCAGCTCGCCCGGATCCAGCTGCCGCAGGCCACGCGCCCGCAGCTCGAGCAGTATCGCAAGCTGCTCGATAACATCGCGAGCTCCGAGGTCACCGAGCGGCTCGCCGGGTTGCGGCTGCGCGACGAGATGGTCGCGGTGCTGCTGTCGCGGATCCTCGGCGATACCTACAACCGGTGGCGCGATCGTTCGAAGTCGAGCGGCGTCGAGGCGCTGCCGCTCGATCTCGGCATCCTCGGCGACATCGACTACGCCGATCACTTCCGCGACTTCGATCCACGCTCGCTGTGGGCCTTCATCGAGCACCTCGTCTCGCAGCAGAACCACGTCTACACCCAGGTCGAGCTGATCGACCTCGATACCGTGCGCTTGCTCGGCCTGTTCAAGGAAGACAGCGCCTCGGGCTCCGAGGCGCTCGGCGGTGCGATCGATCTGGTCGATCTGTTCGCCGCGCTCGGCTCGCCCGAGGCCAACGACGTCGCGAACTTCTCGCTCGATCTCTTGCCCTCCGTGCTCGAGACCCGGCGGTCGACCGGCGCGCAGACGTTCTCGGTCGATGGCTACGCCTCGATCGAGCGCAAGGGCAACATCGATTCGCTCGTGCTCTCCGAGCTCGCGTACGACCGCGAGATCTTCGAGCAGAAGGTCGTCGATAACGAGCTGCTCTACTACGGCCGCGACAAGCAGCACGAGGACGAGCGCCGGCTGCAATACCTCCTGATCGACTGCTCCGCGTCGATGCGCGGCCAGCGCCAGGTGTTCGCGCGCGGCCTCGCGCTCGCCCTGATCAAGAAGCTCACGCTCGAGGGCGACGAGATCTGGGTCCGGTTCTTCGACTCCCGCCTGCACGAGACGATCAAGATCGCGCGCTCCGGTCAGGTCCCGGTGCCGTACTTGCTGTCGTTCCGCAGCGAGCGCGGCCGCAACTACGGCAAGGTGTTCCGCCAGCTCCTCGTCGAGGTCACCCGGCTGCGCCGCGAGCAGAAGCGTCGCGTCGTGATGTACATCATCACGCACGGCCAGTGTCACATCGAGCCCGAGCTCGCGACCGCGCTCAAGCAGCAGGCGTTCCTCTACGGCATCATCTGCCTGCCGAGCTCCGACCAGCTACCCGAGTTCGTGCCGCTGCTCGATCGCTCGCAGATCGTCCACGCCGACGCGCTGACCTCGCGCGCCGAGCGCCAGCGCCGCGCACTCGACATCGTCGGCGACGCGACCCGCGTGCCGAAGACCGAGAACAAGGCCGCGCCCGCGCCCGCGCCGACCGCAGCCGACGTGATGCCGTCGGCGAGCTGGCGCAACCTGCCAGCCTCGAAGTAAAGCGCTCCAGACCTAAAAGCCGCTCGCGTGCAGTGAGCGCTCGCGCGCGCGAGGCCTGCTAAGCTAACCGCGGTGGCACGCCACACGTTCAACGCGATCGAGAGCACCGCGGATCAGGCGGAGGCGTTCGTCCAGCAGGGCAGGTGGCCCGAGGCGGAGCGGCACTATCGCGAGTTGATCGGGCACACCCACGTCATCAACTACGAGTACGACGACTGGTTGCGCCAGCTCGGCAAGATCTACCACCAGCTCGGGCGGACGCGCGAGGCGGCGTTCGTCTACCTCTATCTCCACTACTTCGACCAGGCGAAGGCCCAGCTCGGCGGCGACGAGTACGTGGGGCTGCGCGCACGGCTCGCGGAGATGGAGAAGAAGTGGACCGAGGCGGCGCAGCTGTACCAGCAGGCGCAGCTGCCGGTCCACGCGGCGGTCGCGTTCGAGAAGGCGAAGCAATATCCGGACGCGGTCGCGGTGTGGAAGTCGCTCGTCCATCACCCGGGGCTCGCGCACAAGCCGTACGAGGCGGCGCTGGTCCACTTCGACTACGGGCTCGCGGCGGTGCGCCTCGATCCGAACTCGGGCGAGGCGCGGCGCGCGTTGATCGAGAGCCAGCGCAAGCTCGAACAGGTCGCGGACGACTTCGAGCAGATCGGCGAGCTCGAGCGCGCGTTCGATTGCTTCCAGATCCTGTTGAAGCTCGGCAAGGACTCGGCGCAGTTCGAGAACCTCGCCGAGGGCTATGTCAACTGCATCCGCGTGCTGCGCGACGACAACCTCAAGTTCTACGTCCTGCAGTACTACGAGGACTTCATCAAGCTCGCACTCGAGCGCGGCGAGCTCCACGCCGCGGCGACCCTGTATCAGGAGGCCGCGGCGTTCGCGGCGCGTGCGGGGCTGCCGTACGATCGCCACTACCAGCACAAGAGCGCGCTGACCTGGACGCGCTGCGCCGAGAAGTTCGTCGAGACCGGCGTGCCGGTCCAGATGGTCGAGAACGCGCTGCTCGCGGCGGCGTCGCAGCACTCGGCGGTGGGCGATTACCCGGCGGTGCGCGAGTGCTTCGAGAAGCTCGCCGGGCTCGAGCTCCCCGAGCGCGCCAAGAAGCGGTTCTCGAACATCGCGAATCGCTACAAGGGCCTGAGCTCGCCGCCGGTCGAGCTGCCGGGCTTGCCGGACTACCTCAAGCAGACCCACGCGTACGCGGACATCTGGTTCGTCGACTTGCTCGAGTGGGAGATGGGCGGCGATCCGTACGCGGTCGCCGCGTCGATCGTCGGGGACCTGCGCTATCCGAACGGGATCCGGCGGCGTGCGCTCGTCGTGTTGCTGACGCTCGCCGATGCCGAACAGAAGAAGCTCGAGGGCGACCTGGGGATCGCCGCGAAGGTCGCGGAGCTGCTCGGCGAGCTGCAGTCGTACGCGGCGCTGTCGCCGCTCGAGAAGCTCTACGACTCGCCCGAGCCCGCGATCCGGGTCGCCGCGGTCAAGGCGCTGCGATTTCTCTACTTCAAGCGCTCGTTCGTGATCGTGCGCAAGGCGCTCGCCGATCCGGACGCGGCCGTGCGCGAGGCCGCGCTGACCGCGATCGGCGGCCTGCACTTCCCCCACGCGTTCAACCCGCTCGCGCGGATCTATCGCGAGAGCACCGACCCGCGCGTGCGCACGCGGGCGCTCGAGTCGATCGGGCGGATCCAGACCGTTGAGGCCGGCGAGTTCCTGGTCATGGTGCTGCGCCAGGAGAGCGGCGCCTTGCGCGACGCGGCGAACACGGCGCTGTCCCAGATGGACAACGCGGACGTGATCCCGATCTTGCGCCAGCACCACGAGATCGAGACCAACGTCGGGGTCCGCGAGACGCTGCAGCAACTGTTGAACCGCCGCTAGGTTATGATACCGGCTGATGCGGCCTTCCTGGGTAGTGCTCTTCGTCCTCATCCTCGTCCTCCTCCTCGTCGGGGCGTGCGATTCACGCGCGAAGGCCTCCGATCCGGGGGTGCGCTCGGAGCAGAAGTCGAAAGAATTCGAGAGCTGCGGCACGAGCTCGCACTGCGCGGACAACCTGCGTTGCTTCGCGAACGTGTGCAAGCGCACCGCGCGCTCGACGGTCGGCGACTACTTCGCGGCGCTCGGCGCGAGCCAGCGCGCGCGCGGCGACCTCGAGACCGCGATCAGCTCGTATAACCAGGCGCTCGGCCACTACGACAGCGAGAAGATCGCGCTGCCGCCCGATATCGATTGCGCCTACGGCGCGGCGCTCGCGGCGGCCAAGGGCAAGAAGGAGCACGCCGAGCTCGGCGCACGCGTGCTGCACCGGTGCCTGCTCGCGGTGCCGGTCGGGTCGGCGCTACGCGATCGCGCGCTCGTCGATCTCGCGACGCTCAGCGATGCGGGGCTCGATCCGCTCGCGCTCGGCCGCACCTCGCTCGCGGACGTCTATCTGACCCGCTCGCCGACGGCGCCCTCGACCGACAAGCTGGCCGTCACGGTCGTCGCGGCGCCTGCCGTGACCGCCAAGTCGTTCCCGACCATCGCCGACAAGCTCAACGAGACCGACCCGCGCAGCGCGCTGGTCGCGTGCTGGCAGGCCTACAACGCGGCGACCCACAACAACACGATGAGCGTGACGATTCCGGTCAGCGTGAAGTACAACCCGTCGGAATACGAAGACGAGTCCGGCTCGTACACGACGAAGATCGACCCGCCGTCGACCCTGTCGCCGGGCGCAGAGGCGAGCGCGGATGCATGCGTGCGTGGCGTGTTCGAGCCCGCGATCAAGGACTTGAAGACGCTCCACGACGCGTTTAGCTCGCGCCTGACCGTCACGATCAAGTAAGCATTGCCAGGGCTTACCCGCCGTAGTAGCTAGTCGCGGTGGACGCGTTGCCCGATCTCCGCGCGATGACGCTCGACGACGCGGAGGCGTTCGCCGTGGCGCAGGGCTGGGCGAAGTTTCGCGGCGAGCAGATCTGGCGCTGGGTCCACGCCCACGGCGCGCGCACGTTCGACGAGATGTCGAACGTCAACCGCGAGACCCGCGCACGCCTCGCCGAGATCGCGACGATCGGCACGCTGACGATCGCCGAGATCCAGACCTCCTCCGATGGCACGCGCAAGCTCCGGATGGTCACGCGAGACGGCCAATCGATCGAGAGCGTGCTGATCCCCGACGGCGACAAGACCACGCAGTGCATCTCGTCGCAGGTCGGCTGCGCGGTCAACTGTCAGTTCTGCGCGACCGCCAAGATGGGGCTCGTGCGCAACCTCGACGCCGGCGAGATCGTCGATCAGGTCTACCTCGCACGCCGCCTGCTCGCCGAGGTCGATCCCGGTCGCAACCTCACCAACATCGTCTACATGGGCATGGGCGAGCCACTCCACAACTACGACAATCTGGTCAAGTCGCTGCGGATCCTGACCCACGACAAGGGCGCCAAGCTCGCGCAGCGCCGCGTGACGGTCTCGACCTCGGGGTTGGTGCCGAAGCTCGAGCGGCTCGGTCACGAGACGGTGCGCCCGAACCTCGCGGTCTCGCTCAACGCCGCGAACGACGAGACCCGCGACGAGATCATGCCGATCAATCGCAAGTGGAACATCGCGACGCTGATGGCGGCGTTGAAGGCGTACCCGCTCGAGCAGCGCCGCCGGATCACGTTCGAGTACGTGCTGCTCGCCGGGGTCAACGATTCGCTGCGCGACGCGGCCCAGCTCGCGAAGCTGCTGCGTGGCGTGCGCTGCAAGGTCAACCTCATCCCGTGGAACCCGCACCCCGAGGCGCCCTACGCGCGCCCGGCGCCGGCGGTGATCGACGCGTTCCAGAACGAGTGCAAGCGGCTCGGCCTGCCGACCTATCTTCGCACACCGCGCGGCGACGATATCGATGCGGCGTGCGGCCAGCTCGCGAACCGGGCGAAGACCGCGGATGGTGGCTCGGCGCCGTTGGTGCCGCTGCGGATCAAGCGCGAGCGCCCCGCACCGCCGGCGGTCGACTGAGCGTGCTCGAGCCAGGTTCGATCCCTGCTCCCGAGCAGAGCGAGATCGAGATCATCGATCCGCCGGGCTCGTTCGGCCACGGCCTCGCGGTCGGCTTCGCGACCTGCGCGTTGCTGGTCCACATCGCGCTGGTCGGGCTATCGGGCGATTGGGCGAAGATGTATCGCGAGTTTGGCGGCCCGCTGCCCGCGATGACGCGGTTCACGATCTCGATCCCGTGGCAACTCGGCGTGCCGGTGGTCGGCATGCTCGCGATCGCCGCGCTCGTCGTGCGCCGGCCGCGCGGCCTCGCGCCGTACCTCGCCGTCGCGGTGCTGTGCACGCTCGCCGCGGCGTGCACGTACTGGTTCCCGAGCGCACCGATCGCCGAGCTCGCCGGCAACGTCAGGGCCGACTGACCGCGAACAGGTCCGAGTCTGGTGCGCCCGTTCCGGGGTACATCACGTAACATCGAGCCCGGCGATGAACCAGCCGTCCCGGGTGCTGCTGATCGTGGCGGGCGCGCTGACCCAAGTGGTCGGCGCGGCGTGCCTCGTCTCGAGCCTGGCGGCGTTGCCGTTCGCGCACGATCTCCACACCCGCACCCACTCGATCCTCGCCTCGATCGTCGCCGCGCTCGCGACGATCGTGTGCGGCACGCTGATCTATCGCGGCCGGTTGATCCCGATCGCGCTCGCCGCCGGCCTCGATGTCGGCTTCGCGATCGGCCTACCGCGCGGCAGCGCCGCGATCGGGACCCTGCTCCACGTGCTGCCCCAGGGGGATGTCGCGACCGCCGGCACGCTCGTCACGCTCGGCTCGGTGACGATGTTCGTCGCGGCGATCCTGTGCATCCTCGCGATCCCGAGCGCGCTGCGCCTGCGCGCGTGGGCGCGGGCCGAGCTCGCACGCGAGGAGCTCGCGGTGCGCGGTGCCGAGGGCGAGCAGGCCAAGCGTGCCGCGCAGCAGTCGCGATCCTCGACCGGCGCGATCGTCCCCGCCGCGGCGAGCACGCTCGAGGGCGTCGGGCCGAAGCTGATGCCGACCCAGGTGATCCACGCGGGACGCCGGGGCACGCCGGTGCTGATCGTCGGGGTCGCGGTCACGCTGATCGCGATCGGCATCGTCGTGATCACGGCGGCGAGTGGTTCGTCACCGGCGAGCGACGCGAGCAAGCTCGGCTCGGGCGCGGGCTCGGGTGAGGTCGTGATGCGCGCCGGCTCCGGTTCCGCGCTCGTGGTCGACGCCGGTGACGCCGGTGACGACGCCGCCACACCCAGTGATCCGCCCGTCGAGCAGCTCACGGCGCGGCTGCACCTCGCCCTGGAATCGATGAAGCCCGACGAGCTCGCGCTGTTGTTCGATGCGAAGGTGTTCGCGTTTGGCGTCGAAGCGCACGAGGTCGCCGAGGGCCGCGATGCCGTGGTCGCGATGCTGCGCCACGACCTCGGCACGGCGGCGAACGCCGAGGTCACGACGCGGTTCGCGCAGACCGGTCACGAGGGTGACGCGGGGTGGTTCGCCGAGGCGATCGACGTCGGGGGGAAGGCGTTCGTCGCGACCGGCGTCGCCGACCTGCGCGATGGCGCGTGGTCGATCGCGGCGTTGCACTGGTCGGTCGCGATGCCGAACGCCGAGGCGTACAAGGCCGCGCGGAAGGGCACGCTCGAGCCACCGGACGCCATCCCCGATGCCCCCGATGCCCCGGATCCCTCCGATCTCGCGAAGGCGATGCGCCTCGGGTTCGCCTCGACGCCGGCGTTCGTCGCCGCGCGCAGCACCCGGCCCGACGCGCTCAACTACGGCAGCGCACCCGGTGAGCGCGTCCAGGGTGGCGACAACATCAAGAAGATCTTCTCGAGGATCAAGGCGACGATCCGCCTGCACGACGCGGTCGCGGTCGGCACGGTCGGCACCCACGGAGGCTGGGGCGCCGCGAACGTCGACTTCACCGACGCCGATCGCGATGGGACCGAGGTCACCCAGACGTTCCGGGTCCTGGTCGCCTGGGTCCAGGAATCGGGTGGTTGGCGAATGGTCCAAACGCAGTGGTCGAACGCGCGGTAGCATCACTCCCATGAGGTGGGCTGGCCTGGTCGTGCTCGTGGGATGCCGGCAGGTGTTCGGCATCGGCGATCCGGGGCCCACGCGAGGCGACGCCGGGCTGATCGACGCGCGCAGCGACGCCAACTTCGACGCGGTGCCCCTGATCGGGCTGTGCAACCCGGCCGACTCGATGCTGGTCGGTTGCTGGGACTTCGACGGCACCGTGACCGACAGCGGCCCGCACCACCTCGACATCAGCCCGGCCGGGCAGGTCGTGTACAGCGCCGGCCGGATCGGTCAGGCGGTGTTCAGTCAGCCGGTCGATCTCGATGTCGCCGCGTCCCCGTTGTTCGATGTCAATGCGGTGACGATCGAGGCGTGGGTCTACGTGATCCAGATGCCGACCGGCAATGTGCGCGCGGCGATCCTCGACAACAACAACGAGTACGCGATGTACGTCGAGCCCAGCGGGACCCTCCGGTGCTACGCCGGCCTCGCGACCGCCGATGCCACGAACGTGGTCCACGCCGACACGTGGATGCACCTCGCGTGCACCGGCGAAGGTTCGACGCTGCGCGCGTACGTCGACGGTGCGCAGGTGGCGACCGGCGTGATGCCGGCGATCCCGACCGGAGGCACCACCGGGCTCACGCTCGGCAGCGATAACCCGAGCGGGAACGGCTCGCGGCTCGACGGCCTGCTCGACGCCGTCCGACTCTACAGCCGTGCGCTGTCCGCGCACGAGATCTGCCACGCCTACGATCCGAGCTGCTAGCACACCAGCCCGGGTCGGGCGGCGCCACGGCGGCGTACCCGGTAGTCTAGCGACCGAGCGACGCGAGCTCGGCGGTCGAGAAGAAGAACGCGATCTCGTCCTTCGCGGTCTCGGGCGCATCCGAGCCGTGGACGGCGTTGCGCTCGATGTTGGTCGCGAACTCCTTGCGGATCGTGCCGGGGTCGGCCTTCTCCGGGTTGGTCGCGCCCATGACCTGGCGGTTCTTGGCGACGGCGCCTTCGCCCTCGAGCACCTGCACGACGACCGGCCCCTCGGTCATGAACTTGACGAGGTCGCCGTAGAACGGGCGATCCTTGTGCACGGCGTAGAACGCCTTGGCCTGGGTGTCCGACAGGCGGACCATCTTCGAGGCGAGGATCCGGAGGCCGGCGGCCTCGAGCTTCGCGGTGATGCCACCGATCTTGTTGGCGGCGACGGCGTCGGGCTTGATGATCGAGAACGTACGTTCGATTGCCATTGCGGCGGGGTTTTAGTCGAAACCTCAGGCAATGGCTAGGGGTCTTCGCCGGGGACCGGGTCCTGGAGGTGGCTCGTGATGGGCTTGTCATTGACGAAGTCGTGGATCCAATCCGCGAGCGTCACGTTCTGGTCGTCGATGTCGGAGCCGGCGAAGTTCAGCACGGTCGTGCAGTGGCTGTTGTTGAGGTTCCGCCAGTACGGGATGAAGTAGTACAAGTTGTCGCGGGTCTGGTACTCCGCGGTGAGCAGCTGCGTGTCGGAGTTCCACATCGACATGATCTGGTCCTTCGGCGGGTAGTTGTAGAACCGGTTGTACGAGTACAGCGAGAAGTCATCGTCGCGGCGAAAGAACGTGGTCGCGAGCCGATCGTGGGGAAACTCGTCGGCGAGCGCGGTGTTGATCGTGCCCATGTCGTCGGGCGTGAACCCCTTCGGCATCTGCGGCACGAGCGAATCGAGGTTCCACACCGAGCGGATCTTCTGGTGCATGAGACCGGAGAAGCCACTCGACGGGAACACCGGGCCGGAGTCGTCGAGCAGGTAGCCTTGCTCGGCGGCGTGCACGCCGTTGCGCAGCATGTGGTAGTTGACGAGCGCGCCGACGCCGCCGGCCGAGCAGCCGGTCACCAGCAGCTTCGGCACGTGGGTGAACTGCGAGTCGATCCACGCGGTGACCTTCTCCATGTCGGAGTGGCCTTCGTGGTGGAACTCGATGCCGTCGCTGTTCGCGGTGTTCTCGTAGTCGGCGACCGCGTTGCCGGTGTGGACGTCGCCGGTGCAGTACGGGACGTAGACGTAGTTCCAGTCGATCGACGGGCTGGTGTCGTCGCCGCGGTTGAGGAACGGCGAGATGAACGGTGCGAGGCTGTAGTGATCGTCGGGCAGGCCGTCGGGGTTCGCCGCGCCCATCACGCCGGTCGCGCCGGTGCAGCTGTCGTAGTCCCAGCACGCGCCACCCGGCTCGAGCACGACGACGAGGTTGTCGCTGGTGTTCGACCAGTTGACCCAGAACTTGTACTGGCTGTTGTTGCCGCACACCGTGCCGGGCAGCTCGACCTTCTCCCACGTGCCGTACGAGTCGCGTGGCGGGTTGAGGACCCGTGTATCGTTGGCGTTGTCGCCGCACGCGACGACGACACACAGTACCGAGAGCAGCCCCCAGAGCTTCATGGGCGCCAAGCTACAACCGCTGCGAGCGGTTCGACCACTCAAATCAACAGGTGAGCGATCTACACTTCATCCTGCCCGGCGGGGCCGATCATCAGCCAGTCGGCATGCCAGAGCAGCGCGCACGCGCGGTCGCACGGGCCCTTCTTCCCGAGCACCGCACCGGTGCAGTGCAGGCCCTCGAGGATCCACACCGCCTGGGTCGGCGAGGTCCAGTGGTCGCATTCGAACACCTGCCCTAGCTCGTTCGCGATCGCGAAGCGCTGGCCGGCGTAGGCGCTCATTTCGGGCATGAACGTGAGGCCGTCGCGCCGGCCGAAGGCGTCGAGCCCGGCGTAGATCTCGGCGAGATCGCGGACGCGGGCGTGGCGAACCTTGCGCGCCGGCTGCGGGGCAGCATGGGGCGGCTCGGCCGCTTCGAGCCATTCGTCGCGGTACATGAGTGGGCAGTGGCGACCGCACCCGGTCGGATCCGCCGTGCGGCCGGCGCAGTCAACTCCGCCGACCAGCACGGTGCGCTCGATGGCGCGGTACCGGCCTTTGTCGTCGCGCAGCCGCCGGACGTGGCGCGCGACCTGGAACACGCCCCCCGCGGTCTCGCGCTGGACATCGACGAGCTCGAGGCCGCGCAGCTTGCCACGAGCGTCGAGGGTCGCCTCGAGCGCGGCGAGGTCGCGGACCCGGACCCAAGCTCCGACCGCGAACTGCGACGGCGTCCCCAGCCCGACCGGCGGCTCCCGGCGCAGCCTCGACCGGAGCCCGAACCCGCGCATGATGCGGTCGCGCACGAGCTCGAACGGCGTGTGGATCCCGAGCTTGTCATCGTGCTGGCAGCGCCGCGGCAGCGGGCTGCGCGGGGTCGTCCGCATCGGCTCGGGCAGATGCGGGCGCACGAGCTGGCGCAGCGCGAACCGCGCGAGCGCACGCGGCGAGCGCCGGTAGATCGTGATCTGCACGTGCGGGTGCACGTGCTCGGTCCACTTACGCTTCCAGCCGTCCTCGCGGCCGATGAAGTCGAGCTCGCGCAAGCCGCGGCGCTCGGCGTCCTGCGCGACCTGCCAGACCAGCAAGTGGCCCGGGCTGAGGTTCGCGTACGCCGGGTCGTAGCCGATCTTGAGCGCGTACAGCGCGCGCTGATCCTCGATCGCGAACAGCGTGCCGATCCGGACACCGCCGATCGTCAGGAAGTACAGCGAGTGTTGCCCGCGGCGCCCATAGAGCCGGGCGATCACGCGATACGCATGGTCGACCTTCGCGTCGCTCGCGATCGCGGTGCCGGCGGCGCCCTTCCACGCGCGCGCCTCGATCGCGCAGGCTTCGTCGAGATCGGCGGCCGTCGGTCGCGTCAGGCGCTCGAGCTCGACGCGGCCGGCCTTGCGCATGCAGCGCTGCAGGTTGGCGCGGAACTTCGCGTTCATCGCCGCGGTGACGTCGCCGAGCGGCAAGTACGGATGGCGCACGTCGTCGGTGATCACGAACGGAAAGTGATCGCGCTCGGCGAGCACCGGGAGGCGTGCCGCGAGCTGCGAAAAGGCCGAGACCTTGTCGAGCACGAGCTCGGTCCACCGCGAGTCCGCGCGCAGCGCACGCCAGATCGCGTCGATCCCGGCGCCGGAGCCGCTGTAGTCGAGTGCCGGCGAGTGCTCGGTGAGCATTCCACGCAGTACGTCGCCCTCGAGCAAGAGCGGCAGCGCGCCGATCAGCGTGCCGGCGGCGCGGGCCTCCGCGACGAACGCCTCGCTCGTCGCGAGCGGCTTCATCACGGCGAAGTAGTCCGGGCCGAGGAACGGCGCGGCGCTGACCGCGAGCTCGCGCCAGCGCGACCAATCAGGACCGTGACGGACCTCCTCGAAGGGGACCAGACAGCTCTCCATCCCGGCTTCGGAGTGCAAGCGGCGCGCCCTGGGCCCACCGCCACGCGTGCTCGGAGCCGCGCGTATCGCGCGCGTCGTGCGCGTCGTGCGCTACCGGCGCAGTCCGTGCGCGATCGGCCCACGGGGCCACCGGGGCCACGGGGGCGCGCTGCTGACGCGGTCTACACGAAGTCTACGCGAGCAGCTTCGCGAGCGTCGTGCCCATCTCGGCCGGGGTCGGCGCGACGGCGATCCCCGCCGCCTGGAGCGCCGCGATCTTGTCGCTCGCCGCGCCCTTGCCGCCGGAGATGATCGCGCCGGCGTGACCCATGCGCTTGCCCGGCGGTGCGGTCAGCCCGCCGATGAACGCACCGACCGGCTTCTTGACGTGGTCCTTGATGAACTGCGCGGCGCGCTCCTCGGAGTCGCCACCGATCTCGCCGATCATGAAGATCGACGATGTCGAGGGATCCTCGTTGAACCACTGCAGCGCGGCGATGAAGTCGGTGCCCTTGACCGGGTCACCGCCGATGCCGATCGCGGTCGATTGACCGAGGCCGAGCGCGGTGAGCTGGTGGACGATCTCGTAGGTCAGCGTGCCGGAGCGCGACACGACGCCGACCGCGCCGGGCTTGTGGATGTAGCCCGGCATGATACCGATCTTGCACTGGCCGGGTGTGATCACGCCGGGACAGTTCGGACCGATCAGCACGGTGTCCGCGTAGTCGCGCTCGAGCACGTACTTGACGCGCACCATGTCGCGAACCGGGATGCCCTCGGTGATCGCGACGACCAGCGGGATCCCCGCGGCGGCGCACTCGAGGATCGAGTCGGCGGCGAACGGCGGTGGTACGTAGATCACGGCCGCGTTCGCGCCGCGATGCTGGACCGCTTCGCCGACGGTGTCGAACATCGGCACCTGCTCGAGGCCGGCGACCTTGACGCCGCCCTTGCCGGGCGTGACCCCGGCGACGACGTTGGTGCCGTACTCGACCATCTGCTTGGCGTGGAACGCGCCGGCCGAGCCGGACATGCCGGTGACGACGAGGCGGGTGTTGTATCCGACGAGGACGCTCACTACTTTGCTCCCTTCGCGGCGTCGACGACCTTGCGGGCGCCATCGGCCATGTCGGCCGCCGCGACGATGTTCAGTTTCGATTCCGCGAGCATCTTCTTGCCGAGCTCGACGTTCGTGCCCTCGAGGCGCACCACGAGCGGCACCTTGAGCCCGACTTCCTTGACCGCCTGGATCACGCCCGCGGCGATCGTGTCGCACTTCATGATGCCGCCGAAGATGTTGACGAAGATCGCCTTCACCGTCGGCGAGCTCGTGATGATCTTGAACGCGGCCGTGACCTTCTCGGCGGTCGCGCCGCCGCCGACATCCAGGAAGTTCGCCGGCGCGCCGCCGTAGAACTTGATGATGTCCATCGTCGACATCGCGAGGCCGGCGCCGTTGACCATGCAGCCGATGTTGCCTTCGAGCTGGATGTAGCTGAGGTCGTACTTCTTGGCCTCGAGCTCGGCCGGATCCTCTTCATTCGGATCGCGCCACTCCTCGAGCTCGGGATGGCGGTACATCGCGTTGTCGTCGAAGTTGATCTTCGCGTCGAGCGCGAGGACCTTGCCGTCCTTCGTCGTGATCAGCGGGTTGATCTCGAGCAGCGAGCAATCCATCTCGTCGTAGCAGCGCACGAGCGGGCCCATGAACTTCGCGAACGAGGTCGCCTGCGCGCCCGACAGGCCGAGCGCCTTCGCGAGCTTGCGGCCCTGCCACGGCTGCCAGCCGGTCGCGGGATCGATCGGTTCGCGGAGGATCTTCTCGGGGTGGGTCGCGGCGACCTCTTCGATGTCCATGCCGCCCTCGACCGAGGCCATCACCGTGACCCGGCCGGTGGCGCGGTCGAGCAACATACCGAGGTAGTACTCGTGATCGATCGGGAGGCCTTGTTCGACGAGCAGGCGCTGGACCTTCTTGCCCTCGGGGCCGGTCTGGTGCGTGACCAGCTGCATGCCGAAGATCTGCTTCACGGCGGCCTCGGCGTCGGCCTTGGTCTTCGCGACCTTGACGCCGCCGCCTTTGCCGCGGCCGCCGGCGTGGATCTGCGCCTTGACGACGACGACCTCGGTGCCAGCCTGCTGCTGGACCTTCGGAATCGCGGCGATCGCGTCCTCGACGCTCATCGCGGGGATCCCGATCGGCACCGGCACCCCGTACTTCTGGAACAGCTGTTTGCCCTGGTACTCGTGGATCTTCACGACGCGGGTTTATCATGAGTCGTGCGGTCCCACAGGCGGCGAGCGGTCCTCGTCGCGGCGGTTTCGACGGATGCGGCGGACGCCACCTTCTGTGGCACCTCGTCGCAGCCGTGCGCGCCGCCGGTCTGACCGGGGCCGACGAGGCTAGCCTTCCGCTTCGTGCGCGCGCGGCCACCACAGGTAGGCCGAGACCGCGAACGTGACCGGCACCGCCATCATCGCGACGCCCGAGACCAACAGATCATTGAGCAGGCCGAGCACCGAGGGCGACCACAGATCGCCGAACAGGTGGATCGCGAAGATCATCGCGGCCATCGCCGAGGCACGCAACTCCGGCGGCACCGCGCGCAGACCGATCGCCGCCACCGGCGAGGTCGACAGGAACAGGCCGATCTCGGCCAGGAACGCGCACGAGAAGAACAGCAGCGGCGTCGGCATCGCGAACGCGGCGAACGTCAGCGGCGCGGCGATCACCATGCCCCACGCGCACACCCGCAACAGCGTGTTGATCGCGAGCTTGTTCTCGCGCGCATCCCACGGCGTGTGCTCGGTGACGGGTGGCCCGCGCTTCGCGGCGGCGTCGGCCCAGCGGCCGCCGATGATCGTCCCGAGCGCGCCGGCCACGACGGTGACCAGGCCGAAGTAGTAGTTCGAGGTCGCGTTGGTGAGCGAGCCGGCCTTCGCGACCACGAGGTGGAGGACCCCGCCGACCATCTCGAACGTACCGGTCGCCGCGTAGCGCTCGGCGAGGTACTTCGGCGCCCAGTACGCGAACGCGCTGATCGCGGCGGTGTACGCGCAATAGCCGAGCACCGCGCGGCGAAATAGTGGGATCCGGGACAGCACGCCGAGGCTGTCCTTGATGCTGGCCTTGGCCGCGCGCAGCTTGCGCTCGGGCTCGGCGATCGCGAGGCAGCTCAGTGCGAGCACGATCCCCGGGCCGCCCGCGACGAAGAACGCCGTGCGCCAGCCCCAGCGCACCTCGACGAAGCCGCCGATCAGGTACCCGAGCGCGGAGCCCACGGGGATCGCGAGGTAGAAGATCGCGAGGGTGCGCGACTTTTGCTCCGTCGGGGTGATGTCGTCGATGATCGTCGGCGCGAGCGTCGCGTAGCTCGCCTCGCCGATACCGACGCAGATCCGCGCGATCAGCATCGTCGCGAACGAGTGGGTGAGCCCGGTCGCGAAGGTCGCGACCGACCACACGATCACGCCGAACGCGATCAGCCCGGTGCGCTTGCCCTTATCGGCGCGCGCGCCGAACAGCGGTGACGTCAGGAAGTAGCCGAGCAGGAACGCGGTCGCGAGCAGGCCGCCTTGCAGGTTCGATAGATCGAGGCCGCCGTCGGCGACCGGCGCCTGCATCTTCTTGAGGACGGCCGCGACGACGTAGCGATCGATGTAGTTGAGCAGGTTGAGCCCGGTCAGGAGCACCAGGATCGCCCTGCGGTTCTTGATCATCGAAACGTCACTTCGGCGGTGAGCTCGAGCGGAAACGTCACGCCGCTGACCGTCGAGCCCATCGTATCGGTGCCGCTATACGTGCGCAGGCCGAGATCGGCGAGCAGCGCGAACCCGGTGTGCGCGCCACGCGCGAGGTCCCAGCGCAGGCCGCCGTTGATCGTGTAGCCGAAGCCGATGCCACCCCAGCTATAGCCGGCCGACAGGTACGGCGTGACCATCGTCGGCAGGACGTACCAGTGGAACAGCAGCCCGAGCTCCGTGCCGCCGCCGGCGTGGCCGAGCCGCAGCTCGCCTTCGTACTGCGACAGGCGGAGCCCGACGACCGCGAGCACGAGCGGATCACCCTTCTGGACGTCGGCGCCGCCGGCCGCGCCGACCGCGTACGACACCGGCAGCTTCGGCGTGGTCTGCGCGTCGATCGCGCCGAGGTCGCGCTGGAGCCGGACCTCGACCTGCGCGGTGGCGTTCGGCTCGACCACCGTACCGGTCTCGTACGGCGCGTAGCCCGGCGCCGAGACGCGCACGGTGTGAGGCCCGGCCGCTAGCGCGACGGTCGCGGGGACCGCGCCGACGGTGATGTTGTCGACCGCGACGTCCGCGCCGGCGGGCGTGCCGAACACGTACAAGCTACCGGGCGTGCCCGACAGCGTGAACACGACGTCGCCGGGCTCGCCGTATTCGAGCGTGACGTCGCGCTCGTCGCGATCGCCGCCACGCTCGATCGAGACGTGGTGGGCGCCGCCGGGCAGCGTGACCTGGACCGGCGTCGGACCCGCGGCGCGGCCGTCGATCACGACGCGCGCGCCGGCGGGGATCGAGCGCACCGACAGCGACGATGGCCGCTGCTGCAGCTCCGGCACGAGGCGCATCACCTTGTCGCGCTCGGGTCCGGACGGCGCGGTGGTGATGAACTGCTGGTACCAGCGCGCGGCTTCACGGAGCTGGCCGAGCCGCTCGTAGTCCGCGGCGATGTTGTAGACCGCGAACGGGTGGGGCACGAGCTCGTTCGCGCGCAGGTAATGTTCGATCGCACCCGCGTAGTCCTTGTCCTTGTCGGCCTGCTGGCCGGCGGCGAACTCGGTGCGCGCAACTTCACGATCGTCGGCGGACGCGACGCGCGCGCTCGCGGCGACCACGCCGAGCACGGTGAGCACGACGATGACGACCAGGAGTGGGACCCTCACCTCCAGGCTATTATGGTGGAAGTAGGGCCTCGGACGCGATAGCACTGAGGGCGATGAAGCGCCGCCCGTGGATCTCGATCGTCCTGGTTCTGTTGGCCTGCGCGGCGTGCGAGGCGTGCGAGAAGGACGTGACCCCCAAGGGCTCGGGTGCGCTGGCCGCCCAGGACCAGCAGCTGTTCGAGTATCTGCCTGCCGGCGCGACCGCGGTGTTCGGCGGTAATTACATGAAGCTCCAGCAGTTCATGACCACGACGCTCGGCAAGACCATGGCCAGCACGATGGACAAGTACGGCCCGGGGATGAAGGAGTGGATGAAGTGCTTCACCGACCTGCAGGGCCTCCGGCTCGCGGGCTCGGCGAACGTCGCCGGCAAGGGCCTCGAGCTCCGCATGATCTTCACCGGCATGAAGGTCGCGGACGTCGCGAAGTGCGCCACCGCGGCGAGCTATGCCACGACCATCGATCCCGACGGTAAGTTCATCGCGGTCGAGCTGCCGGCTCCCGCGGGCAAGCAGGGCTATCTGGTCGCGCCCAACGGCGCCTTGTACATGCGCCAGTCGATGGTGATCAGCGCGGCGCCGACGGTGACCGCCGCCTCGCGCGCCGATCTCGAAGCGGATCTCCAGGCGGCCAAGGCGTCGAACGTGATGGGCGACGCCAAGCTCCAGGGCCTGATCGCGAAGACCGACCGCACCAAGACGATGTGGTTCGCGGGCACCGGCGCGGGGACGCCGATCGCGAACAAGCTCGGCGAGCTGTTCGGCAGCTTCGATCTCTCGAACGGGTTCTCGGCCGACGTGTCGTTCCAGCTGCTCGACGGCGAGGACGTCGACAAGCTCGACAGCGGCGTCAAGGAGATGAAGAAGATGGCGGCCCAGCTACCCGGTTCGATGAAGGACGCGGTGCAGTCGCTGCAGTTCGATCGCAAGGGCGACCGGGTGCGGTTCGCGGTCAAGCTCGACGACAAGCAGCTCGGCGACCTGATGAAGCAGGCGAGCATGTTCGGCGGGATGCACTGACCGAGACCGGCCGAGACCGGTCGAGACCGGTCAGTACGGGTTCGGCATGCTCTGCGTGCCGGACTGAGGCTTCGGCTTCGCGGGCTTGGGCGCGACCTCGTTCGGCGTGCCATACGGATCGAGCGGTACGCTGGCGGCGGAGCCGGCGCTGATCGGACGACTCGTCGTCGTGATCGGGTTCGGCTTCTGCTTCGCGGACGCGAGCGGGGTTTTCGGCGCGGGGACCAGCGTGATCACGGTCGTCGTGCGTTCGCTGGTGTGGACGTCTTGATCGGCGTCGATCGCGGTGAAGCTCGCGAGCTCGACGTGCAGCCTGTGGCGGCCGTGCGGGAGGGTGACCTCGATCGGGGTCGAGCCGATGTCGCGGTCGTCGACGCGCACGCTCGCGCCCGCCGGAATCGTCTCGATCTCGAGCTTGCCGGTGTCGGGCACGGGGACCGGCGGCGCGGGGGCGGGCACCGGCGGTGCGGTGGTCGTCGTGACAGGCGCCGCGGCGGGCGGGTCCGCTTTGCCGACGATCACGGCCGCGGTGATGGCCGCGACGCCGGCCAGCGCGAGCACGCCGCCGAGCAACCAGCGCGGCACGCCGCGGCGTAGCGGTCGCGTCGCGGGCGGCGTCGAGCGCAGGCTCGCACCGCTCGCACCGGGCGAGCCGGGCGGGAGCGTATCGAGCGCCTCGAGGTTCGGCTCGGAGATCGCGCGATCGCTCGGTAGCGCCTGCGCGAACGCGTCGGCGGTCGGGAAGCGGTGCTCGGGATCCTTCTCGAGCGCGTGGTGGACCGCGGCGACCAGCGAGCTCGGGAGTCCCTTGCGCAGATCGGAGAGCAGCGGAGGCGACGCGGTCAACAGCTTCGCGATCAGGAGGTTGTAGTTGGTCTCGTCGAACGGCGGCCGCCCGCTCAGCATCTCGAACAGGATCACGCCGCACGCGTAGATGTCGACGCCGCGCTCGGCCGGCGCGCCCGTCGCCTGCTCGGGCGCCATGTACAGCGGCGTGCCCATCACCATGCCGGTCGTCGTCAGCTTGGTGGCCGCCATCTGCTCGGCGGTGTCGATGATCTTCGAGATCCCGAAATCGAGCAGCTTGACGAAGTCGTGCTCGTCGTCGCGGTTGACCAGGAAGATGTTGTCGGGCTTGAGGTCGCGGTGGATGATGCCCTTGGCGTGCGCGGCACCGACCGCGCGCAGGACCTGGCGCATGATGTGGATCGCGCGCCACGGCTGCATCGGGCCCGTGCCCTGGAGGATCGTCGCGAGCGGCTCGCCATCGAGGAGCTCCATGACGACGAACGGCCGGCCATCGGGAGCGACGCCGATGTGCGAGACGTCGATGATGTGCGGGTTGCCGATCCGGCTCGCCGCGAAGGCCTCGCGCTTGAACCGCGTGATCGCCTCGTCATCGTTCGCGTACTTGTCGAGCATCACCTTGATCGCGACGCGCTTGCCGAGCTCGACGTACTCGGCCTCGTAGACGATGCCCATGCCGCCGCGGCCGACCTCGCGCAGGATCTGATAGCGCTCCTCGAGAGTGAGGCCGATCAGGGAGGACGATTCAGCGGCGGACTGCACCCGACGCTATGGTAGCTGATGATCCGGGTCGTGCAGCCCGGAGAAACCGATTCGGGGTCGGTCGGCGGCCGGTCGAGCTAACCGCCGCGCCGCGAGGCCATGTGGATCGGCGAGGCCGCGACCTCGACCACGGCCTGGGCGTAGGCGACCGCGGCGGCCTCGCACTCGGCGAGCTCGCCGGTCAACCAGGCGGCTGCGAAGTTGGTCTCGGTCGGCGGGGTCAGCACGCGCACCGCGCGGACGTCGGCGGCCTTGAGCGCGGCGTCGAGCGCGATCGAGGCCTCGAGCGGCGGTGCGACGAGGTACGCCATCGGCTCGCCGGGGGCGAGCCCGGCCTCGCGCGAGAGATATTCGCCCAGGCTCGTGATCACGTGGGGGAACACCGTGACCGTGGCCTTGGGATCCGCCGCGTAGAAGCAGGCATCGTGCGCGAGGCAGCGCAGCAGCGCCTCGAGGCCGGCGTCGATCGCCTCGGGCTCGGCCGCGCCGATCACGCCGAGGATCTCGCCGGACAGCCGCCCGCTCGCGTGCGCGGCACCGGCGTAGAAGCTGTGTGCGAAGATCACGTCGATCTCGGCGTGCTTGGTCGCCTCGTCGAGTGCGACGTAGGTCGGATCATCTTGATCGACCGTGACCAGGCCGAGCGAGCGGTGCTTCTCGGGGTCGCCGCCGTACGCGCGGATCATCGCGGGGGACGCGTTCGGCAACCGCCGCACCGCGAGCACGTTCGGCGTGATCGGCTCGAGGATCACGCGCCCACCAGCTTCTGGCGGACCTGCGGTGGGCGCGGCGTGCGTTCGCTCGGCTCGCCGAGGCGCGCGAGGTCGAGCTTCACGCCGCTGGTGCGCTGCGCGATCATGCCGGCCGCGAGCGCGGCCAGCCGATCCGCGGCGTCCACGATCGGGATCCCGCGCGGGTGGATGTTCGAGATCATGTTGCGATCGCCGTCGGTGTTGCCGAGCTTCGGATCGTAGACGACGTACGCCGAGAGGCCATCGCCGGTGCCGAGCCCGGGACGCTCGCCGAGCAGGATCATCGCGACCTTCGCGCCGACCGCTTGGCCGATCTCGTCCTCGAGCCACACCCGCGCGAACTGCGCGGCGACCGGCGTGCCGACGGTGAGGCCGTGCGCCTGGCAGGCCAGGGCGACCGCGTCGTGGAGCGCCTTGCCCGAGCCGATGCACGCGACCGCGGACAGCCCATCGGCGACGATCAGCTGGACGTCCGGGTGCTGGATCGCCCGTGCTCGCAGCGTCTCGAGCGACGCCGCGTCGAGCCGGCGGCCGAGGTCGGGGCGCAGCAGGAACTCGCGGTGATCGGCGACGCGGGTGTGCAGGCCGAGGAAGCCGTGCTGCTCGGCCCACGCCGCGGGCAGCTCGGCGTCGACGGCCTCGTGCGCGACGGCGAGCTCGGCCTGGAACTGCAGCACGATGTCGGTCGCGTAGCGCGTGCCGACGTGGCCGATGCCGACCAGCGCCGTCGTGTGCCGCGCGGCCTCCGCCGCAAACGGGTGGTGCTCGGGACGCGGCGAGTAGACCCGCGCGGGCGGCGCCGGCACGTCTGGAACCTCGGGCGGCGGCGGCAGCGGCTCGGCGCTCCCGAGCGCATCGCGCAGCGCGCCGATCAGCTGGCGGGTCCGACTCACCGTCGCCGACGACACCACGCTGCCGCCGACCACGCAAGCCGAGCGTGCGCGAAGCGGTTCGAGCGAACGCTCCCGAACGAGCCCGAACGGACCCGAACGGACCCGAACGGACCCGAACAGGACCCGAACAGGACCCGAGGCCTGTCCGGCTCGTCCAGCCGGCGGACGCACGTGTCCGCACGGCGGCCGCAGCCGGACACGTGCGCGAGCGAGCACGCGGAGTTGCGCGCGGCACGGTCATCGCAAGGGTGCGGTCACCACCAAGGAGCTCGTCATGATCACTCGTCTCGCTGTCATCTCGTGTTGTGTTGTCGGTTGCGCGTCCGCCGAGGTCGTCGCACCGGATGCCCCACCGTCGACGATCCCGAAAACGGTCGCCGGCACCTACGACCTCGTCGGCACGCTCGATCTGGCGACGTTGCCCGAGCCGGCGACCTACATCCTCGCCGAGCTCGCGAACGCGACCGATTCACCTGACGATCCGGCGCGCTACCTCGTCGACCGCATGGTCGCGGCGCTTCCGGACGGCACGTTCAAATCCGTGGCGACCGGGCTCGCGCCGTACATCGCGCCGTACATCGAGCTCGAGCTCGATCGCATCGCGCCGAACTTCGCGCCGGGCGTGCACGCGATCGTGGCTGGCCTCGGCGCGGTCGCCCATCACATGGTCACGATCGAGCGCCTGGTCGTCGCCCCCGGCGGCATCGCGACGCGCGCGTTGATCGGGCTCCAGCTCGCGAACGTCCCGTGTCAGCTCGCCGCCGGCGGCGCGCCGGATGCGCTCGCGATCACGCGCGCCGAGATCGACCGCGAAGGCACGCTGTTGCTCACCAGCCATACGCTGCAGCTGCCCTATGGCGAGATGCTCCGGCTCGGCCTCGATCGCGCCGTGATCCCGTCGGTCGATCTCGCCGCGAGCGATCTCGCGGGCACGCTGCGCGACCTCGTCGATTGCCACCAGCTCGGCCTCACGTTCTACGCGCACGCGAACCTCGGCAGCGCCTCGCTCTACGAGACCGCCTGCGCCGTCGCGATGACCTCGCTCGCCTCCGAGGTCTACGACAAGATCGCCGCGATCGACGCCGCGCCGTTCGAGCTCGACGTCTCGGGCACGGCGACCGGTGTCGACCGCGATGGCGACGGCACGATGGACCAGATCCAGGCCGGCGCCTGGGTCGGCACCGCGAGCTACGCGGGGACGAAGGGTCCGCTCGGTGCAAACACGTTCACGGGAACCAAGGAGTAGCCGATCGGCGGCACGTGCACGAAGTCTGCGCGTCGCGCGGTGACCTACTGCTTGGCCGCGCTCGGGACGAAGTCGGGGTAGTCCATGCAGACCCGATGCTCGGCATCGATGTCCTCGCACGCCCGGAAGTAGTGCGGGCTGCCGTCGGTCATCGCGCCGGCGATCTGGTAGCCACCAGGCGCGGGCGGACCGGCCACGATCGAGGTGTCGAGATCGTAGCCGAGCGTGACGGCGACCGAGTCGCCGGTCGCGAGCACGAGCGGCGGATCGAACGCGACGCTGGTGCGGCCGCAGTCGCCAGAGGTGAACGGCTGCTCGGCGACCATGCCCGGGCCGCGCCACATCAGCGTCGGATCGGTCGAGGGAGCCTCGCCGGGCGCGGCCTTGCACATCTCGAGGCGTGCGTAGCGATAGCTACCCGGCGCGATCGTCGCGGCCTGCGAGTTGAGGTCGGCGTTGACCTCGGCGTTGGTGCGCGCGAGGTCGAAGAAATCGGTGACGCGTGGGCCACCGGAGGGCGCGGTGAAGCCGGAGAGGTTGCAACCGGCGATGTCGCCCTGGCACTGCGGGTTGAGCCAGATCATCTCGGTCGCGCCGACGTTGTCCTGCGTCGTCGGATCGACGTCCTCGGCGAGGTAGGCGGCGATCAGCTTGACCTTCAGCACGTCGTCACCGGTCGCGCTCGCGGTGGTGCGCGCGGTCGAGGTGTCGTTCGACATCTGGAACTGGACGCTCGCTCCCCCGGTGCAGGCCCCGAACATCACCACCGCAGCCAGCTTGATCCACATGAACGAGGGGTCGGCCGCCGGCGCGAGCGGTGTACGTCGGACGACGCCTACATCTACCGGATCGCCGAGACGTCGCCGAACTTGGGACCGGGGTCGTCGCCGCGCCAGATCCCGGCGGCGTCCATCCAGGCGTCGAACTCGGGCGTCGCGCGCTTGTGGAGCAGGCGGCGCAGCGTCGGGATGTCGTGGTAGCTGGTCGATTGGTAGTTGAGCATGATGTCGTCGCCGACCGGCAGCGACATGAGGTAGGTGCAACCGGCGGCGCCGAGCAGGACCTTGAGCGACTCGAGCTCGTCCTGGCTCATCCGCGCGTGATACGTGAAGCACGCATCGCATCCCATCGGCAGGCCGAGCAGCTTGCCCATGCAGTGATCCTCGAGCGCGGCGCGCGAGATCTGCGGCCCGTCTTCGAGGTACTCGGGACCGATGAAGCCGACCACGGTGTTGACGAGGAACGGCTTGTAGCGGCGCGCGAGCCCGTAGCAGCGCGCCTCGATCGTGACCTGGTCGGCACCGTGGTGCGTGCCGGACGACAGCGCCGAGCCCTGGCCGGTCTCGAAGTACATCCGGTTGGGGCCGCGCGTCGAGCCCTTCTCCTTCATCAGCGCCCACGCTTCGTCGAGCAGCTTCACGCTGATCCCGAACGCGTGGTTGCCGGCCTCGGTGCCGGCGAGCGACTGGAACATCAGGTCCATCGGGCAGCCGAGCGCGAGCGCCTTCATCTGCACCGTGATGTGCGACAGCACGCAGTGCTGGGTCGGGATCTGGTTGCGCTTCAACACGTCGTCGATCGCGATCAAGATCTCGGCGGTCGAGGCCGGCGTGTCGGTCGCGGGGTTGACGCCGATCACCGCATCGCCGCAGCCGTACGACAAGCCCTCGCGCGCCGACGCGAGGATGCCTTGCACGTCGTCGGTGGGGTGATTCGGCTGGCAGCGCGACGACAGCCGGCCTGGCAGCCCGAGCGTGTTGTTCGCGCGCACGACGACCTGGCACTTCGCCCCGACCGTCATGAGATCGAAGTTCGACATCAGCTTCACCACCGCCGCGACCATCTCGGGCGTCAGGCCCGGGGCGATCGCGCGCAGCGTCGGCCCGGTGGTCTCGATGTCGAGCAACCACTCGCGGAACTGGCCGACCGTGAGGTGCGAGACCGCGCGGTACGCCTGATCGTCGAGGTCGTGCTCGACCAGCCGGGTCAGCGCGTCCTCGTCGTAGGGCACGACCGGGTTCATGCGCAGCTCGGCGAGCGTGAGCTCGGCGAGCACCGCGCGGGCGGCGATCCGCTCGACCGAGTCGCGCGCGGATACGCCGGCGAGATCGTCGCCGCTCTTCGGCGGGTTCGCCTTCGCGAGCACCTCCTTGACCGATTCGAAGCGGTAGCCGACGCCGCGGATCGAGCTGTGGAGCTGCACCGCGCGGACTATAGCGGGTCGGCCTCGATCTCGTGCGCGAGGATCGGTATCGCAACAACGTTTATCAGAAAATCATTCCCTTCGCGCGACGCGCAAGAAACGAGCGCAATCCGCCGGACCGCGATAGTGTCCTCGGCCATGAATCAGCTCGGCTTGTCTTTGGTTCTCGCGCTCGCGATCATCAGTTGTTCGAAGAAGGACAACAGCGGCGGCGCCGGCTCGAACGCCGCGGGCTCGGGCTCGGCGGTGGCGGATGGCTCCGGCTCGGGCTCGGCGATGGCCGGCTCGGCGATGGCCGGCTCGGGCTCTGCGGTGGCGGTGGCGATGGCGGGCTCGGGCGAGGGTAGCGCCGAACCGGCGGGCTCGGGCTCGGGCTCGGCGACGTGGGACTTCGACAAGCTCACCCACCAGCAGCAGAGCGAGTTCATGAAGAAGCACGTCGTGCCGACGATGAAGCCGTTGTTCCAGAAGTTCGACGCGAAGCGCTTCGCGAACTTCGGGTGCAAGACCTGCCACGGCAAGGACCCGAAGAAGGCGAAGTTCAAGATGCCGACCTCGGATCTTCCGAAGCTCGACTTCGCCGCGCTCAAGGCCGGCAAGCAGAAGCCGACCACCGCGAAGTTCATGGGCGATGTTGTCGAGCCCGGGATGGCGAAGCTGCTCCAGAGGCCGGTCTACAACCCGGACAAGCCGGACAAGAACCAGTTCGGCTGCCTCGACTGCCACACCGAAAAGAAGAAGTAGTCAGCCGATCCTCGGCACCGGCCGCGGATCAGCTCAGGACGTAGCGCAGCGTGCCGAGGGTCGAGCGTGCATCGCGCCAGCTCACCACGGTTCCGATCGCGGCAGCCGCGCATCCCGATGCCAGCAGGCCCATCACGGGGAGCTGGAAGCGCAACGGAAAGTAGTACGGCAGCGACGCGAATTCGAACACGCCGATGCCGAGCGCTGCCGCTGACACGAGCGATGCAACCGCGCCCCAGCGCGCGCGCAGCACCCCGCCGGTCGTAGCGACCACCGCGGCGAACAACGCGATCAGCGCGCCGTACGACGCCGGCCGCCAGCTCGCGCCATGCGGGGACGAGATCGCGAAGTTCATCGCGAACGCCGCGGCTGTGTACGACCAGACTTGAAGTGCGAGCGCGATGCCGCTCGTGGTGAGCTCGCCGCGCCGCCACGGCACCACGAACGCGACGGTCCCGGCGTACGGGACGAGCCACAGGTGGCTGACCGCCGGACCTGCGAACACCCCGAGCAAGAGCTCGAGCGAGAACGACGCCATGCCGGCGAGCACGATCGGCCGCGCCCACGCCACCCGTGCCGCGAGCGCGACCGCGATCACCATGCCGAGCACCACCTGCATGCCGAACAGCGAGTAGACGCCGTGGTGCGAGAACACGGCGAACGCGGAGTGGATCACGATCGGCGCGATCAGCGCGAGCGCGCTGAAGCTGCGCAGCTTCGACAGCCGCGCGCCGAACGGCGAGCGCACGCGGGCATGCTCGTGTGCGACGGCTTTCGGATCACCGAGCCGGCGACACGCCTCGACGGTCGCCTCGATGCGCGGCATCCCGCGGTCGCGCAGCTCGCTCGCCAGGGCGCGCAGATGATCCTCGATCTCGTCGAGGTCGCCGCGCGCGAGCTCGGCTTCGCCCGTCAGCTCGAGCTTGTACTTCGCGATCAGATCTTCGTCGGTCACGTTGCCTCCCAAATCATGCGTGTTTGATCGCTTTGGCCAGCGCGGCGGTCACGATGTCCCATTGCCGGCGTTCTTCGACGAGCGCGCGGCGGCCGTCGGGGCGCAGCCGGTAGTAGCGGCGCTTGCGGCCGGTCTCGCCGACCTGGTCGTAGGCCTCGATCAGGCCCTGATCCTCGAGGCGGTGGAGCACCGGATACAGCATGCCCTCCGACCACTCGAGCTGGCCGCCGGACAGCTCGCGGACCTCCTGGATGATCGCGTAGCCGTAGCTCGGCGCCTTGTGGAGGATCGCGAGCAACAGCGGAGTCGCCGATGCCGCGATCAGGTCCTTCGGGAGCTTTCCCGTCCCGCGGTCCGCGGGAGTTCTACCGACACGTTGCCTCACAGCTCTAGGCATAAGGCTGTTGGGTATCATTGTCAAGCCACGTCCGGGTGTCCGACGGGACCCGGACTCGCTCGTCCGCCCGCTGGACGATGCGGCGTCCAACGTCGCGAATTCACGCGCTCGCGAGCTGGCCTCGCAGTTGCTGAAGGCGCGGCCATGCGAAACCAACTCAGCCTCGTCCTCGTTCTTGTCTCCGCCACCGCGTTCGCCGGAACGCCCGATCATCCCGTCGTCGGTGGCTCGACCGTCGCGTCCGGCGCGTATCCGGACGTCGCGCTCGTGGTCGCGCCGATGGCGCTGTGCAGCGGCACGTTGATCGCGCCGGATGTCGTGCTCACCGCCGGCCACTGCATCGATACGCATCCGACCGAGGTGCTGCTCGGTAGCGTCGACTACACCAAGGTCGGCGGCGAAGTGATCGCCGTGAAGTCGGCGACCGCGTATCCGTCGTGGCAGACCGAGTTCGATGTCGGCGTGCTCGTGCTCGATCACGCGAGTGCCGCGGCACCGCGGCCGATCGCGAGCGCGTGCACGGCGAAGGATCTCGAGGCCGGCAACGACGTCACGGTCGTCGGCTTCGGCCTGACCGATGCCGCCGGCACCGGCCAGAACACCAAGCTCCACCAGGCCAAGCTCGTGGTCGACGATCCTGCGTGTACGAGCGACGCGGCGTGCAACGCCACGATCGCGCCGAACGCCGAGTTCGTCGCCGGCGGCGGCGGCATCGACGCGTGCTTCGGGGACTCGGGTGGCCCGATCTACCTCGACGACGCGCTGATCGGCGTCGTGTCGCGCGGGATGGGGACGAGCGGCGAGCCGTGCGGCGGGGGCGGCATCTACGTGCGCGCGGACCGCGTCGTGTCGTGGATCGAGTCGACGACCCATCGCAAGATCACGCGTTCGACGTGTGATGCCAAGGTCGACGATGCGGGTTCGAACGATCCGCAGGCTTCATCCGCGGCCGGCGCGCCCGGCGAGGTGGGCGGTTGCTCGACGGCGTCCGGCGCGGTCGGCTGGCTCGCGCTCGCGCTCGTCGTCGGAGCAGCGCTGCTGCTCGCTCGACGCTCGGCGTGATACAACCCGCCGGCAATGCCAAAGATCAAGGTGAAGAACCCCGTCGTCGAGATGGACGGCGACGAGATGACCCGCATCATCTGGAAGTTCATCAAGGACAAGCTGATCCTGCCGTACCTCGAGCTCGACCTGAAGTACTACGACCTCGGGATCGAGAGCCGCGACAAGACCGACGATCAAATCACGATCGACTCGGCGAACGCGACCAAGAAGTACGGCGTCGCCGTCAAGTGCGCGACGATCACGCCGGATGAAGCCCGGGTCAAAGAGTTTCACCTGAAGGAGATGTGGAAGTCCCCGAACGGGACGATCCGCAACATCATCGGCGGCACGATCTTTCGCGAGCCGATCATCTGCAAGAACGTGCCGCGGCTGGTCCCCGGCTGGACCAAGCCGATCGTGATCGGTCGCCACGCGTTCGGTGACCAGTACAAGGCCACCGACTTCGTCGTGCCCGGCGCCGGCACGCTGACCATGACGTTCACGCCGAAGGATGGCGGTAAGGTGATCGAGCACAAGGTGTTCGACTTCACCGGCGGCGGCGTCGCGATGGGGATGTACAACCTCGACGACTCGATCATCGGGTTCGCGCGCAGCTCGTTCAACTACGGGCTCAACCGCGGCTGGCCGGTCTACCTGTCGACCAAGAACACGATCCTCAAGAAGTACGACGGCCGGTTCAAGGATCTGTTCCAGCAGGTGTTCGACGAGGAGTTCAAGGCCAAGTTCGACGCGGCCAAGCTCACCTACGAGCACCGCCTGATCGACGACATGGTCGCCTCCGCGCTCAAGTGGGAGGGCGGGTTCGTGTGGGCGTGCAAGAACTACGACGGCGACGTCCAGTCGGACACCGTCGCGCAGGGCTTCGGCTCGCTCGGGCTGATGACCTCCGTGCTGATGACCGCCGACGGCCACACCGTCGAGGCCGAGGCCGCGCACGGCACCGTGACCCGCCACTATCGCGAGCATCAGAAGGGCAAGCCGACCTCGACCAACCCGATCGCGTCGATCTTCGCGTGGACGCAGGGCCTCAAGTATCGCGGCCAGTTCGACGCGACGCCCGAGGTCGTCCACTTCGCCGAGGCGCTCGAGAAGGTCTGCGTCGAGACCGTCGAGTCCGGCAAGATGACCAAGGACCTCGCGATCCTGGTCGGCCCGAGCCAGCCGCACCTGACCACCGAGGCCTTCCTCGACGCGCTCGATCACAACCTGAGGGCCAAGCTCGGCGCGTAGGCTTCACGAATCGGCCTGTGCGCCAAGTATGAAACGTAGTATGAATTATGCGTGGAGCGCATCACCGCGACGATCGACGACCGGACGCTCGCTCAGATCCGGCGCGTCGCGGGTCCGCGAGGCGTATCGAAGTTCCTCGCGGCCGCGGCCAGGGAACGGCTCGCGCGTCTCGAATTGCTCGGCCTTCTCGACGAGCTCGATACCAAGTTCGGCAAGCCGAGCGCCGCCGTTCGCGCGGGCGTTGCCCGCGAAGCGCGCCGCGTGTTCGGGCGTCGATGACCCGCAAGCGTAAGCGGAGCGCGGCGCTGCCGCGGATCGTGCTCGACAGCGGCGGCCTCACGGCGCTCGTCGGCGGATCACACACCGCGAGGGAATGGCTGCGCTGGGTCGTCGATCACGACGGCAGCATCTGTGTTCCGACGCCGATCCTCGTGGAGTGCACGACCGGCGACGGAGCCCGGGACGCCGAGGTGAATCGCGTGCTCGGGATTCTCGAGCGGGCTGCCGCCGTGCTCGAGGCACCGGGAGAGGCGACGTGTCGCACCGCGGGTGCGCTTCGATATCAGGCGCGGGCTGACGACGGGATCGACGCGCTAGTCGCCGCGGCCGCCATCGGGGGCGGAGCTCCGGCGGTGGTTCTGACATCAGATCCCGAGGACCTGGGCAGGCTGCTCACCAACGAAGCCCAGGTCCACGTGCGGAAAGTCTAGGATCCGGCCCGGAACCGGCGATCCCACGGCCAACCCCAGGGGTGTTTCGGGTCTGCGCTATCACGTGCATGTCCCGAACCGGTCGATCGCGCTCGAGCCGTGGTGCGACCGCGTGCCGCACCGTCTCATCACCGCTCGACCTCGCTGCACCTCGGGCGCTGGCGCCTCGACCTGCGCTCGAACGATCACCCAGGTTTCTCCGCGGCAGGCTCGGAGACCTGGCCCGACGCTCGCAGCGCTGATCTGCAACAAGAGAGGCAATATGCGCACGCTGGACGAACTGCACGGCTACGAGATTCGCGCAACGGATGGCCTGATCGGCAAGATCGACGAGGTCTACTTCGACGACGAGCGCTGGGTCGTTCGTTACGTCGTCGTCGATATCGGCGAGTGGTCGCACGCGCGGCGCGTCCTGATCTCGCCGATCGCCTTCGGTGAACCGGACTGGCATTCACGCACGATTCCCACGCGCCTGACCAAGCAGGTGATCGAGCACAGCCCGACCGTCGATCTCGCCAAGCCGGTGTCACGGCAACAGGAAGCGCAGTTCAACCGCCACTACGGTTGGCCGGCCTACTGGGGCTCGTTCGGCATGTGGGGGCGGTGGAGTGCGCCGGTCGCGATGGCACTACCGCCGCATCCCGAACCGGAGGCGGCCTCCACGAAGCACGCGGACTATCACCTGCGGAGCAGTCGCGAGGTCACGGGCTACCACCTCCACGCCACCGACGGCGAGATCGGTCACGTGATCGACTTCCTCGTCGATGACGCGAGCTGGGCCGTGCGGTACCTGTCGGTCACCACGTCGAACTGGTGGTTCGGCAAGCACGTGTTGATCGCGCCCGCGCTGATCGAAGCGGTCGCGTGGGACAAGCGGCGCATCAACCTGCGGGTGACCCGCGACGTGATCAAAGGCAGCCCGCCGTGGAACCCCGACGATCCGTCGTGGTCGGACTACGAACGGCAGCTGATGGCCTACTACAACAGCGAACGAGGCCTGGAGCCCGGGCGCGACCACGCCCAGCCCTGATCCGGCGACCGAAGCTCTCAGCCCAAAAAGCCGCGGGCGATGTTCATGAGGTCGGTGTTGGCGGCGACGGACTTGCCGAACGCCTCCTTCTCGGCCGCCGACAGCTCGAACTCGTAGACGGCCTCGGCGCCCTTCGCGGTGAGCTTGACCGGCACGCCGACGAACGCGCCCTTGACGCCGAACTCGCCGTTGAGCTCGACCGAGCACGGCAGGACGCGGCCCTGGTTGCGCACGACCGACTCGACCATCAGCGCGGTGCCCGCGCCGGGCGCGAGCCACGCGCTGGTGCCGATCAGGCCGGTGAGCGTCGCGCCGCCCTTCTTGGTGTTCGCGACGACCTCGTCGAGCTTCGCGGCATCGAGGAACTTCGATACGGGCACGTTGCCGATCGTCGCGGTCGAGAGGATGGGCACCATGTCCTTGTCGGTGTGAGCACCGAGCACGATCGCGTGGACATCCTCGACGGACGCGCCGGTCGCGAGCGCGAGGTAGGTCCGGAACCGCGCGCTGTCGAGCACGCCGGCCGAGCCGATCACGCGCTCGCGCGGGAAGCCGGTGACCTGCTTCGCGACGAACACCATCGCATCGAGCGGGTTCGACACCACGATCAGCACGCAGTTCGGCGCGTACTTCTTGATGTCACCGCAGATCGCCTTGACGATGCCGGCGTTGGTGTTGATCAGCTCCTCGCGCGACTGACCGGGCTTGCGCGGCACGCCGGCCGTCATCACGACGACGTCGGCGTCCTTCATCGCCTCGGACTTGTCCGTGGCGACGAACGACGTGTTGTTGAAGCCCTCCCACGGGCCGCACTGCGTCAGGTCGAGCGCGCGGCCCTCGGCAGGTCCTGCCTTGAGGTCGATGAGCACGAGGTCGCCGAGCTCCTTCTGCGCGGCCCACTGAGCGACGGCAGCACCGACGTTTCCGCCGGCACCGATGATTGCGATCTTTGGACGCTTGAGCATTTGCGGATCTCATACCGCCGCGACGGGGTGCGACGCTACTGCGACGGGTTTTTTCGTCGCACGAGTCGCTGGAATCGCAATGATTGCGAGCAGGTTTTGGGTGCGTGCGCCCCGCGCGCGCGCTACCTGAGATCTACCCGAAGGAGGCTGCTGATGAAGGGCTGGCTCGTAGCGACTGCATTGTGCGCGATCGGAGGAACGGCGGTGGCCGACGTCGATCCGCAGATCCTCGACGCGTTGAACAAGGTCAAGGCGAAGGACTACCCGAGTGCCAACGTGGTCACCGTGGTGAACGACCAGGCGGTGGTCTACCAGCTCGATGGCCAGTTCACGAACACGCAGCACGTCGCGCGGCTCGTGCTCACGCAGACCGGCAAGACCGAGGCCGCGGCGAGCTCGCTGTACTACGCGAAGGACGCCGAGAAGATGGAGGTGCTCGCAGCCCAGGTGGTGAAGCCCGGCGGCAAGATCATCCCCGTCGACAAGGCCAGCATCCAGGACGTCGAGCAGTCCGGCGAGGCGAACATCTACGACCCGAACGGGCGCGCGATGAAGGTGACGTTCCCGAACCTGCAGGTCGGTGACGTCGTCGACATGACCTACAAGCTCACGCGCCTGCTGCCGACGCGGATGAACTACTTCAACGACATCTTCGGCTTCCAGTCGACCGAGCCGCTGCTCGAGGCCAGCTACGCGGTCGACGGACCGGCGGCGATGCCGCTCGCGAGTCAGCTCTATCACGCCGATCGTGGCGCGAAGATCGCCGTGACCAGGTCCACGGGCGGCGATCGCCTGCACTACGCGTGGAGCGTGCACGACGCGCCGCAGCTCGTGCCCGAGGCCGCGATGGACTTCACGACCGAGCTGCCGATGCTGGTCGTCACGACCGATCCGAGTTGGCAGCACTTCTCGCAGTGGTGGGCCAAGCTGACCGAGCCGCAGCTCGTGGCGACCGCCGCCATCAAGGCCAAGGTCAAGGAGCTGACCAAGGACGCGAAGACCGACGACGACAAGATCAAGGCGCTGTACGACTTCGTCGCGCAGGACATTCGCTACCGCGGCCTCGGCGTCGGCCCGCGCACCGGCTACACGCCGCGCGAGGCGGGCGAGACGTTCACCTCGCGCTGGGGCGTGTGCCGCGATGTCTCGATCCTGTTGACCTCGATGCTGCGCGAGAGCGGCATCCAGGCGTACCCGGTGCTGACCAACGTCGGCGACCCCGTCCTCGACAAGATCGCCTACGACGGCTTCAACCACGCGATCGTCGCGCTCCCCAAGCAGGGCGGCGGCTGGACCTACATCGATCCGACCGCGAAGAACAACACCGCGCTGTTGCCCGGCTACGAGGCCGAGCAGGACACGCTGGTGTCGACGCTGAGGGGCGAGCCGCTGCAGTCGATCCCCGCGATCGATCCGGCGGCGAACCTCGGCCACGCGACCGCGACCACGGTGATCGCCGCGGATGGCTCGATGACCTCGAAGATCAAGCTCGAGACCAAGGGCATGTTCGATCTGATCGTGCGGTCGTCGGCGGCGATGCTGTCGAAGGACCAGCAGCAGGAGGCGCTCGAGAGCGTGCTCCATCACGCGCTGCCCGGCGCGCGGCTGGTGTCGTTCGAAATCTCGAGCGCGCTCGCGTTGTTCAACCCGATGACGATCGATGTCGAGATCGAGGTGCCGAACGCGGCGCCCAAGACCGGCGACTACCGGCTGTTGCGCTCGGTCGTCACGTCCGGAGCGCTCGGTCTGGTCGAGAACGTCATGCCGAGGCTGCTCGGCTCGGTGCCGAGCCGCAAGTACGGCCTCGATGCCCACGTCACGTTCCAGTACGACCAGGACGAGACGATCACGTTGCCAACCGACACCAAGGTGCTCGCGCTACCGAACGACGCCAAGGCCTCGAGCAAGGCGTCGAGCCTCGTCGCTTCGTGCGTGAAGGCCGATGCGACCACGGTGAAGTGTCACCGCTCGTTCCAGCTCAAGAGCCGGTTCATCGATACCACGCAGTACAAATCACTGCGGAGCTCGCTCGGATCGATGGGCCAGGTCGCCCGCCAGCCGGTCATCCTCGCGGGAGGCAAGTGAGATGAAGCAGACCCTGATGCTCTCGCCCTGCTTGTTAGCGGTGTTGTGCGGCGCCTGCAAAGGTCACGACGACAAACCGGCCGTGCCTGCCAAGGTCGTCGCGGCCGCGGATCCGTGGGCGAAGCAAGCCGCACCGAAGGTCGATTCGGCGAAAGATCCCGACCTCGCGCAGATGACGGAGCTCGCCAAGAGCGGCCCGGGTGCCACCGAGTATCCGCAGGCGGATGCCGTGATCGCG
>JBDTEH010000351.1:0-21814 GCA_039922635.1 Kofleriaceae bacterium | reverse complement strand
TGCTTGATCGTCGGCGCGAGGATCAAGAACATCGCGCCGACCGATGCGGCGCCGATCGCGAGCGCCGGCTCGCACCAGCGCAGCATCACGGTCGCGCTGACCTCAGGGCAGATGATCGGGCTGCGCGCGCGCGGGATCGCGACGCCGAGCGCAGGATGCGCGACGAGCAGCGCGCCGGCGCGCGCGAGGAGGATCGCCCCGATGACCTCGGCGTCGACCGGGATCTCGGGCGCCAGCTCGCTCGGATCGCGAATCACGACCGGAGGACCTCCGCGTTCGAGGGCACGCGTGAACGGCTGGTCGCGATCGCCCTCGTAGAGATCGCCGCGGATCGGCAGCTCGCGATCGATCGCCCATTCGAACAGCTCGAGGCGATGGAACCGGGGGCGCTGGTGGATCATCACGAACGGGATGTCCTCGTGCTCCACCCAGCGGTAGATCTGGGCCTCGGCGACATCGAGCACCGCCGCGGCCTCGCGCACGGTGAGCTTCACGATCTCGCCCGAGGAGCTGGCACGAGCCGGCCTAATGCACGTCGCGAACCACGCCTGGACATCAGGCGATTCCGCGCGGTTGCTCGGGTCGAGCGTGGTGTTTGCAGCGATCTACCTCGAATACGACAACTTGACGCATGATTTCGGATCTTGGATGGCCGAATCAGACATCTGGTGCGTCGCCAGCGGACGCTAGCTAGCGCTCGACGCGTGAGATGTCGCGTGCCGAACCCGAACACTCCGCAACACCGAGCCGCCGGCTACGAGTCACTTCGTCCGGCGCGGCGCGACGAGCCGGCGCTTGCCGTCGGCGGCGAGCGTGACGTCGGGGCGATCGAGCGCGTCGCGATCCCACAGCTTGCACGTGACCTGCTTGTGCTGCTGGTCGAGCGCCTCGCAGTAGTTCGTGAACTCGCACCGGCGGATCTGGTCGCCCTGCCCGGTGCGGATCTTGTCGAACCAGTCGGGGTCGGCGAGCGTCTGGCGCGCGGACGCGATGAAGTCGGCCTCGCCGCGCTCGAGGATCTGCTCGGCCTGCGCGAAGTCGCAGATCCCGCCGGCGGTGACGATCGGCGTGGCGAAGCCCGCCTCGTGCACGGCGGCGCGGATCGTCGCGGCGAGCGGGACGTTGCGCGCGAACGGGCCGCGCGCGTCGGAGTAGATCGTCGGCATACACTCGTATCCGGATTGCCCGGTGTACGGGTACGCGGCCCAGCCGACCTTGGGCTGCTTCGCGTCCTCGAACTTGCCGCCCTTGGAGACCGACAGGAACTCGAGGCCGCCCTTCGCGAGCTCGACCCCGAACCACGCGGCGTCGGCGATGTGCGAGCCGTCGGCGATCACGTCGTCGCCGAGGTACCGGCAGCCGATGGCGCCGCGCCCGGCGACGCGCTGCTGGACCGCGGCGATGACCTCGAGCGGCAGCTTGATCCGGTTCTCGCGCGAACCACCGTAGCCGTCGGGCCGCGTGTTGAGCGCGGACAGAAACGACGCCATCGTGTACGCGTGGGCGAAGTGGAGCTCGACGCCGTCGAAGCCGGCCTCGATCGCGCGGCCCGCCGCCTCGGCGAACAGCCGCGGTAACACGCGCGGCAGCTCCGCGATCTGGGGCAGGTGGAGGTCGGTGATGCGCTCGCGGTACCCGCGCTGGAGATCGTCCCACTCGCGCGGCGACAGCACGTGCTCGAGCTCGCCGTCCGGCAACTTCGCCAGGCGCGCGCGGAGCTCGGCGTCGCCCTGATCGTCGCCCTGATCGTTGCCGAGCGCCGCGCGATGCGCGTCGGTGATCTCGAGGAACCGGGCGAAGAACTTGTCGCGCGGCGGGCGCCGCCGGATCGCGAGGAAGTCGATCAGCTGGATGAACACCAGCGTCTGGCCGCCGGAGGCTTGCTTGACGGCGGCGGTCAGCTCCTTCAAGCCCGGCGCGAACCGATCGTGGCCGATCCGGAGCAGCGGGCCCGAGGCGACATCGCGGATGCCCGTCGCCTCGACGACGATCACGCCCGGGCGGCCTTCGGCGAACCGGGCGTACCAGTCGATCACGTCCTTGGTCACGAAGCCGTCGTCGGTCGCGCGCCACGGCACCATCGCCGGGACCCAGGTCCGCGTGCGCGCGAGCCGGGGACCGATCACGCGCGGCTGGAACAGCAGCGCCTCGGCAGCCTGCTCGGCGGTCGGCCACGTGGCCGCCGGGAGCTCGTGCTTGATCCGCTCCGCCGGCTGCCACATCCCGGACTTGGTACCACACTGGGCGCCGGCGAGCCCGATCCACTCGCGCCGCTCGCGCCGCTCGATCGTAGCGCTGCTATGCTGGCAGCCATGGTCAACGTCGGCGATGCCATCCCGGATTCCACGCTCGCGAGCGAGGCTGGGTCCGTGAAGCTCCGCGAGCACGTCGGGAAGACGCTCGTCGTGTATTTCTATCCCAAGGACGAGACGCCGGGCTGCACGAAGGAAGCGTGCTCGTTCCGCGATGCATACGAGGACTTCACCGCCGCGGGCGCCGAGGTGATCGGCATCTCGCGCGACGACGCGAGCTCCCACGCGGGCTTCAAGTCGAACCACAAGTTGCCGTTCACGCTGCTCAGCGACCCCGATGGCAGCGTCGCGGCGCAGTGGGGGGTCAAGAAGACGTTCGGCTTGCTCCCGGGCCGCGTGACGTTCGTGTTCGACAAGGCCGGCGTGTGCAAGAGCCGGTTCGAATCGCAGATCCGCGTCGGCAAGCACGTCGACGAGGCGCTCGCGCTGGTCAAGCGGCTCGCCACGTGAGCTCCGCGCCCCGGATCAGCTCGCGCTCAGCTTGAGCGCGGCGACGACTTTTTCCATCGCGTCCTTGGCGTCGCCGAACAGCATCTTGGTGACCGGCTTGTAGAACAGCGGGTTGTCGATGCCGGCGTAGCCCGCCGCGCGCGAGCGCTTGTTGACGATCACGAGCTTGGACTTCCAGACCTGGAGCACCGGCATGCCCGCGATCGGCGAGGTCGGATCGTCCTCGGCCGCCGGGTTCACGATGTCGTTCGCGCCGATCACCATCGCGACATCGGTGTTCGGGAAGTCGCTGTTGATCTCGTCCATCTCGAGCACGATGTCGTACGGTACGTTCGCCTCGGCGAGGAGCACGTTCATGTGCCCGGGGAGCCGGCCCGCGACCGGATGGATCGCGAACCGCACGCGGATGCCCCTGGCCCGGAGCACCTCGCTGAGCTCGCGCACCGCGTGCTGCGCGCGGCCGACCGCCATGCCGTAGCCGGGGACGATCACGACGTTCTTCGCGGCGAGCAGCTTCTCTGCGAGCCCCGCCGCGTCGATCTCCTGGACATCGCCGGGGGGCTGCGCGGGCTTGTTCTTCGCGGACTTCGGCGGCGCCGCACCGAAGCCGCCGAAGATCACGTTCCAGATCGAACGGTTCATCGCGCGGCACATGATGTAGCTGAGGATCGCGCCGGAGCTGCCGACCAGCGCGCCGGTGATGATCAGCGCGTCGTTCTCGAGCATGAAGCCCGCGGCGGCCGCGGTCCACCCCGAGTAGCTGTTCAGCATCGAGACCACGACCGGCATGTCGGCGCCGCCGATCGCCGCGACCAGGTGGGTGCCGAGCACCCCGGCGATCGCGGTCGCCACGAGGAGCACCGGGGTCTGACCGTCGCGGGTATAGAGCACGCCGCACCCGACGATCGCGGTCAGCATCGCGAGGTTGAGGAAGTGGCGCGCGGGCAGCAGCAGCGGCTTGCCCGAGATCGAGCCGCGCAACTTGAGGAACGCGAGCACCGAGCCGGTCGTCGTGATCGAGCCGATGATCACGTCGATGTAGACCTCGATGCTCTCCGCGGTCTTGGTGATGACCGCGAGCTGGAGCGAGATCCCGACCAGCACCGCGGCGAGGCCGACAAAGCTATGCAGCAGCGCGACCAGCTCCGGCATCTGGGTCATGCCGACCCGCAGCGCCATGAACGCGCCGACCACACCGCCGACCCCGACCGCGACCAGCAGCAGCGGGTGGGTCGCTTCGCCGGTCACCGAGAGCGTCGCGCCGACCGCGATCGCCATGCCGATCATGCCGTAGAGGTTGCCGCGCCGGGCGGTGCCCTGCGTCGACAGGCCGCGCAAGGCGAGGATGAACAGCACGCCGGCGACGACGTAGGCGATCAGGACGAGGACGACACCGAGGTGTGCGTTCGGAACGAGATGATTCGCTAGATCCACGTTACTTCCTGAACATCGCGAGCATGCGTCGCGTCACGAGGAACCCGCCGCAGATGTTGATCGTGGCGAACCCGGTCGCGACGATCGCGACGATCACGGGTGCCGTCAGGTGGCCGGTCCCGCCCTTGATGCCGCCGACGACGATGATCCCGCTGATCGCGTTGGTCACGCTCATCAGCGGCGTGTGCAGGGCGGGCGTCACGCTCCACACCACCTGCCAGCCGATGATCACGGCCATCACGAACACCGTGAGGTGGCGGAACAACGCGACCGAGTCATCCGAGACGTTCTGACCCGGATGCTCGAGCCGCAGGTACAACCAGCCGGCCGCGAGCACGAGGCCGACGATCGCGAGCAGCGCGCCCTGCGACTTCGACGCCGGCTTGATCACCGGGCCGCCGTGGCCGTGCAGCTTCGCCGGCGGAGCCGACGACTCGGAGGGCAGCTTCGCGACCACCGCCGCGGGCTGGTCGGGCGACTTCGGCGCCGCCACTTCCTGCTTCGCCGGCGGCGGCGCGGGCCACTTCTTGGCGCCGTGCTCGAGCACGAGCGCGGGCCGCACCGCATCGTTATCGTGATCGATCTTCCACCCGCTCGCGCCGCCCATCTCGTCGAGCAAGTGCAGCAGGTTCATGCCGTACAGGTCGCTCGCGACCGAGGCCATCCGGCTCGGCAGATCCGTGAACCCGACGATCGTCACGCCGTGCCGGACGACCGCCTCGCCGGGCACCGTGTACTCGCAGTTGCCGCCCTGCTCCGCCGCGAGATCGACGACGACCGAGCCGGGCTTCATGAGCTCGACCATGTCCTTGAACCACAGCTTCGGCGCCGGCCGGCCGGGGATCAGCGCGGTCGTGATCACGATGTCGACCTCTTTGGCCTGCGCGCGGAACAGCGCGTACTCGGCGTCGAGGAACTCCTTCGACATCTCCTTCGCGTAGCCGCCCTTGCCTTCGCCGGCTTCCTTGATCGTGACGGTCAGGAACTCGCCGCCGAGCGACTTGACCTGCTCCTCGGCGGCCGCGCGCACGTCGAACGAGCGCACGATCGCGCCCATGCCCTTCGCGGCGCCGAGCGCGGCGAGCCCCGCGACGCCGGCGCCGATGATCAGCACCTTCGCGGGGGCGACCTTGCCAGCGGCGGTGAACTGGCCGGTGAAGAAGCTCGGGAACCGGTTCGCGGCCTCGATCACCGCGCGATAGCCCGAGATGTTCGCCATCGACGACAGCGCGTCCATCTTCTGGGCGCGGCTGATCCGCGGGACCTGATCCATCGCGAGCGCGGTGACCTTGCGGGCCGCGAGCGTCGCGACCAGCGCCTCGTTCTGCGCGGGATAGAGGAACGAGATCAGGCAGCCGCCCTCGCGCAGCTGGGGGACCTCGGCCTCGTCCGGCGGGCGGACCTTCAGCACGAGGTCGGCGGCCCACGCGGTCGCACGGTCGACGAGCTCCGCCCCCGCCGCCACGTACTGCGCGTCGGGGAAGTTGGCGGCCGCGCCGGCGCCGTGCTCGACCGCGACCTGCCAGCCCGCCTTCACCCATTTGCCGACCACGTTCGGCGAGGCCGCGACGCGCCGCTCTTCCGGCTTGGTCTCCTGAACGACGCCTAACTTCATAGAGGGGCCCGAATGTGTCAAACCCGCCCCTCGCGTGCAAAGCTTGGGGGCGTGGATCTCGCCCTGGGCGACCTCGTGATCTGTTGCGATGTCGTCTTGCATCCCCTGCTCGGGGATGCGTTCGTGATCTGCGACCGCGCAGGCGAGCCGCTGACCGCGATGTCGGCGCTCGATCTCGATCATCCGCACGAGATCCCGGTGATCGCGGAGCCCGCGAAGCTGCCGCCTGGCAGTGGCGCGTTGCTCCTCAACCGGATCGCCGAGCGCGCGTCGGGGCCGCTGCGCTATGCCGGGCCCTATCCGACCCCGGCGCTGTATCGGGCGCTCGCCCGCAGCTTCCGGGCCTCCGCCGACGAGGCCACGTTCACCGCCGGCGTGCTCGACCGCGCGATGCGCCTCGCCCGCGATCCGGTGGCGGTCGAGTTCACGCCCGCGCCGCATCGCCGCGTCGAGCATCGCCACGGGTTCAGCGAGCTGCGCGATGGCCTGATCGAGCGCGTCGTGCTCGACGGCATCTCGTACGGCGAGGACGGTTACACGCGCCTGGTCGACGGCAGCGCCGAGCTGTGGTTCGGACCGACCCGCTACGCCCGGGTCGCCACGTTCGCGCCCGACGGCACCCTCGCCGCGGATCCGCAGCCGATTCCGCCGCTCGCGAGCGAGCTGGTCGGGGTCGCGCTACCTGCGCCGTTGCGCGCGGCGCTCGCCGAGCTGGTCGCCGAGCTCGTCCCCGCGCCACTGGCGCGGGCCGCGCGCGACGTGATCGCCGAGCGCACGATCGCCTGGGCCGATCTGGGCGCGCGGATCGCGCGGCGCGTGGATTCGGGGCCGGGGCCCGCCGGCTTCGCGGTCCACGCCGGGCTGTGGCAGTTCATCGCCCCGACCGGCCTCGCGCACCTCGCGGTCGCGCTCGCCGAGGCGCTCGCGCCGCTGGTCAGCCAGACGATCGTCGCCGAGCTTCCTGCACGGGCTGCGTGGCCTCGCTGAGCTGCATCATCCCTCCGGTCGCCGCGAACTCGTCGAGCGAGAGCTCGAAGCTCCAGCGGCCGCGCCGGATCGGTTCGTCGAGCGCGATCGACAGCATGTCGAGGTAGTGCTGGCGCGGCACCTCGTACGCGCCGAACCGCTCGAGGTGCTCGGTATGGACCTGGCAATCGATCAACCCGATCTTCCACGCATCGAGCTGCCGCACGATCGCCGTGTACGCGATCTTCGACGCATCCGGTGCGCGCGCGAACATCGACTCGCCGAAGAACGCGGCGCCGAGCGACACGCCGTACAGCCCGCCGACCAGGTCGTCGCCCTGCCAGGCTTCGATCGAGTGCGCGAAGCCGAGCTCGTGGAGCTGGGTGTACGCGGCGACCATCTCGGGGATCAGCCACGTCCCGGTCTGCCCCGGCCGCGGCGATGCGGCGCAGCTCCGCAGTACCTGGTCGAACGCCGTATCGATCGCGAGCCGATACGGCTGGCGCTTGATCTGCTTGCGCAGGCTGCGCTGCACGATCAGATCGCGCGTCGTCATCACCATCCGCGGATCGGGCGAGTGCCACAGGATCGGCAGGTTCTCCGCGTACCAGGGGAAGATGCCCTTGGTGTAGGCGAGGATCAGCCGCTCCGGGCGCAGATCTCCGCCGAGCGCGAGGAGCCCGTCCTCGGCAAGATGGACTGGCGGAAACACGAGGCGATCGTCGAGCCGGAAGACCGGCATGGACCTCGAGTGTAACCTCATAACGCCCGCGATGCGGGGTGCAGCGTTAGCGCCGACGGCGCAGCACGAGCGCGGGCAGGACCAGCGCGAGCCAGCCGAGACCACCGCCACCGGCGTCGCACCCGCTGTTCGCGCCGTCGCCGTTGCCGTCGTCATCGCCGTCGTTGCCATCGCTGCTCGTGCCCGGATCGGCGCCCGGCGCCACGGTGAGCGCGAGGTCGACCTTGCCGAACATCGTGGCGCCGTCGGCGAGCTGGAACGCCTGGGTGACCGGCGTGGCCTCGGTCACCGCCGGCGTCAGCACGTCGAAGTCGATCGTCGCGGTGGCGTCCATCGCGATGTCGTCGCCGAGCGACGTCACGACCGTCGCCGAGATCCAGCTCGAGTCGTGCAACTGGCTCGCCCCGCCGCCGGTGATCTGCAGCTCGGTCGTCGCCGGCCAGGTCGCTGCGCCGGTGTTCTTGATCATCACGGTGTAGTGCACGACGGTCTCGGGCGGAGCCTGGTCCGGACCGTTGATCGACACGACCTCGGCGCTGAACTGATGAGACTGGCAGGTCGCGCCGATCGCGAAGCCCGTCGCCGGCGTTTGCTTCAACCGCGCCTCGGTCTGCGGTCCGTAGATGCTGTCGGTCGCGATCTGATCGGCGCTGTGGTTCCTGTTCCACAGCACCTGGAACGCCTTGATGTCCTGGCCGCGGTCGTCGGGGGACGCCGTGTGATCGAAGTGGACCGGATCACCCGCGACGTCGTGCGCCCAGCCGTGGGCCGACATCGCCGAGATCCGCGACGCGTAGTTCGCCAGATCCACCGCGCGACCGCCCTCGTGGTTCGAATGGCCGACGGTCGCCGCCGCCGTGATGCCGCAGCGCCCCTGCTGGTACCAGGCATACAGCAGGTATTGCTGGGCGATCGAGCGCAGCGCGCTGTTGATCTGGAGCGGGCTACCGGCCGCGACCTGTTCGAGGTCGTCGCGCGCGTCCTTGATCGCGTACGGGAGCACCGCGTTGCTGGTCAGCGTGATGCCCGGAGCGCCCTGAAACGACACGAAGCTCGCCGGGTTCTCGCAGCCCGCTTCTTCGGCGATCTGCTTCGACAGCCCGATCACGACGGCGGTCGAACAGCCGGTCGAGCCGTAGTCGGCGACGGTCGACGCGGAGTCGGTCGAAGACAGCGCCGGTTGATCCGATGCACAACCCGCGAGCGCGGCCACGGCGCCCGCCGAGGCGAAGACACCCACCGACACGCGCCGAGTTTGCACATGACAGGTTGCAACCAGCCGGGTCAGCCAGCTCCACCGCGCCAGATCGCGAGTCGCGCGAGGGTCCAGGGTCATGGTGATGCGGCGTTCAGCAACTAGCGGGCCGGAATCCTCGTGGATCGCCTTGCACGCCGTGGACGGGGGATGCCATCACCGCCGCGTGAGCTGGCTCGCCCGTTACCTGCGCTCGTCGATCGGCATGAAGCAAGCGATGGCGGTGACCGGCGTCGTGCTCGTGCTGTTCGCGATCTTCCACATGCTCGGTCACCTCCAGATGTTCGCCGGCCGCGACGTCTACAACGCCTATGCGCAGTTCCTGCAGGAGCTGTGGGAGGTCAAGTGGCCGGTCCGCGCCGCCTTGTTCGCGTTCGTGATCGTGCACCTGGTCGCCGGCATCGCGGTCGCGACGAAGAATCGCGCCGCGCGCCCGACCCGCTACGCGATCTTTCGCCCGATCGTCACCAGCGCCGCGGCACGCACGATGGTGTGGACCGGGCTGTTCGTGTTCGCGTTCCTCGCGTTTCACATCCTGCACTTCACGGTCGGCGTGGTGCAGCCCGCGCACTTCCACGTCCTCGATCAGCGCCATCGCTTCGACGCGTTCGGGATGTACGTCGCCGGGTTTCGCGACGCACGGATCTACGCGATCTACCTCGTGGGCATCGCGCTCCTGGCCGTCCACCTCGGCCACGGCGCGTCGTCGTGGTTGCAGACGCTCGGCTGGCGCCATCCCAAATATCGGCTCGACCGGCTCGGCGCGATCGTCGGCTGGACGCTGTTTCTCGGCTACATGATCCCGCCGACCGCCGTGCTCGCCGGTCTGATCGGCTAACGCAACAGCCGCGCGATCGGCAGCCGATCGCGATCGAGCTGCTCGAGGCTGCGGGCCGCGCTGCGCCGTTGCAGCGCGCCGACCGCCATCATCGCGATCGCGGCCGCGGTGGCGACCACGCTGTAGATCCCGCAGATGAACAGCGGCGTGTAGGTGCCGAGCAGGCCGGTGATCGCACACGCGACGAGCACGCTGGCCGGGGCCGACGCCAGCAGCGCGCCGCCACGGCTGAGCGTCCGGGCGCCGACATCGCGCTCGCACTGGAGCCGCGCGTAGCGGCCGCTGAGCTCGAGCTCAGTCGACACGCGCGACGGTCCCGGGGCCGGCGACCTCGTCGACGGCGTGCAGCAGCAATTGCAGCGAATCGGTGGGCCGCAGGTTCGCGCGCAGGCCGGTGCCGTCGGCGACCCAGTAGACCCGGCGGCGATACGGATACACCGACTCGCGCGCGATCACCGCGACGCGCTGCGCACCCGCCTTGCGCGCATCGACGAGCACCGCGCGGACCTGCGCGAGCGTCTGATCGGGGTGGAAGTGCAGCGCGATCACGTCGCTCTTGCCGCGCAGCTCCTTCAACACTTCGATCCGCTGCTGGTTCGGCCCGTACGCGTGCCCCTCGACCACGATGTCGCCGCGCAGCGTGAGCTCGGCCTCCGGCAGCTGTGGATCCTCGTCGGAGGCGGCGCCCGCGATCGGCCAGTTGTCGGGATCAGCGGCGGCCTCGACGTCGGTGATCGATCCGGACGCGGCGCGATCGAGCTGCTCCCAGCCGGCGACCGCGTTGGTCCAGCCCGGATCGGCGCCTTCGCTCGAGCACTCGAGGCACTCGCTGACCGCGATGCGGACCCGCTCGGTCGCCCGCCGGATCGCGTGCGCCCCGACGATCTGACCTTGCAGCTCGGGGACCGCGTGCTTGCACTCGGTGACGAGCGGGCCCTGGCACAGCCGCAAGATGTAGCTGCCGGGATCCTCGCCGGGCTTCGCCGGAATCTCCGCGGTCTTCGGATCGCGTACGCGCATCAGCTGATCGGCTTCGATCGGTGGCGCGAGCAGCGTCGGCCAGACCGTGAGCGCGAGCGCGTCGATCTGATCGACCGTCGTCGATTTCTCGACCGAGGTCTCGGGCGCGAGCGCGAGCACGACCATGCGGCGCTCCGCCTCGGCCGCGACCGTCGCGTCCATTCCGGGGCGCAGCACCGCGACCTGCTTCGCGAGCTCGGCGTACGCGGCGGGCGTGCGCCGCGCGGCGATGAACGTATCGACCGCGGCGATCAGCTTCGCGTGGTTGTAGTCCTCCTTGGGCGTCGGCTTCACCGCGATCACTTCTTGATCGCACGCCGCCACCCCGAGCGGGAGAACGACCGGGAGAACGACCGGGAGAACAAGACGAAGACCACCGAGCAGCGCGACGAGCTTCATATCAAGGCCGCCTTCACGCAGGCCGCGAGCTGATCTTGCCGGAGCTCGGTCCCGAGCGCGACGATCCGGCCGCAGTGGTCGGTGAAGCCGTCGGGCGCGCCGGGGAGCGGCTCGCTCGACACCCGCAGGCCGACGCGATGAAACGCGGCCCACCCGGCGCCGGTCGCGGCGATGCCCTTGATCCGCACGTATGCGGCCGGCAACGCGGCGAGCTGGTCCTCGAGCTCCTCGAGGTCGATCGCGCCGGGGATGTCGAGCGCGATCGAGCCGATGCCGTGATGGTCGTGCGCCGAGTCGCCATGGTCGTGAGCAGCGTGATGCGCCTGACCGCGCGGCCCCTGCGGCGTGTGCTCGACCTCGGGGTCCGCGAGCACCTGCTCGAGCCACGCGACGTGCTCGTCGGTCGTCCCGATCACGATCTGCGCGCGCGGGGCGATCGCCGCCGCCGCCGCGATCGCCCGGGCGGTGCCATCCTCACCCGCGAGCTCGGCCTTGGTCACCAGCAACGCATCGCTGTACGCGACCTGCGCGGCGACCGCGGCACTCACCTGCAACGCCGGGACGAAGTGGGTCGCATCGACGAGCGCGACCACCATCGCGAGGCGCACCGCGCTCGCGATGGGCTCGCGCCGGACCGCCCACGCGATCGGCAGCGGCTCCGCGACGCCGGTGGTCTCCAGCACGATCGCCTCGAGCTCCGGGGTCGATGCGATCAGCTCGAGCAGCGTGCGATCGAGGTCGTCGCCGAGCACGCAGCACACGCAACCACCCGGGAGCTCGACCTGGCGCGCGCCACCGGCGAGCAGCGCGCCATCGATGCCGACCTCGCCGAGCTCGTTGACGATCACGCCGAGCTTGCCGCCCGCGCCGCGCGCCGCGCGCCGCGCGAGCAAGCGGTTCACGAGCGTGGTCTTGCCCGCGCCGAGAAAACCGGTGACCAGCACGAGGGGGCAGCGCACGCCCTACCTTAGCAGCCGCGGCGGGCTCAGCGCTCGACCACGACGATCGTGCGCTTGCCGGCCGCGGTCAGCGGGATCTCGGTCACGCGCTCGATCGCCAGCGGCGCGCCCGGCAGGTACTTGGTGGAGAACTCGCGGACGCTCCGCTCGGCAGCCGCCGATAGCGGGCTCGGCCCGACGATCTTGAGCGTCAGGCTACGATCGACATGCTGGACGACCTGGAAGTGGCTGGTCTCGGCGTCGAGCAGCGCGAACAGGATGCTGAACACCAGCCCGCTGACCGGGTTGCCGGCGCCGTCGCTGAGGGTCTCGGTGATCCGGCCCTCGATCGGTCCGATCTTGAGCAGCGAGCGCCCGCAGGTGCACGTCGCCGGGGCGTGCGCCACCGCGAGGTCGCCGATCACGTAACGGATCAACGGGCCGGCCAGGTTGTGCAGGTCGGTGACGACGACCTCGCCGACCTCGCCGGGACGCGCCGCGCGAACCCGCCCGTGATCGCGGACGATCAGCTCGACGATCATGGTCTCCATCGAGGTGTGGAGGCCATCGTGCGCCTCGCACTCCGCACCCATCAGCATGACCTCGCGCGCGCCGTAGGTCTCGAACGCGGGGCCGAACGCGCGCTCGATCTCGGCGCGGTCGTCGGGCCACAGCCGCTCGGCGCCGACGATCACAGGGGTGTCCGGCCACCGGCGCAGGCCCCGGCGATTGACGAACTTCGCGAGGGCCGCGGCACCGGCCGCATACGCGACCATCACCCCGGGCCGATAGCTCGCGAACTGGGCGACCGCCGCGGTGAGCGCGGCGTCGCTGCGCGGCGTGCAATCGACGAACAGATCGCGCTTGATCCGGTGGTCGAGGTTCGCCTTGGTCCGTTGGGTCCAGCTGGTCGCCGGCGGCCCGAAGCCCCAGTAGTGGAACGCCCGCATGCCGATCTGATAGCCGCTCCAGCCGTAGCCCCGCCAGCGCGTCGCGTCGCGCCAGTGGCGCGACTCGGCGTTGTAGTGGACGGTCGTCGGTTGACCGGTCGTACCGCTCGAGCGCTTGGTCACCGCGACGTACGGCGGCCCGGCGGCCAACCGCGCCTGTTCGGTGGCTCGCGCGGTCTCGCGATCGAGCAGCGGCAAGCGCTCGAGCACGCTGACGTCCTGCACGTCCTCGGGCCGCAGCTCGGCCGCGTCCATCACGTCGCGGTAGTAGGCGGTGTGGGCGTAGGCGTGGCGCAGCAGGCGGCGCAGGAAGCCGACTTGCAGATCGCGCAGCGCCTCGACCGACCAGCGCTCGGTCGCGCGCAGATATTCGAGCAGCCCGACCGTGGGCCGTCCGCGCGCTGCCTCGTATGCTGGAAACAACGCCTTCGCGAGTAGCGGACCGTAGAGATCCATACGACGCTACGTTTTAACATCGTGCCTTCCGTGCTGTCCCGCCTGCGCAAGAAGAACCTCCACCAGTGGTTACCTGATTACGCGCGCCATCTGGTTCGCCGAGCGCGGACGCCACGCGCGCGCGGCGACGCACACCTGTTGTTCGCGCTCTGCGATCACTACGAACCGCTGCATGGCCACGCGGACGATTCGACCGGCCGCGCGCGGGTCGACGCCTGGGCCGAGCGCTATCCCCAGCTCGGGCAGTTCCGCGATACCAACGGGCGGCCGCCGCGTCACGGCTGGTTCTTCCCGGGTGAGGAGTATCGCCCGTACTTTCTCGAGCGCCTCGCGGAGCTCGCGCGGGCCGGGTTCGGCGAGGTCGAGGTCCACCTCCATCACGATGGCGATACGCGCGCGACCTTGACCGAGAAGTTGCGGACCACGCTGGCGACGTTCGCCGAGCACGGCCACCTGTCTCGGGGTGGCAAGGCCGGGTATCGCTGGGCGTTCATCCACGGCAACTGGAGCCTCGCGAACGGCCGTCCCGATCGGAGGTGGTGCGGCGTCGACGACGAGCTGCTCGTGCTGCACGAGCTCGGCTGCTATGTCGACCTGACGTTTCCGTCGGCACCGGATCCGTGCCAGCCCGATAAGGTCAACCAGATCTACTGGCCGGCGGGCGATCTGTCGCGACGGCGCAGCTACGACCACGGCGAACGCGCGCGCGTCGGTGCGATGTACGACGACCGCTTGTTGATGATCACCGGGCCGCTCGCGCTCGCGCGTAAAGGCGCCGGGCTGCGACTCGAGAACGGCGCGATCACCGGCGAAGATCCGCCGACCGCGGCGCGCGTGAAGAGCTGGATCGATCAAGCGATCCACGTCGAGGGCCGGCCCGAATGGGTGTTCGTGAAGGTCCACACGCACGGCGCGATCGAGAGCACCGCCGCGTCGTTGCTCGGCGAGGGCGGCCGCGCCCTGCACGAGGCGCTACGAGCCCAGACCCACGAGCATTTTCGCCTGCACTACGTGACGGCGCGCGAGATGTTCAACGTCGCGCGGGCGGCGATGGACGGCAAGCTCGGCGACCCGTCGGAGTATTACGACTACGTCGTCCCACCCCCACCGATCGCGCGGATCCGGTAACTCCCTCCGATCTCGGCCACTTCGGGGCCGGTTCGGCCGGTTTGGTTCGGTCGTCGGACGAACAGAAGTGAAGTAGGTACATCTCGCACTTAAATCCGGGAAATCGTTCGGGCATAATAGGGGTCGTGACAATTCCGGCGGGGACTCTGGTTCCCCGCGATGCTCGAGATTTCGGTTCCTATCAGCTGCTCGCGAAGCTCGCGACCGGTGGCATGGCCGAGATCTATCTCGCGCGCCCGCAATCGACGTCGTTCACCGGGTCCAAAGACGTGATGGTGCTCAAGCGGATTCTTCCGCACCTCGCGGAGGACGAGCACTTCGTGCAGATGTTCCGCGACGAGGCCGATCTCGCGGCGAAGCTCGTCCACAAGAACGTCTGCCACGTGCAGTCGTTCGGTCAGTTCGGCGGCACGTGGTTCATCGCCATGGAATATCTCCATGGGGTTCCGCTGTCGCGGATGATGACGCGCCTGTCGAAGGCGCAGAAGATGCTCGACTATCGGGTCGTCGCGGCCATCATCACGCAGGCCTGCGAGGGCCTCCACGCCGCGCACGAAGCGCGCGATTCGCAGGGCAACCTCCTCGGCGTCGTGCACCGCGACGTGTCGCCGCCGAACATCATGGTCACCGGCGACGGCCTCGTGAAGCTGCTCGATTTCGGCATCGCGAAGGCGCGCGGCGCGAACTCGCGCACGCGCACCGGGACGGTCAAGGGCAAGAACGCGTACATGAGCCCCGAGCAGATCCTCGGCAAGCCGCTCGATCGGCGCAGCGACGTGTTCGCGCTCGCGGTCGTGATGTACGAGATGCTCGCGATCCGCCGGCTGTTCCACCGCGACTCCGACTTCCTCACGTTCAAGGCGATCACCGAGGAGCCGATCCCCGACATCCGCGATCGGCGCGCGGACGTGCCCGCCGGCATGCGCGCGGCGCTGATCCAGGCGATGGCGCGCGATCCGAACGGCCGGTTCGATACCGCGCAGGCGTTCGGCAACGCGATCAAGAACTCGGTGGCCACGCTCGGCGGCACGGCCTCGCCGCAGGAGCTCGCGCGCCTGCTGTTCAACGATTTCGGCGACGAGATGGCCTCGCGCGACGAGATCTTGAAGGCCGCCGATGACCCGGCCGCCGCCCCCGTGTCGATCAGCGTGCCGCCACCACGGCCGCCCCCGATCCCGGCGCCCGTTCCACTGCCTGCGACGAGCGGCGAGATGCAGCACTCCGGTCGCGCGAAGGCCCCCACGGGCCCGCAGACGCCGGTGCCGTCGATGATCGTCGGGCCGCCGGGCACCGGAAAGGTCCAGCTCGTCGACCTCGATCAGGTGCTCGACCTCTCGGCCGACGTCGGCGCCGACGCGTGGATGGCGGACGGCGGCACGAACCTGCTCGCCGCGCATCGCTGGAAGGCGCTGCGCAACACGGTGATCGGGATCGCGGTGTTCGCCGCGTTGATCGCCGGGATCGTGCTCGCCGTGCAGTTCCTCGGCTCGCGCGCGACGACCTCGCAGGCCGCGCTCGCGGCCCCGCCCGCCGATGCGGCGCTGCGGCGGCCGATCCACGACATCCCGATCGACGCCGACACGAAGGAGCGCGACGACATCATCGCGCTGTCGAAGTTCGGATTTTATTCGCTGACGTCGAACTCGAAGACCACCGTGTTCGTCGACGACAAGAACATCGGGGAGACGCCGCTGACGCGCTTGCCGCTCAAGCCCGGACCGCACACCATCAAGGCGGTCGGTCCGAAGGGTAAATCCAAGATCCTCAAGATCACGATCATCGGCGGCCAGGACACCGACAGCGGATCGATCGACTGGTAGCGCGTCGGCGAGCGGACGCGATCAGCTCAGCGGCGCTGGCTTGATGCTGGTGATGTGCAGCGACGCTTCGGCGCTGGTCTCGATCGTGACCCGATCGCCGACGTGGAAGCGTGGCAGCAGCTCCGCCGGGCCCTGAAACTGCAGATCGACGAGGTTGCCGAGGTCGAGCTCGTCGCCTTGTTCATCGATCGCGCGTTCGATATCGAGGCAGATCCGCGCGACCTGACGCGAGGTCAGATGCTCGAAGTGCGCAGTCATGGTGTGGAGCTCGATCGTGCGGATCGTCCCCACCACCCGCAGACCGGCATCGGCCCCCATGGTGTCATGGTCTCAGGACTGCGGTGGCAATTGAAGCTCGATACCGGCGAAAGCGCGCGCCACGAAGATCACGTCCTCGTCGCCCTCGACGGTGAGGAGGTGTGAGCTGCCAGGCGCGTACACGAGCTCGTCGCCGGCGCGATAGACCTTGCCATCGTGATCGCGGAGCGCGCCGCTGATCACGATGGTCGACTCCTCGCCGCGGTGCATGTGTGGGGGAAACACACCGCCCGGGGCGATGCGGACGATGCCGCAGTCCGCCATCGCGACCGCCGGACCGGCATCGAAGTGGATGAGGAACACCCGCGGTGCCTCTTCGCCCCACGACGCCGCGCGCTCGGTCAGGCCGAGGAGCTCGCGGGTGCGCTCGACCGAGAGATCGAATAGCTGGCTGATCCGCGCCGTGAAGCGCTCGAACCGGCCGCCGCCGACCGAGGCCATCAGGCGCCGCTCGAGCTCCGCCGGCGGCGCGATCGGCATGATCAGGGCATCGTCGTAGCCGGCGAGCTCGCGCGCGAGCCCCGGGTCGGCTTCGATCGCCTTGGCCACGCTCGCGGCTTCTTCCCCTTCGAGCAGGCCCAACGCGTAGAGCGGCAGCAGGTCCTGGATCGTCACTTCGCGCCTCCCAGACCGTCACGCAGCCGGCCCAGGCCGGCGGCGAGGCGCGACTTCACGGTACCGATCGGCTTGGCGATCTTCACGGCGATCTCGGAGCAGGATAGGCCCTGGAAGTACGCGAGCTCCACGACCTCGCGCTGGTCGTCGCCCAGGGTCGCGAGCGCCTCGCGGACGCGGCCATGATCCGGGCTCGCCACCGCGCGATCATCGACGACGACCTCGAGGCCGGCGTCGCCAGCGTTCCGCGCCACGCGCGCGGATTTTTGGTGATCGAGGCAGCGAGAGCGCATACGTATGGCTAACCAGGTACGAACCCGACCCCGCTTCGGATCGAAGTCCTTGGCGGCACGCCACGCCTCGAGGAACACGTCGTGTAGGAGGTCCTCGGCGTCGCGGCGCTCGCGCACGATGCGGACGGCGAGCCCGAGCAGGAGGCCGGCGTGACGCGCGTACAGGGCTGCCAGCGCCTTCCGGTCGCCCTCCGCGATCGCCCGGACCAGGCGGGCGTCCTCGGCATCGTCGCCGCTCTCCATGTTCGGGCAACGTATCACGGCCTTGGCCTGCGCCCACCGACGCTCGGGCGTGGTAAACGGCCCGCGGTGCTCCGAGACGCCGTCCGTGCAGAGGCGACCGAGCGGACCTGGACCCAAGGTGTCCAGCTCGCGCGGGAGAGCCGCGTCGCCGGTCGAGCCAAGTCGGGCGGCGAGCTCGAGCTCGACGTCCGCGTGCCCGGTCGGCCGACCCCGTTCCACGTCGTGCTGAACTCCGAGCACGAGGAGTGGGAGTGCGACTGCCCGAGCAAGGAGCTCGTGTGCTCCCACGTGGTCGCCGCGGTGCTCGCGACCGAACAAGCCGGCGGCGAGCTGCCGGTCAACCAGCGCGCGATCGCGACGATCCGCTACATGCTCGAGCCCGATCCGGCCGGGGTACGCGTCGAACGAATGCTGGTCCATGACGACCGTACGGAGAAGCTCGTCGGATCGCTCATGACACTCATCGCAAAAGGCAAGGCCTCGACGATCGCGAGCGAGGACTACGACCTCGTCGCAGATCGCCTCCTGACCCGTAAAGCGATCAGCGGCGACAAGCTCGACCTCATCCTCGGCGTGCTCGCCGACGCGCGCGACGTACGGTGGAAAGGCGACAAGGTCACCACCAGCAAGGAGCCGGTGATGCCGCGCGCCTCGGTCGATGACTATGGCGACGGCGTGAAGGTGCAGATCATCCCCGATCCGGCGGTCGCGGAGGTCCTCGCCGTCGGCCTGGTGCGCACCCACGACAACGTGCTGCGGCCGATCGGCGCGATCGACCTCGCGGGACCGCGGCTCGAGAAGCTGCCCCAGAGCTTCACCGTTGGGCGCAGCGCCCTGCCCGAGCTGCTGCGCAAGACGATCCCGGCGCTCGCCCAGCGCATCGAGATCGACGTGCGCGCGAAGGGCCTGCCCAAGCTCGGCACCAGGGAAGAGCCGCGGATGCAGATGGAGGTCGCGCAGGACGGCGACACGCTGACCGTGTTCCCGACGCTGGTCTACGGCGACCCGCCCCGCGCGCGGGTCGACGGCCGCACGCTCGTCCACCTCCACGGTGCGCTGCCGATCCGCGACGAGGATGGTGAGCGGCGGCTCGTCCATCGCCTGCGCGACGAGCTCAACCTCGTGCCGGGGCGGCGCGTGCAGCTCGTCGGCCGCGAGGCCTTCGTGATGCAACAGGGCCTGTCGAGCTGGCTGCGCATGGACGCCAGGGGCGCGTCCGCCGCGAAGATCGCGCTGCTCGAGGTCCGGCTCGACATCGCCGGCAACAAGCTCGATGTCGAGCTGTTCGGCTCGGACGGCACGGCGCAGGCGTCGGTCGCCGCGGCGCTGCGCGCGTGGCAGGCCGGCATCGACGTCGTGCCGCTGACCGGTGGCGGCTGGGGCCGCGTCCCGAAGGAGTGGTTCGACAAGCACGGCGAACGGCTCGCGGACCTGCTCGCCGCGCGCACGAGCGATCGCCGCGTGCCGATCTACGCGCTGCCCGACCTCGCGAAGCTCGCGGTCGATCTCGATCAACCGCCGCCGCCCGAGCTCGAGCGCCTGCGCCCGCTGCTCGCGGGCTTCGAGGGCATCCCCCACGCGCCGGCCGAGCCCGGCTTCGTCGGAGAACTGCGCCCGTACCAGCAGACCGGCCTCGACTGGCTCGCGTTCTGCCGCGCCGCCGGGCTCGGCTGCGTGCTCGCCGACGACATGGGTCTCGGCAAGACGATCGAGGCGCTCGCGGTGATCCGCCGTGCCGACAAGACGCTCGTCGTGTGCCCCAAGAGCGTGCTGTTCAACTGGATGGCGGAGATCCAGCGGTTCCGTCCCGACCTCCGGGTCGGCACCTACGCGGGCACGCGGCGCGCGATCGATCCGACCGCGGATCTGGTGTTGACGAGCTATCCGATCCTGCGCAACGACATCGAAGAGCTCGCGGCGACCGCCTGGGACACCGTGATCCTCGACGAGTCGCAGACGATCAAGAACCCCGACTCGCAGGTCGCGCGCGCCGCGTACAAGTTGAAGAGCGGGTGGAAGCTGACGCTATCGGGTACGCCGGTCGAGAACCGGCTCGACGAGCTGTGGAGCCAGCTCCACTTCACGAACCCCGGCCTGCTCGCTGGACGCTCCGATTTTCTCGAGCGCTGGGCCGAGCCGATCAACCTCGGCGACACGGACGCCGCCGCGCGCCTGCGCGAGCGGATCCGCCCGTTCGTGCTGCGCCGGCTCAAGCGCGATGTCGCGAAGGAGCTGCCGCCCCGCACCGACGCGATCATGTACGTCGAGCTCGAGGATACCGAGCGCATCACCTACGACGCGATCCGCGCCGCGACCCAGAAGGAGATCGTGAAGATGCTCGAGGCCGGCGGCGGCGTGATGCAGGCGCTCGAGGCGCTGCTACGGCTGCGCCAGGCCGCGTGTCATCCGGCGCTGTTGCCCGGCGGACTACGCAGCGGTCCCGCGCCCATGTCGTCGTCGAAGCTCGAGCGCCTGATGGAGGCGCTCGAGGACGCGGTCGCCGATGGCCACCGCGCGCTGGTGTTCTCGCAGTGGACCTCCCTGCTCGATCTGATCGAGCCGCACCTCGACGCGGCCGGCACCAAGTTCGTACGGCTCGATGGCTCGACGACCGACCGCGCCGGCGTCGTCAATCAATTCCAGGCCGAGGACGGTCCACCGGTGATGCTGCTGTCGCTCAAGGCCGGCGGCACCGGCCTCAACCTGACCGCGGCCGACCACGTGTTCCTCGTCGATCCGTGGTGGAACCCGGCGGTCGAGGATCAAGCCGCGGACCGCGCCCACCGGATCGGCCAGGACAAGCCGGTGATGGTCTACCGGATGGTCGCGCGCGACACGGTCGAGGAGCGCATCCTCGAGCTCCAGGCCAAGAAGCGCGGGCTCGCCGATGCGGCGCTCTCGGAGGCCGGTGGCGCGATCGCGATCACGCGCGACGACCTGCTCGCGCTGCTCGCCTGATCATCGCGGCCGTCGAGCGCGCGACGCCGGCGCAGAGCTAGCCCGCGTCACGGCCGCGGCTCGCGGGGCAGCGCCGCGAGCTCGTGCCACGGCACCGCGTGCCACCAGCCCGGGCGCGCCACGACCAGCAGCTCCGCGCGCGGATCGTAGTAAGCGAACATCGGCGGCTCGGTCAGCCCGAGCAGGTCACGCGTCACGTGCGTGACCTCGCGCGTCGCGGGCCACCAGATCGCGAGCGCGTCGCCGCCGGGAGCTTCGCCCTCGCCGATGATCACGACGTCACCGGGCCCGCGCGCGAGCCATACCACGTTCGTCAGCGGCAACACCGGCGTCACGGTGCCTTCGCGGTCGATCCGCGACAGCGCGTGGCCGAACCCCGCGATGATCGCGCCGTCGGGCTGGGTCACCGCGCACAGCTCCTCGGGCGCGTCGAGCGTCACGCCGAGCGGGACCGGCGGACCCACGCCGTCCCAGCGGTAGGCGACCGCGTCCCACAGCACGAGCCACTCGCCGGCGGCGAACGCGATCGCGTCGCACTCGACGCGCCGGGGCTCGACCGGCTCGGGCACGAGCAGCGGCACGAGGGAGTGGTCGGCGCGCAGGATCAACGGTCGCACGTGGGTCCGCTCGGTCGTCGTCGGCTGCGGGAACAGCAACAAGCAATCGCCGGCGCGCCGCGCGCTGCCGATCGCGAACGGCGGCTCGATCGGCAGCGGCGTCCGGTCGGGGAGCTCGCAGTACGCGAACTTGAACGGCCGCGCGGTGCGATCGGTGGCCATTCGCACGAACGTGGTGCCCCACGGCGTGAACGCCGCGGCGTTGACCTGCGTGTCGTCGTAGGTGAGTACGGCGGGGGGAAACGCCGAGGTATCGATCTCGTGCAACGCGAAGTGATCGGCCACCAGGAGGCGTGCACCGTCGAGCGCGCACACCCGTGCGGTCGGGCTCGCGATCGGGTTCGGGCACACCGTGACCGAGGTCGGGTGGACCGGCAGCCACTCGGTCCGGGCCGTGCTCACCGCGATGTCGGTGCCCTCCCAGTACGCGAGATGATGTGCCGCCGC
>JBDTEH010000350.1:0-38204 GCA_039922635.1 Kofleriaceae bacterium | reverse complement strand
GACGGGATCGACGCGCGTATCGCCGGCGTCTTCAGCGTCGCCGAGGGATCGTCGTCGCGTGGACGGGCATCGCTCGGAGTCTGGCTCGCAGGGTGCGAGCCCGTCGCGAGCGCGTCGACGATCGGTTGCGCCGCGGTCGTCGTCGAATCGGCGAGGATCCTCGTGGACGTCGCCGTCGTCACGGTCGACTCCATCGTGGCGCGCATCGCGGTCGGTTCCTGATCGGGCGGGAGGTCGAACTGCGTCGAGGGTTCGTCGTCGTCGTCGAACGAGCCGCGCTCCGGCGTCGTCCCGTTCGCGACCTGGCGCGCGAGCGCGATCGGCGCCGCGGCGTCGACCGCGGCCTCGTCGATCGACTTCACGCCATCGCTCGGGGTCGGGACGAGCCCGTGAGTGGAGGCATCGAAGTCGACCTCGTCGCTGGTCTCGGCCTGCCCACCGGGCACGTGCCACGGCTCGGGGCGGGCGCCGAACACGCGTGCGAGATAGTCCGCGACGGCCCGCGCGCTCGTGCGCAGCTCGTGCTCGACCGCGAAGCTCTCGAGCGCACTGCGCAGATCGTCTGCGGTCTGGTAGCGGGCGCCCGGATCCTTGGCCAGCGCGCGCATGATGATCTGGTCGAGCCCCGCCGGTAGATCGGGCCGCAGCGACGAGGGCGGCGGAACGTCACCCTCCACGATCATCGCCATCGTCAAGTAGTCGTTGTCGCCCTTGAACAAGCGGCGCGCGGTCGCGAGCTCGTACAGCACCGTGCCGAGCACGAACAGGTCGCTCCGGCGATCGACGCTCTTGCCCAGCGCGAGCTCGGGCGACATGTACGGTGCCTTGCACAGCGCGCCGGTCCGCGTCTTGGCGCCCCGCAGCGCTGGCTTCGCGAGCCCGAAATCGACGAGCTTCACGCTGCCGTCGTACCCGATCAGGATGTTGCTCGGGGACACGTCGCGATGGACGAGGTGGAGCGGCTTGCGATCCGGACCGTGATGGTCGTGCGCGTAGTGCAGGCCGGCGGCGGCCGCCGCGCCGATCGCGACCACGATCTCGATCGGCACGAGCTCTCCCCGCGAGCACACCTTCGCGAGCACGCGGCGGACATCCTCGCCATGGACGTACTCCATCGCGAAGTACGGGCTACCGCCGACCTGATCGATGTCGAACACCTGCACGATGTTCTGGTGGTGCAGCGAGGCTCCGATCCGTGCCTCGTCGAGAAACGCGGTGACGAACCGCGTGTCGCTCGCGTGCTCGGGCCGGATCTGCTTGATCACGACGTGGCGGGAAAACCCTTCGAGCCCACTCGCACGTGCGAGCAGCACGTCGGCAATGCTGCCGCGCGCGAGCCGCTGGAGGATCTCGTAGCGACCGAGCTGGGCCATCGAGCGCGCCAGCCTAGCACCGGGCCCGGCGACGCGCGCCTTTGCGGATTTACCGCTGCTAACGCTTGCTGAACTGGAAGCGAGCGCGGGCGGCCTTCTGGCCGTACTTCTTGCGCTCCTTCTTGCGGGGGTCGCGGGTGACGTACCCGGCGGCCTTGAGCTTCGGGCGGAGCTCGCTGTCGAGCTTCATCAGCGCACGCGTGATGCCGTGGCGGATGGCGCCGGCCTGCGAGGCGATGCCACCGCCGACGACGGTCGCGATCACGTCGTAGTTCGCGAGCAGCGTGACCTCTTCGAGCGCCTGGCGGATCACCATGCGCGCGGTCGGACGCGAGAAGTAGTCCTCGTCGTTGCGGTCGTTGATCGTGAACTTGCCCTCGCCGGCAGTCAGCCACACGCGAGCGATCGCGGTCTTGCGGCGGCCAGTGGCGTACGTCTTCTGTGCGGTCGTCATCAGTTCTTGATCTCCAGAACGCGAGGCTGCTGTGCGGCGTGCTCGTGCTCGCCGCCCTTGTAGATCTTCATCTTCTTGATGACGCGGCGCCCGAGCGGGCCCTTCGGCATCATTCCCCACACGGCCTCGTAGATCGCGTGCTCGGGGTTATTCGCGAGGACCTCCTTCGCGACGCGGGTGCGGATGCCGCCCGGGTACAGCGTATGGCGCTGGTAGAGCTTCTTGTCGGGCTTGGTGCCCGTGAGCTTCACTGCGCCGGAGTTGAGCACGATCACGAAGTCGCCCATGTCGACGTTCGGCGTGTACGTGGCCTTGTGCTTGCCGCGCAGGACCATCGCGATCTTCGAGGCGAGCCGGCCGAGCGTCTGGCCGGTGGCATCGACCACGTACCACTCGCGCTGGGCTTCGCCCGCTTCCTTGGTGAGCCAGAAGCTCTTCTGCATCATCGTCATATCGGGGCTTTCTAAGGAGCGGATCGTCTACAAGGTTGCGAAACGCCTGTCAAGACACGCATCGCCGTGACCTGTGTGTTCGTTCAGTGTCACGGGCCTGTGGTACCACCTCTGCGTGCGCGTTGGCTTCATTCTCAAGCCCGATAAAACCGAGGCCGGGGGTCTGTTGGAGGACCTGGTGCCGTGGCTGGTCCGCGAGGGCCATGTCCCCGTGGTCACGACCGAAGATCAGGTCTCGCCCAAAGGCTGCGAGATCGTTCCCGAAGATCGGTTCGGCGCCGCGATCGACCTGGCCGTGGTGCTGGGCGGTGATGGCACGATCTTGCGCGCGGCGCGGCTGGTCGCGGATCTCGGCCGGCCGGTGCTCGGGGTCAACCTCGGGCAGCTCGGGTTCCTGGCGATGTTCTCACCCGGCGAGGCCAAGGTGGCGCTCGCGGCGGCGCTCGCAGGCGAGCTGCCGCGCGCGGCGCGGATGCGGGTCGCGGTCACGTACCGGCGCCCGGGGACCGAGCCGATCGTGCGCAACGCGCTGAACGATGCCGTGCTGCACCAGGGCGCGATGGCGCGGCTGATCGATATCGAGGCGTTCTGCGATGGCCAGCTGATCGCCGCGTACCGCGCCGATGGCTTGATCATCGCGACGCCGACCGGATCGACCGCCTACAACATGGCGGCGGGCGGACCGATCGTCGTGCCCGGCCAGGCGGCGATGACGATCACGCCGATCTGCGCGCACGCGCTGACCAACCGGCCGCTCGTGATCGGGGCGCGGTCGATCTTGAAGATGCAGCTCGCCGCGGATGCGCGCGGCGTGATCCTGACGGTGGACGGGCAGTGGGCGTGCTCGTTCTTGCCCGGAGATACGGTCGAGATGACCGAGGCGACCGCGCCGCTCGTGCTGTTCGCGTCGCAGCAGAGCTTCTTCGACGTCATGCGCGACAAGCTGCACTGGGGTGTCCGCACCGATAAAGGGGCTCGCTAGTCATGTTGAAGCATCTGCGCGCGACCAACTTCGCGATCCTGTCCGATGTCGAGATCGAGCTTGGCCCGGGGATGAACGCACTCACCGGCGAGACCGGCGCGGGCAAGTCGCTGATCGTCGAGGCGGTGAATCTGTTACGGGGTGGCCGCGCGTCCGCGGACATCCCGCGCACGGGCGCCGACGAAGCCGTCGTCGAGGCGACCGTCGAGGTTCCGGACGATCTCCGCGTGCACGTCGCGAGTGTGCTCGAGGGCGCCGGGCTGCCGAACGAGGGCGAAGAAGTGTTCATCCGGCGCGTGATCGCGCGCGGCGGGCGCGGACGCTGCTACGTCAACGGCGCGCTGACCACGGCGGCGCGGCTCGCCGAGCTCGGCGCGTTGCTGGTCGACCTGTCAGGGCAGCATCAGCACCAGGGGCTTGTCGACCCGGCGCGCCACCTCGAGATCCTGGATCTGTTCGGCGGCTCGGTCGGCGAGGCCGCGGCGACCCAGGTCGCCTGGGATGCGTTGCGCGAGCGCGACGAGGCGGTCCGCATGCTCGGCGGCGATGCGCGCGAACGCGACGCGCGGATCGACTACCTGCGGTTCCAGCTCGACGAGCTCGACGGTGCGAACCTGATCGCCGGCGAGGACGTGGCGCTCGAGCTCGAGCGGGCGCGGCTCGCCTCGGTCGATGTCTTGCAGTCCGCGGCGCGTAACGCCGAGGAGCGGCTGTACTCCGGGGATGCTGCCGCGCGCGATCTGGTCGCCGCCGCGGTGCGCGAGCTCGACCGCGGGATGAAGACCGATCCGGGCCTCGAGCCGATCGCGAAGCAGCTCGCGGAGATCGAGTCGCTGCTCGATGACGCGAGCGATCAGCTGCGCAGCTACGCGGACAAGCTCGAGGGCGACCCCGAGCGGCTGGCGTGGGTCGACGAGCGGATCGCGCTGATCCGCCGGCTCGTGCGCAAGCACGCGGCGAGCGGTGGTTCGCTGGTCGGAGGTCGCGCCAACCCACCGGCGGGTAGCGCGGCGTCCAGCATGGCGGCCGCCGCCGCGCGTGGCAGCGTCGCGACGCTCGAAGAAGTGATCGCGAAGGCCGAGGAGCTCCGCGCCGAGCTCGCGACCCTGTCGAGCCACGACGAGTCGCTCGCCGCCGCCCAGGCCGCGCGAGCGGTGGCCGAGGCCGCCGCGATCTCGGCCGCGGCGATGGTGACCAAGCTGCGCAAGGCCGCCGCGAAGAAGCTCGAGAAGGAGGTCGGCGCGTCGCTCGCCGAGCTCGGCATGGCGGCGGCGAAGCTGTTCGTCGTGGTCGAGCCGCGCGCGCTCGGGCCGACCGGCGCCGATCGGATCGAGCTCGTGCTCGCCTCGAACAAGGGCGAGGACCAGCGCCCGCTCGCCAAGATCGCCTCCGGAGGCGAGCTGTCGCGCATCATGCTGGCGTTGAAGCTCGCGCTACGCCGCGCGGACGAGGTCGCGACCTACGTGTTCGACGAGGTCGACGCCGGCATCGGTGGCGCGACCGCGCAGGTCGTCGGCGCCCAGATCCGCGCCGTCGCCGACCATCGCCAGGTGCTGTGCGTGACCCACCTGCCGCAGATCGCGGCGTACGCCGATCACCACTTCCACGTCGAGAAGGCCGAGGTCGCCGGCCGCACCGAGACCCACGTGCGCCGGCTCTCCGGCACCGCGCGCAAGGACGAGCTCGCGCGCATGCTCGGTGGCCAGGCGACCACGAAGGCCAAGGCGCACGCGGCCGAGCTGCTCGCCGAGGCGGCGCGCAGTGAGGCGCACGCACCCGCGGCCGCCGCCGGGAAGAAGTCACGGGCGCGAGCCTGAGCGGGCGGTTCCGGCGACCTTCCGGCGACCTTCCGGCGACCTTCCGGCGAGCCCGAGCCCGAGCCCGGATCCGGATCCCCCGGATCCCCCGGATCCCCCGGATCCCCCGGATCCGAGCGGATCAGAATCTGAAGAGACCACGCGAGCGACGAGCCGGAGATCGGGCTCGGGCTCGGGCTCGGGCTCGGGCTCGGGCTCGAGGCGGATCAGAATCTGAAGAGACCATGCGATCGACGAGCCGAGGCTCGGGATCGGGTTGCTGTGGCGGGCTGGCGTTACGACGTCGGCTTGCGGGCCGGCTGCGTGTGGCCGGTCGGGCGCGACTTCTTGTGGTGGCCGCCACCGTGGCCCGAGTAATCGGTCCATCGGTAGCTCGGCTCGCCGGGCGCGCGGAAGTCGACGTGAATGAACTGGCTGGTCGGATAGATGCCCAGGCCCATGCCGCCTGCATCGAGCGACTCGGCGTACTTGTACATCTCGTTGATCGACACGCCGGGGATCCGGATGTCCATCGCGGAGGCGTGGTAGTGCCGGCTCGAGTTGCGCTCCGCGAACCGGAAGCCGGACACGAGATAGATCTGCTTGCCGTCGAAGTGATCGTCGATCCGCGACAGCTGCTCGTAGAGCTCGCGGCGAACCGCGCGGACCTCGCCGGTGCGAGCGCAGCGGAACAGGTCGTCCAGCTTGGCCAGCGACGCCTCGTCGAACGAGCCGTCCGGCTTGTAGATGTTGAGATCGATCGCTTCGCCGAGGTTTTCGGCGCGTAGCGAGATGTGGCCCGAGGGCTTCTCGAGCGGCTCGGTCCGGAGCGCCGCCTGGCCCGCGTTGTGGCCGCTGAAGGCGGAGACATGGCGCTTCGCCTTGCGCGACTTCGAGGTCCTGGACGACTTGGAAGTCGTCGTCTTCTGAGGAGTTGCTTCGACCACGCCAGTGCACAACAGCACTGCCGCGACGACTACACCGATCCGTCGCATGGACACCGAAGCTAGGTCGAACCGGAGATCGATCACAACAAACCAGCCATGAAATCGACTGAAGGATTCTCACCCACCTGTACGAAGATCCAGATGGTTGGGGCTCAAACTGTAGGCTCTATGCCAGTGGTTGCGAAGGGAGTCCGGGGAGGGCCACTCCCGGCAGCGGCACGTGCACGAGCTCGAGCCCGATCCGCTTCGCGATCTCGAAGATCCGTTCGTCGCGATAGAACTCGCCGAAGCAGATCCGCGTGACCCCCGCGTTCGCGAGCTGCTTGAAGCACGACCAGCACGGGCTCGCGGTCACGTAGTTGGTCGCGCCTTCGATCATCACGCCGTTGCGCGCGGCCTGGATGATCGCGTTGGCTTCGGCGTGGATCGTCGCGACGCAGTGGCCCTCTTCCATCATGTGGCCGACGTCCGTGCAGTGGGGCATGCCGCGGATCGAGCCGTTGTAGCCGGTCGACAGGATCGTGCGGTTGCGAACCAGGACCGCGCCGACGTACTTGCGCTGGCACGTCGAACGCGTCGCGACGACCTGCGCGATGCTCATGAAGTAGTCGTCCCAGTCGGCGCGCTTCACGGCTTCGTCACCCATGCGCCTCAGTCTATGACGTTGTATGGTCCGCGTCCCGTGTCCAAGTACAAGGAGACCGTGATCCTCCCCGAAACGGCGTTTCCGATGCGGGGAGATCTCGCGCAGCGCGAGCCCGAGATCTTGAAGGAATGGGATCAGGACGATCTGTACGCGAAGATCCAGGCTGCACGCGCGGACGCACCGCTATGGGTGCTCCACGATGGCCCGCCTTACTCGAACGGGCACATCCACTACGGCCACATCCTCAACAAGATCCTCAAGGACATCGTCATCAAGTCGCGCACGATGGCCGGGTTCCGCACCCCGTACGTGCCGGGCTGGGACACCCACGGTCTGCCGATCGAGCTCGCGGTCGAGCGCGAGCTCAAGGGCAAGAAGGATGCGATGTCCCCGGCGCAGATCCGCCAGGCGTGCCGCGACTACGCGTTGCGCTTCGTCGAGATCCAGCGCACCGAGTTCCGGCGCCTCGGCGTGTTCGGCGATTGGGACCACCCGTACCTCACGCTGAACCCGTCGTACGAGGCCGCGATCGCGCGCGCGCTCGCGAAGTTCACGCGCGATGGCTTTCTCTATCGCAAGGACAAGCCGGTGTCGTGGTGCCCGGTCGATCGCACGGCGCTCGCCGAGGCCGAGATCGAGTATCACGACCACACGTCGCCCTCGGTCTACGTGCGGTTCCCGCTGGTCGAGGGCTGGCAGGGCAAGCCGGCGGCGCTCGTGATCTGGACGACGACCCCGTGGACGCTGCCCGCGAACCTCGCGATCGTCGCGAACCCGCGCTTCACGTACCTCGCGATCCCGGCGACGACGCGCGCGGGGGGCGAGCAGCTGATCGTCGGCAAGGACCTGGCAGAGGCGTTCTCGCACGCGACCGGCATCGCGCTCGACGGCGCCACCGAGATCACCCCCGCCGAGATGGCGACGCTCGAGGGCCAGCGCTACACGCATCCGTTCCTCACCAAGCAGGTCCGGGATCAGGACTGGCGGCTGTGGTTCGCCGAGTACGTGACGGCCGATGCCGGCACCGGCCTCGTGCACACCGCGCCCGGTCACGGCGCCGACGACTACCGCACCGGCGAAGCGCACGGGCTGCCGGCATATGCGCCGATCGATGACTTCGCGCGCTACGTGCCGGGCATCGCGCTCGAGGGCGTCGAGCCGCCGGTCGATCTGGCCGGCAAGACGACGGCCGAGGCGAACCCGATCATCGTCGCGCACCTCGCGAGCACCGGATATCTGTTGAACCCGCCGACCGACACGCTGCGCCACCAGTACCAGCACTGCTGGCGATGCAAGAACCCGATCGTGTATCGCGCCACGCCGCAATGGTTCATCGAGATCGATCACGACGAGCTCCGCGATCGCGCGCTCGCCCAGATCGACCAGACCACGTGGGTGCCGCCGTGGGGCCACGATCGGATCTACGCGATGATCGCGAACCGTCCGGACTGGGTGTTGTCGCGCCAGCGCTTGTGGGGCACGCCGATCCCCGCGTTCTACTGCAAGGGCTGCAAGGGCGCACTCGCGAGCGCCGACGTGATGGAGCACGTCGCGAACATCTTCGAGACCGAGGGTGCCGATGCGTGGTGGACGCGATCGGTCGCCGAGCTCGTGCCGGCAGGGACGACCTGCCCGTCGTGTGGCGCCGGCCCCGACCAGCTCGTCCGCGAGAAGGACATCGTCGACGTGTGGTTCGAGTCCGGCGTGTCGTGGCTCGCGATGGAGGGCCGCGCGAGCGATGGCGCCGACTATCGCGACATCGATCTCTACCTCGAGGGTTCGGATCAGCACCGCGGCTGGTTCCACAGCTCGCTGCTCGCCGGCATCGGCGTGATGGGGCGCGCGCCGTACAAGCAGGTCATCACCCACGGCTTCGTGCTCGACGAGCACGGCAAAGAGTACTCGAAGAGCGCGATCGAGAAGGCCAAGGCCGAGGGCAAGAAGGTCAGCTACATCCCACCGGATGACATCATCAAGAAGTCGGGCGCCGAGATGTTTCGGCTGTGGGTCGCCTCGGTCGAGTTCCGCGGCGACATGCCGTATTCGGAGACGATCCTGTACGGCAAGGACGGCAAGGGCGGGCTCGCCGAGTGGTATCGCAAGCTCCGCAACACCGCGCGGTTCCTGCTCGGCAACCTCAAGGACTTCGAGCCCGATCGGTTCGACCGCTCGATCGTCACGCTCGCGACGGATCGCTACATGCTCGCGCGGCTCGACGAGCTGGTCGCGCGCTGCAAGCAGGCCTACGAGGCCTACGAGCTCCACGTCGTGCATCGCCTGCTCGTCGACTTCGTCACCGTCGAGCTCTCGGCGTTCTACGGCGACGTCACCAAGGACCGCCTGTACCTCGATCCGGTCGACGCGCCCGCGCGCCGCGCCGCGCAGGTCGTGCAGTACGAGTGCCTGCGCGCGCTCGCGACGCTGGCCGCGCCGATCCTCGTGTTCACCGCGGAGGACATCTGGCGCTACATGCCGAAGCGCCAGGGTGATCCGGCGAGCGTCCACATGGCGCGCTACCCCGAGGGTGGGATCGCCAAGGACGAGGCCGACGCCGCGCTCGCCGCGGAGCTCGCGACGTTGAAGGCGTGGCGCGAGCGCGTGACCAAGGCGCTCGAGCCGTTCCGCGCGCAGAAGAACAAGTCGGTCGACGCGACCGTGACGCTGCACGCGCCGGCGGCGGAGCGCGCGGTGCTGCAGCGCCACGCGGCCGAGCTCGCAGATCTGTTCATCGTCTCGGGGGTCGCGATCGGCGAAGGCGATGGCTCGGTCGGGGTCGCGGCGCACCCCGGGCCGCGCTGCGAACGCTGCTGGAAACACTACGATCACCTCGCGGCGGACCCGAACGACGTCTGCGAACGTTGCGCGAGCGCCCTCGCGGCGCGAAAGTCCTGACGATGGCCACGAGCGAGGAAGTAACCGCGAAGCCGGCGCGCAGCGCGGCCGCGAAGTGGTGGGTGTTCTCGATCGTCGGCGTGTTGGCGCTGGTCGCCGATCAGGTCACGAAGCTCTGGGCGCGCGCGTCGCTACCGGTCTATGGCACCGGCAGCGGACCGGGCGGGACCTGCGTGATCCCGACCGACTGGTTGCCGCAGGGGGCTCACCTGGGCTCGCATTGCGGCGGCAAGGAGGTCGACGTGATCTCCGGGTTCTGGAAGTGGCGGCTGTCGATGAACCCCGGCTCGGCGTTCGGCCTGTTCGGCAGCCTGTCGGTCGGCCGCGTGCTGCTCTCGATCGTCGGCATCGCCGCGGTGATCGCGATGATCGTGATGCTCAAGAAGTCGCGCAACGATCAGCGGATCCTGCACTGGGCGCTCGCGCTGGTCGCCGGCGGCGCGGTCGGCAACCTGGTCGATCGCATCTACTACGGCGTCGTCACCGACTTCGTGTCGTGGGACCTCAAGTTCATGGTGTGGCCGACGTTCAACGTCGCCGATATCGTGCTCGTGATCGGCGTCGGCCTGATGTTCATCGACATCCAGATCGAGGGCAAACGCGACAAGGCGCTCAAGGTGGCCCGCCAGGCGAAGGCCAAGGCGGCAGGGCTGGTCAAAGATCTGGAAGCGTAGGCGGCGCCAGAGTCTCGTCGCGGGGTGGGGAATATCGGTGCCGGCTCGGCGGTCGTTGCGGCCATGCGCGCCCGAGTGCTGGTGTTCCTCGCGATCTTCGTCACGTCGGCCGGCTTCGATCAGGCCTCCAAGCAGTGGGCGCGCGACACCCTCGCACCCCACGTCGTGACCCCCGTGGTCTCGGGGTACTGGGACTGGCAGCTCGAGCGCAACCCCGGCGCGGCGTTCTCGGTGCTCGCGACGGCCGGCGAGGGGCCGGGGGCGACCGTGCTCCACGTCGGCTTCGGGTTGGTCGCGGCGATCGCGTTGATCGCGCTCGGCATCGCCGCGGCGCGCACGCGCCCCGACCAGCGGGCGCGCCGAACCGCGTTCGCGCTGATCGCGGGTGGGGCACTCGGCAACTTGATCGATCGCGTGGCGAACGGGGACGTCACCGACTTCGTGCGGTGGCACTACCACGCGCGGATGTGGCCGATCTTCAATGTCGCGGACGCGGTGCTCGTGATCGGGGTCGCATGGCTGCTGATCGACGAAGTCCTCGCACGGAGAAAATCTAGCCGCGCCGCGCCGGCGGCGTAGACTGAGCGTATGCGTTGGTCCGTCGCGATCGTCTCCCTCGGCGTCGTGCTCGGCTGCGCCGCCGGGTGCAAGCAAAGTGATGGCCCGCTGTTCCCGATCAACCCCGGTGGTCCCAATAACCCCGGCGGGGGTGACGATGGCGTCGATGCGCGCGCCGGTAGCGATGCCAGCCTCGACGTCATGTCGGGCCGGGTCTGCCTGATCGTCGACGCGCGGCAGCCGGACACGTGTGCCACGACCGGCGCGGGTGGCCTGAACGTGACCCTCGACGGCAGCACCTCGACGACCCAACCGGATGGCACGTTCGAGATCGACGTTCCGCACAGCTCGAACATCGCCTGGGAGGTCAACGGCACCAACATCATGACCTCGGTGATGAGCTACTCGGCCGTGCATCAGATCCCGGTGATCGGTCAGGCCGACTACTACGATCTCGCGAACTCCAACTCGGTGGTCGCGACCCCGGGGCAGGGCGACGTGTTCGTCCACGTCACCCATCAAGGCGCGAGCGTCGCGATGGTCACCGCGACCGCGGTACCGGCCGCGGAGTTTCCGCCGCTCTACGACGGCAACGCCCCGACGACGTGGACCCAGGTCAGCACCGCCGCGTCCGGCATGGTGTGGATCCCGGGGATCGCGCAGGGCGCGGCGAGCGTCACGCTGACGCCGCCGACCGGGACGCCGACCGTGGTGAGCGCGATCCCGATCGGCGACGGGACGCTGACGTGGGTCAGCGCCGAGCTGCCCTGAGCTGGTCGAGCATCGCGAGCGCGGCGACCCACGCGGCGGCCTTGACGTCGGTCTCGGCGAGCTCCGCGGCCGGATCCGAATCCGCGACGATGCCGCCACCGACGTGGACGCGCAGCTCGTAGCCCTTGACGACGCCGATCCGGATCGCGATCGCGAGCTCGCAACCGGTCGGCGCGAAGTAGCCGAACGCCCCGCAATACGGACCACGCCGCGCGGGCTCGAGCTCGTCGATCAATTGCATCGCGCGGACCTTCGGCGCACCGGTGATCGAACCGCCCGGGAACGTCGCGCGCAGCAGCTCCGCGTAGCCGAGCCCGGCGCGCGGCCTGGCGCTCACGCGCGAGACCTTGTGGAACAGCGTCGGCAGCTCGACGATGTAGCCGAGCTCGTCGACGCGGACGCTGCCGAGCTCGGCGACGCGGCCGAGATCGTTGCGCTCGAGGTCGACGATCATCAAGTGCTCGGCGGCGTCCTTGGGCGCGGCGGCGAGCGCGGCGGCGCCGCCGGGTCCGGGGGGGCGCGTGCCCTTGATCGGGCGGGTCTCGAGCCGGCCACCTTCGGTCGAGAGGAAGCGCTCCGGCGACCCCGAGATGATCGCGACGCCGTCCGCTTCGATCACCGCGCCGTACGGCGCCGGCGAGGCCGCCGCGAGCGCCGCGTACAGCGCGAGCGGGTCGCCGGGCGACGTGATCCGCGCGACCAAGCGGCGCGCGAGGTTGACTTGATAGGCATCGCCGGCGGCGAGGTAGTCGCGCACGCGCTCGACCCGCGCCATGTGATGTCCACCATCGTCATCGGCGACGAGCGGGCCGAGGTGCGGAGCCAGCCCGAGCTGGTGCGGCCCCGCGGCGATCGCCGCCGCGAGGGCGCGCGGATCGGGACCGACGAGCTCGTAGGTGGATCCGGGCTCGCCGGCGCCGCCCCGCCAGCGCGCGACGCCATCGTACGCCGCGAGCCACAGGTCCGGCGTGTCGTTGCCGAGCGTCGGGCCGCCGGGGAGCGCTTCGATCACGCGTGCGAGGTCGTAGCCGAAATAGCCGATCACGCGCGGTGCGGGATCGCCTCCGGAGCTCGGGTTCGGGTGCGGCGTGCAGCCGTGCTCCGCGAGGAACGCGTCGGCCGCGTCGAACGGATCCGCGGTGAAGCGCTGCACCGCGCGGCCGGCGGCGTCGAGCCGCACGAGCGAGCGGCCGCGCGCGATCAACGTCGAGCTCGGCATCGCGGTCGCGAACGACCAGCGGCCGAGGCCGTCGTCGTCGCGCGCGGAGTGCAACAGGACGCGGCCGCGCTTGCCGGCGAGCCGGGCGGCGAGGTCGATCGGGGACAACATGGTCGACGCGGCCAACGGCTAGATCTCGTCGCGGCCGGGCTCGTCGCCTTCGGTCAACCAGGCAGGGGGCTGCTCGACCTCGCGCTCGACCCGTGCCTCGTCGGCCGGCGCGGCCGGCACGGCTGGCACGGCCGATCCTGCCGATCCGGGCTCGAGCGGCGGGCTCGACGCGGCCTCGCTGGACGGTGGTGGCGGTGGGGGCCGGCTATGACGCTCGGGGCGCTCGGGGCGCTCGGAGGGGACGACGATCTGGAAGGCCGGTGGCCCGACCGTCGCGTCGACGAGGACGACGCCCTCGCCCGTACACTCGACACAGACATCGCCCATCGGGCTGCCCGCGTGCGGCACGACCGCACGCGGGATCACGCGGCCGATCCAGCCGGCGAGCCGTGCGGCGTCGACGAAGACGATCCCGGAGGGCGGCAACTTGACGCGTACGAGCGGCGCTTCGGTGCGGAGCGCGATGGCGCCGTCGCCGCGGAACTGCACCACCGGTAGCCGGCCGCGCAAGCCCGGTACGTTGCCGTTCTCCCAGCGCAGCGTGGCCTGGAACGCGAACACCAGATCCTCGCGCAGGTAGAAGATGTCGTCGTCGAGCATCACCGCGGTGAACGTGCGCTTGCCCGGGATCGCGATCAGGTAGCCCTGGCCGGTGACGACGTGGAGCTGGCTACCGCCGTGATCGAAGCGCTGATCGGTCTGATGGCCGCGCGAGCGCCGCTGTGCGGGCTCGAACGCGAGCTCGCCGCCGGTGACGTGGACCCCGTCGAGGCGGGTCATCACGCGCTCCTGGACGCGGATCACGAGCGCGCCCGAGGTCGCGATCTCGAACATCTCGTCGCCGTCGTCGGGACGCACGAGGTCCTCGGTCGCGAGCTGCGAGAGCGGGATCGGTCCGGCCGGGCCGCGGGGCACCGTGATCGCGGCGCTCGACGGCGACGCCCCCGCGAGCGCCGCCGAGATGCTCGGGGTCTGCGGACCGACGCGGGCCGGCAACACGAACTGCAACGACTCGGACATCCGCGGCGCCGCGGGATCCGCAGAGGGTATCAGCGGCGCCGCGGGATCCGGCGTCGGACGTTCGGGCGCGGTCTTGGCCGCGGCGGGTGGGGCCGTGGCCGTGGCGGGTGCCGCGGCGGGCGGTAGGGTCGGGCGCGCGGGCTTCTCGCCGGGTGCGGCCACGTCCGTGGACGTCGTACGCGGCACCGCGATGCCGGCCGAGCTCCGCGTCGAGACGTCCATGCCGGAGCGTGCGAGCTGGGCGTGGATGCCGTCGCGTTCGGCCTGCGTGAGGTTGCTCTCGATCTCGCTCGCGAGCTCGTTCTGGCCGGCGAGCAAGAACGACCGGTAGGCCTCCGCATAGCGGCCCGCGCGCGCGTACGCGAGGCCGAGGTAGCTGACCGCGCGGCCCTGGCTCGGATCGAGCGCGCGGCTCGCCTCGAGCGAGTGGATCGCCTTGGCGCCATCACCGAGCTTGAGAAACACGAGCCCGAGGTTGAGCCGGTGTGACGCATCGGTCGGGGAGCGCTCGACGAGGTCCTCGTAGATCGCGCGGGCTTGGTCGAACTGGTTGCCGCGGAAGTGAGCGAGGCCGAGCAGCGCGAGCACGCGCGCGTTGTCGCCGTCGAGCAGCAGCGCGGCGCGGAACGCCTTCTGCGCCTCCTCGAGCTTGCCTTGCTTGAGCAGCTCGCTGCCGCGAACCACGGCTTGCTCGATCGCCTCTTTGTCGGTTGCGAGCGTCGCCACCGGCCTCATGATCACAGACAACGCGCGCGCTGTCACGGCGGCGGGCCGACGAATCGGCCGACGAAACGGTCGACGTCGAGCGGATGGTCGAGCGCCTGGTCGGGTGCGATCGTCACCGTGATCGCGCCGCCGGTATCGGTGCGCTCGACGTCCGCACCGCCCGCGCGCCAGCGTTCGACCACCGCGGTCGCGGGAAACCCGAACGTGTTCGCGACGCCACACGAGATCACCGCGACCTCCGGGTGGGTCGCGGCGATGAAGCTCGGGGTCGACGACGTCGGGCTGCCGTGGTGTGCGACCTTCACGACATCGACGTGCCCCAGCCCGGCGGCGATCAGCGCCGCCTCGCCCTCGGCCTCGACGTCGCCCGCGAACAGGATCGAGCGCCCGGCGTAGCGCAGCTCGACGACGAGCGAGTTGTCGTTGACCGTCCGCACCGGATCGACGGCCTCGCGTTCGGCCGCGCCGTCGCGCTCGCGAAACCGCGGTGCCCACACCCACAGCTCGACGCCGCCTTGTTCACGCGCGAGGCCGAGCGGCGGGTGGTGGAGCGGTGCGATCGCGGCGACATCCGCGAAGCTCGGCAGCGCGGTGTGGTGCTGATCGTCGCGCAGGTGGTCGGCATCGCCGGCCGCGGCCCACAGCTCGCGCACCGGCACCGCGAGTGCGGCGAGCCCGAGATAGTGATCGGGGTGCGGGTGGGAGATGATCGCGAGGTCGATCTGGGCGTGACCAAAGGCCTCGAGCGCGCGCGTGATCGTGCGGCCCGGCGCCGCGGCGGCGGCCAGGTCGCGGCGGCTCGCGAGCCCGCCGGCATCGACGAGCCAGACCTTGCCGTCGGGCAGCTCGACGATCGCCGCGTCGCCTTGGCCGACATCGAGGAACGTGACCCGCAGCGCGCCCGGCGGCGGCGGCGCGCGGCCGACCAGCCAGCCGCACGCGAGCGCGATCCACGCGATCGCGTCGAGCCGCGTGCGGCGCGCCCGGGTCAGCAACCACAGCGCGAGCCCGACCAGCAGCGCGACCGCGACCGCGCTCGCGAGCGCGACGTTGCCGACCGGCGTGACGCGGGCGAGCACGCCGGCGATCGTGTCGACGAGGCCGACCACCCACGCGGCGCCGCGGATCGCGAGCGCGCCGCCGGCCGGCCAGATCGCGTGCAGCGCGAGACCCGCCAGCCCGAGCGGTAGCGCGATCAGCTCGAGCAGCGGCGTCAGGAGCAAGTTGCCGATGACGCCGCCGGGCTGGACCTGGTGAAAGTGATATGCGGTCAGCGGCGCGGTCACGAGCGCGACCCACGCCGAGGTCGCCACGCCTTCACACAGCCAGTGCCACGCGAGCATGCGGCGGCCGACCGGACGCACGCGCTTGGGGCGTAGCGCGAGCGCGAGGGCCGCGGCAAAGCTGAGCTGGAACGAAGGATCGCCGAGGTCGCCGGGCCGCCACGCCAGCAGCACGATCGCGGCGAGGCCCAGCGCATCGATCAGGCGGACGTCGCGGTCGAGCATCTGCGCGATCAGCACGATCGCGATCACGACGAGCGAGCGCAGCGTCGCGACCTGCGCCCCGGTGATCAGCGTGTAGGCGATCGCCGCGAGCAGCGCCGGCGGCGCGGCCCAGCGCGCGGGCCGGATCCGGCCACCCCACGGCGACGCCGCGGCGAGCCGGCGCAGCAGCGCGAACACCAGGCCCGCGACCACCGCGAGGTGCAGGCCGCTCACGCTGAGCGCGTGGAAGATGCCGCACGCCCGCCACCGGTCGTCGAGCGCGACCGGGACGGTGCCGCGGTCGCCGGTGAGGATGCCGCGCAGCGCGGCGGCGCCCGGATCGCTCGCGGCGGTGGTCTCGCCGAGCGTCGCGACCCACCCGCGCTGGGTCCGCGCGGCCCAGCGCAGCACCGCGGCGCGCCACGAGGGCTCGATCCCGAGCCGCTCGATCGAGGTCGCCGACAGCTCGAACGGCTCGCGCTGCGGGGCAGGCGGGGCGCCCGGATCGACAACGCCGCGCGCGGTACGCAATCGGCCGGTCACGATCACGAGCTCGCCCGGGTCGACGCGCTCGTCGGTCCACAGCCAGACCGAGGACGATTCGGTCGCGAGCTCCACGCCGAACCCGAGCGGGGTCGCGATCGGCATCCCCGCGATCACGCCGCCGATCCGATCGACGCCGCGGTCGTCGGCGTGCGCTCCCGCGGGCGGGGCTGGAGGTGGCACCGGTCCCCGCGCGAGCTGTACGCCTGCGAGCACGGCCGCGAACGCGATCGCGAGGGTCAGAGGGCGGACCACGAGCATGGGTGCGATATCGGCCGACGCCTCCACGGGTTTCGTGCGCAGTCTTTAGCCCCTGGGGATCAAGGATTCCGGTCACGTAGGTTGCAGCGACGCTCGCGTCCCACGTACGATCGCCCGGCATGCGCATGCGTGATGTGCTGGTGGCTGCCGCCGTAGCGGCATCGAGTCCCGCGAGTGCCGGCACGCTCGTCGGTAAGGTCGAGTTGCCGGCGAACCTCCCGGTCCGCCCCAAGCCCGTGGAGCCGGGGTTCGTCGAGCGCTACGAGAACCCGGTGACGCCGGTGCGCCCACTCGACGTGACCCAGCACATGGTGATCGTGGTCGAAGGGGACGAAAAACCGGCGGCACCGCCGCGCGTCCAGTGGAACCTGGTCGGCGAATCGTTCTCCCACCCGGTGATCGCCGCGGCGGCGGGCGCCGAGGTCACGATCGTCAACCAGTCCAAGACCTCGCGTACGCTGGTCGCGAAGGAAGATCCGAAGTTGCTCGAGCCGGGCCCGATCAACCCGAGCGGCCCCAAGACGTTCCACCCGCCGGTGGCCGGCAAGGTCTACACCATCATCGACAAGGACGCCCCGTACCTGGTCGGCCGCGTCGTCGTCGTCAACACGCAGTACATCGCGTACCCCGACGAGTCGGGCCACTTCGAGATCGATAGCATTCCGCCCGGCAGCTACAAGCTCAAGATCTGGTACGACACCGGCTGGATCGCCCGCCCCGACGAGGACGTCACGATCTCGGCGAAGGGCAAGACCGACATCAACCCCAAGCTCGGCGCCGACGCATTTACTGCGGGCAGCGCCGGCAAGAAGTGAGCTCGCCGTGTTCCTGTCGAAGATCTGGTTCTTCTTGGTCGCGCTCGCCGCGGCGATCGCGCTGACGATCGCGTTCGTGATGCCGCGACCCGCGCAGCGCCAACTCGAGAACGAGGAGCACGCGCGCCTCACGACCGCGTGCTCGGTGATCGACATCTTGCTCGCCGACGCCGCGCACGATCGCCTGATGTTCACGCAGACCTTCGCGCGCGCGCCCGAGGTCGTCAACGCGCTCGATGCCGCGTCGAGCGCGAAGGAGCTCGACGCGAACCGCATGAAGCAGGTGCGCGAGCCCGCCGGCAAGCTGCTCGCGACGAGCAAGGGTGGCCTGCCGCCGGACTTCGCGATCCTGATCGACAAGAAGGGCCGCGTCGTGTCGCGGCTCAAGATCGACGAGGACGATTTCGGCGATGTCGTCGCGGGCCGGCCGCTCGTCGACGACGCGCTCGCCGGCTACCTGCGCGACGACCTGTGGATCCAGAACGGGACGATGTACTTCGTCTCGGGCGCCCCGGTGATCCGGACCAACCCGCCGATCGACTACGTGGGCGCGGTGATCGTCGGCCACAAGGTCACCAACGATCTCGCGGCGGACCTCTCGCACCGGCTGTCCGCGGTCGATACCCAGGTCGCGTTCTATCTCGGCAACGACGACGTCGCGGCCTCGAAGCCGCTCGCGCTCGATCACAAGCCGATGCTCGATTCGCTGAACAACCTGACCGGCGGCGATCTCAGCCGCGATTGCGAGGTCAACAAGCCGCTCGCCGTCACCGCGGGCTCCGACGCCTACACCGCGATGGTCGCGCGCCTCCCCGGTGAGGCGCGCGTGCACGGCGCCTATTACGCGGTGTTCGCGAAGTCCGCGCAGGCGCGTGGCTTCGCCGGCACGCTCGACGCGGTCCGCAAGAGCGACCTGTCGTTCAAGATCCTGATCGTCGTCGGCATCGTGTTCGTGCTCGTGCTCGCGCTCGGCATCGGCCTGATGTGGATCGAGTCCGATCGCCCGCTCCGCGCGCTCCAGACCGATGCCGTCAAGCTCGCGAAGAACGAGAGTGAACGGCTCGCCGAGGACAAGCACGGCGGCAAGTACGGCTCGATCGCGCGCTCGGTCAACATCCACATCGACAAGCTCGGCCGCGATGCCAAGAGCGCGCGCACGAACCTCGACCAGTTGCTCGGTCCCGCGCCCGAGGGCAGCCTCGGTACGATCGATCTGCTCGCGGGTGCGCTGCCCTCGGCGCGTCCCGGTGGCGCGATCGCTACCGCGTCGCCGCCGCCCTCGGACTTCAAGTTTCACGACCCGGCGCCCGCGATGGCACCGCGTCCGGTTCCGCCGCAACGGCCGCCGACCCCGGTCCCGGTCGCGGCTCCGCAACGTCCGTCGGCCGCCCCGCGCATGGCGCCGCCGATCCCGACGCCGCCGCGTGGCGTCACGGCACCGCAGCCCACGGCGCACACCACCGAACCGCTCAACCTCGACGACGATATCCTCGGCGGCGCCGTCCACGCCGCGCCGAGCGAGTCCGAGGCGACCCGGTACTTCGAGCAGGTCTACGACCAGTTCGTGTCGGTCAAGAAGAGCTGCGGCGAGAACACCGCGGGCCTGACCTACCAGAAGTTCTCCGAGAAGCTGATCAAGAACCGCGACGATCTGATGTCGAAGACCGGCTGTCGCGAGGTCCGGTTCACGGTCTACGTCAAGGACGGCAAGGCGGCGCTCAAGGCGACGCCCGTCAAGGACGAGCCGTAGCGCCCGCGGTCACGTGGCGCCCGCGGCGATGATGCGCTCCTTGAGCCGTTGTGCCTCCGCGAGCGCCTGGTTCGTCGTCGGCCGCTTCGTCACATCCGGATCGCCGAGGTGGTCGAGGTGGGCCTGCACGACGTCGCTGAGCGACGGCGCATCCTGAAAGATCGCGCGCGGCAGCAGGAAGTCCTGCGCCCGCCGCGTCCCCGCCATCAGCACGTCGCGCGACCACGGCGTGCGGCCGGTGAACATCTCGTAGAGCACGACGGCGCTCGCGTAGACATCGCTCGCGGGTGACACCTCTCCCCGGCGCTGCTCCGGTGCCATGTACGCGAGCGTCCCCACCGCCTCGGCACGGCGGGTGACCGACGCGACCGCCCCGGTCTCGTCGGGCAGGTGGGCGACGCCGAAGTCGCCGAGGATGACCTCGACGCCGGGCTTGTCGCCGTCACGGCGGAACATCAGGTTGCCGGGCTTGACGTCGCAGTGGACGATGCCGCGGCGGTGCGCGGCGGCGAGCGCGGACAGGATCTGCGTGTGGCGCTCGATCGCGCGGCGCAGCGTGCGCGGACCGCGTTCGCGCAACAGGTCGCGCAGCGTACCGCCCGCCGCGAGCTCCATCACGATCCGGCGCGACGCCTCGTCGAGATCGAGCACCGCGACGACGTTCGGGTGGCGGAGCGAGGCCATCACGCGCGCCTCGTGGAAGAACCGATCGAGCGCATCTTGCTTGTCGGTCCCCGCGAGGTGGGGATGCAACAGCTTGATCGCGACGTCGCGATCGAGCTCGGCGTCGCGCGCGAGGTACACGACGCCGGTCGCGCCGCGGCCGAGCTCGCGCATCAGGCGATAGCGGGCACCTGCCTGCACGCCGACGACGTCGCCGGCCGCGATCGTCTCGCCGGCAACCGGCGCGGCGCGCCCGGTGAGCTGGCGCAGCCGCTCGACGCGCACGCGGACGTTCGGGTAGTCGACGTCGCGGCCGAGCACGGCCTCGTAGTGGCGCAGCGCGCGCTCGTGATCCTGGCGGCGACGGGCGTGCTCCGCGAGCAAGTAGTGTGCGCGCAGTGCGTACGCCTCGCTCGCCACCAACAGGTCGAGGTGGGGCAGTGCGGTGTCGAGCTCGCCGCGCTGCTCGTAGCGCTCGACGAGGATCGCGCGCACCGGCGCGACCGTCTCGGCGGGGACCTCCGGAACGCCGAGCAGCTTCTCCATCCATTCGATGGCGAGGCGCTCGTGCCCGGACTTCCACAGGCCGTCGAGCTTCGCGAGCACGTCGGGGTTGCCGGCCTGATCGCGGCGCTTGCCGTCGCCGAGATCCTGGACGAGCTGCGCGAGGAATACCTCCTCTTCGCTGCCGAGCGTCTGCGGTTGGTGGCTCGGTGTGGGTGACGTCAGGGCGGCCGGCCGGTCCTTGCCGATGCCGAACCACCGCTTGAGCCACGAGCGTCGCGCCACGGGATTACTCTACCTCGGGCCTGGCTCGGGTCTAGCCGACGTCGATCTCGTCGCCATCGGCGACGACGCGATCGCCACGGATCAGCTGGACGCGGAGCTCGCCGAGTGGTTCGGCGTTGAACGTGACCTGCTTCGCGCCGCCGCGCCCGAGCAGCGGGCGACCGCGCGCGAAGCTGATCTCGAGCCCGATCCCGAGGCCCGCGAGCGCCAGCCTGACGTTATCGTCGCCGGCGATCAGCGCGACCCCGCGATCGAGCCCGTTCGCGATCCGCAGCGTCAGGATGCCGCCGGCGACCTCGAACTCGATCGTGCACTCGTCGCCGAGGCCGAACCGCCCGGCGCCGACGAGCGGGACCTTGCCGACCAGCGGCATGCCGGCGAGCGACGTGCCATTGCGCGAGTCGAGGTCGCGCAGCTGAAATCCTTCCGGCGTGCGCTCGATCTCCGCGTGCTGGCGCGAGACTCCGCCGGCGCGCAGGGGCAGATCGCACAACGCGTCGCGGCCGATCACGATCTTCGACGCGGCACACGCGACGATCGCCGGCTTGCCGCGGCGCTTGAGCTCGACGCGTCCACCGGTGAGGAGTGCGGTGTCGAGCTGATCGAGCAGGCGGCGGTATTCGCCCGCCGCCGCGGCGTTCGCGAGGGCGCGCGCGAGCTCCGCGCGGGCGTCGTCGCGGCGACCGACCTGCATGTGGGTCTCGTAGTTCGCGAACGCGTCGGCCTCGTCGCGCGCGCGTTCGGCGACCGCGTCGTCCTTCGCGAGCGTCGCCTCCATCTTCTCGACGTAGCCACCGGCAGAGTAGGCGGTCGCCGCGCCCTGCAGATCGCCGATCAGCTCGAGGGCCTCGCCGGCGGTCTGGTGGTCTTCGCCGACGACGAGCAGCTCGGCCGCTTCGCGGACCTTCGCGCGATCGCGTTCGGTCGCGACGCCCTCGACGCGGAGGTTCTCCCACAGCGCACGGCCGAGCGCCTTCGCGGCCATCTTCAACAAGGCGGGCTCACTGCCGGCCCAGCGGATCGCATCGCGCAACGCCGCGACCTCGGCCTGCCGGGTCCCGGCGCGGGCGGCGCGCGCGATATGCATCCGCACCGCGCCATCGGCCTCGCCCGCGAGGGCGTAGCGCTCCGCCGCCAGGTCGACGTTGCCAGCCGCCTCGGCCGCAGCCGCGGCGCGGTAGTCGGCGGAGAACACCCGGCGAAAGAAGCTCACCGGCCGATTATACGGTCGCGCCGTGGTCACGCCCGCACGGCGACGCCACTTCCAACCCGACGCCAGGTCGATCGCCGCTTGTGCGCATCGGGAAGGGGCGGGCTACGGCAGCACCTGATTGAACTTCGTCTGGTAGCGCTGCGCGAGCTCGTCGTGGGCTGCTTGGTCGTGCGCGCGGTCGTACGCCTTGCCCAGCGCGCGCCAGGCCTGGCCGAGCTCGGGGTCGACCGCGATCGCGTGCTTCAAGCGCTCGATGCCGATCCTGGTCCCGGCGGCGCTCGTGTCCTTGAGCGCGAGCACGCCGGCGAGGTAGAGCGCCCACGACTCGTCGGGATCCGCCGCGAGCGCACGGCCGCACGCGGCGCGCGCGGCGTCGAGGTTGCTCTGGCGGAACGCGAGATCGCAGCGCATCGCCTCGAGGCCGGGGGCGTGGGGCCACGTCCGCTCGGCCGCCGCGAGCAGACGTTCGCCTTCGCCGAGCTTGCCACCGCCGATCGCCGCGATCGCGGCGCGGGTCTGAGTGACGAGCGCGGCCTCGTCCTGGGGCTTGACGAACTTCGCGCCGCGCGGCACGCCGTAGCGCACGCGGCTCTGCGCGACCTCGGCGGCGGCCGGAGCGTGGTCGAGCTTGCCCGCCGCGATCGCGTCCTCGGTCCACGTCAACGCGTTGATCCCGGCGTAGATCGCGACGAGCCGGTGCCACGCCTCAGGCTGGCCGACCTTGAGGTTCGCGATCTTCGCCGCCGCCTGGACGAGCTCGGCGCGGGCGCCGGCGATGTCGGGCTTCGCCAGCCGCACGAGCGCTTCACCGACGGCAAGGTGCGGCGATGGATCACCCGGCGCGAGCTCGGAGACCCGCGCGCAGGCCTGCCGCGTCGCGGGTTCGGTGACCGCGCGTTGCTCGGTCGGGCGAGGCGCCACGGGCTTCGGGCTGGCCTTCGGCGCGGCGTTCGCGGTGATCGTCGGCTTGGCGAGCATGAGCTCGCACTTCTCTTGCTGCATCGCCGCGTTGCCGGGATAGGCCTGCATCAGGTTGTCGAGCTCGGACAGCCCGCGTGAAAACTCGCCGCGCTTGGCGAGCTCGCGCACCCGATCGAACTGCTCGTACGCCGCCGGCGGTACGTCGGCCGCGGTCTTGCCGGCCTTCGCGGCGTCGACCAGGTTGCGCAGGGTCTGGACGACGTCGTCGTGGCTGTTCGGGAGCCAGCCGCCCCACTCGGTCTTCACGATCGTCTCGAGCAGATCGTGCGCGATCACCGGGTCGGTGCCGCCGCCGAGCCGCGCGTCGATCGCGAGCTGCATGAGCTCGCGGTTGCGGTCGCTGAACGTCGACTGCTTCGCCGAGTACAGCGGGTGCTGGATCCAGGTCGGGTCGGCGGCGTCGATCGCGCCGAGCGTCTGGGCCAGGGTGTGGAGCAGCACGACGGTCTGCTTGTGGCGCTCGTGCGCCGCGAGCAGCTCCGCGCGCTGCGCCCCCTCGACATCCGGCAGCCGCGCCGCGAGGAGGTCGGTCTCCGGCTTCGCCGCCCACGCGCGCACGACGACGCGCCGCCCGAGCAGGTCGCCCGCACCGAGCTCGGAGAACGCTTTTTGCGCCGCGTCGCCCGCGGTGATGTAGCCGATGACCCAGACCGTGTCGTCATCCGGCTTCTCGACCTCGGCCAGCGCCGCGAGCGCGGCCCGGACGTCGTTACCGGTGTGCTCCCAGGGCTTGATCGAGTCGACGGTGAGCCGGACGCCGAGTAACGGCGCCAGCACCTGCCCCGCGTAGTCGAGTTGATCGGTGAGCTTGTCTTTCCAGTGCGGCTGCGCGCGCACGCCGGTGTCGGCAAAGACGTGCACGTGTAGCGGGCGCGGATCTCCGATCTTCGGGTGCGTTGCTTCGAGCGTCGCGGGCAGACTCGCGGTCACGTCCGCCTTGGGGTGTTCGAGCTCCGGCGCGCCACCGCCGCAGCCACCGAGTACGCCATGGGCGATCCCAAGGCTCGCGACCACGAACCAGCGGGACGAGAGCAGCCGGGACATCCCGGAACTTTCCTGTAGGATGGCCGCGATGGCAACCCAACTGCTCCTCGACGAGCGCATCCTGGGCGATGGCCGTCACGCCCGGACCTACGCCGCGCTGGAGGGTGACCGGCTGCGGATCAGCGACGATGATGACGCCAGTGGGCTGCTGTCGTTCCTCGCGGTCGACCGGGTGATGTGCAAGTACGGCCTTCCGCTCGATGCGTCGATCCGACTCGATGGCGACATGCTCGCGCTCGAAGGTTGCCGGCTGCGCCGGCTGCGCTATCACGCGCCGGTCGACGCCGAGGCGCGCGACTACCTGGTGTGGGAGCGGCCCGGCGAGCCGGCGCTCGCGGTGATCGCCACGCACGCGACCGCGGCGCTGCGCTACCTCGTGCTCCGGCTCGAGGCAGAACGCACCCCCTCAGAAAACTGAGGGGAGGCGCGGTTCGCGATCCACGATCTGCGGGTGGGAGCTGGGATCAATCGGTGTGCGGACGGCACTTGGACGTGGCACGTGGGGTGCTACTACCAGGGCCGTCGTGCTGCGGACGTTGTACCTGACGTGTGTCCTCGCGATCGCCATCCCGGCGGTCGCGTGGGGTCAGTCCGTGCAACAGACCCAGGCCGCCCTGCAAACGGTTCGCTCGGACGAGCAGAACGCCGGTCGTGTCGGGGCGCAGCGCACCGCCGCCGCGCAGCGCTACCAGGATCAGCTCGGGGCCGTCGACCGGCTCAAGAACCAGAAGGCGTCGTGGCGCCGCGACCGCGAGCTGCGCCAGACGCTCGCCGATTCGGCCGACACCGCGAACCAGCTCTCGGCGCTCAACGCGCAGCTCGCCGCGGCGATGCGCGCGCTGGTTCAGGCTCGGACCGAGCTCGTCGCCGCGATCGATCGCGAGAAGCCGGCCGCGATCCCCGCGCGGCAGCGCGAGCTCGACCAGCTGCGCGCACGGGTCACCGCCACGATCGCCCCTCCGGCGAAGAAGATCGTGCTGCCCGACGCCGAGGTCGATCCGCTCGCGGATCCCGAGGAGCTCGATCAACAGGCGCAGGCGATCGCCGAGGCCGAGAAGCAGCTGGCGAACGAGGTCGCAGGCCTCGACGCGCAGGCCGCCGAGCTCACCCACGTCGCGGACCTGCGCAAGCACAACGAGCGCGCGAAGGACCTGATGCTCTCCGAAGATGACCAGCCCCACCGCAACGTCCAGCACTCGAACGGCCGCGATACCGGCGAGGCCGCGACGCCCACCAACGGCGCCGGCGGCGCGGGTGGCGGCGCGGGTGGCGACACCACCACGGGGGTCGGGGGCGGGGCCGGGGGCGGGCCCGGCGGTGGCACCGATACGGGTAACTTCAATAACAACAACTCGAGCGCCTTCGAGGCCGAGGCGACGTTCGTGCTCGGCGAGGTGATCGATCGCACCACGATCGATGGCCTGACCCGCGCTCAACGCAGCGGCGATCCCGCGAAGCGCGCCGAGGCCGCGCGCTCCGCCCGTGATGCGGTCGCGCGGCGGCTCGCGCAGCTCCACAAGAAGCGCGCGCAGATCGAAGCGCGGGCCAAGCAGCTGCGCGCCACGCACTGACTCGAACTGGCTCGGACGTACATGTCGGCGCGGCGGTGCTACGGCTCTGGGGACAACCGTCCCCTTTCGCCGGCTCGATCGCTGGCCGTAGACTTCGAGCATGAGGAACTTGTTCGTCGCGACCACGGTCGTCGCTGCGATGGCATGCACCGGCTGCGCGCACCACGGCGGCGGTGACGACGACGATGGCGCCACGTACTCGTCGGTGCGCGTCGTTCCGGATCCGGTCACGCTCGTCGTGCCGCTCGGCGGTACCGCCGCGCAGGACTATCAGGTGCTCGGCACCGATAGCTCCGGCGAGCACGACATCACCGCGGCCTGCACGTTGGCGGCGGACGGCACGTTCGGCACGTTCACGAACGCGACGTTCAACGCGGTCGCCCACGGCGGTACCACGCAGGTCACCGCGACGTGCGGGACGAGCACCGCGAGCGCGACCCTCCAGATCGATCTCACCGGCACCGCGGTCACCGGCAACGCGCCGAGCAACTCCGACCAGCTGTTCGGTTCGGCGACGCTGGGTGCGAGCCCCGCGAACACGCCTGCGATCGAGTACCCGATCGATCAGGCGGTCGCGCCGCTCAACATCCCGTCGATCGAGTTCCAGTACACCGCCGCGAACAACGATCTGTTCCACGTCCACCTCGCCTCGACGTACGCGTCGCTCGACGTCTACACGACCGATCCTCAGACCACCTATAGCGAGGCCGACTGGATCTCGATCGCGAACACCGCGGTCGGCGATCACCTCGTGGTCACCGTCGAGGCGCTCGCGCAGGCCGCCCCACAGACCAAGTATGCGAGCACGCCGGTCACCCTCAACCTCTCGCACGACACGATCGATACGTCGGCGATCTACTGGTGGTCGTCGTCCGCGGGATCGATCATGAGCCAGACCTTCGGCCAGACCACGGCCCCGACCGCGGTCAAGGCCAACTGTAGCGGCTGCCACTCGCTGTCGCGCGCGGGCTCGCGGATCGGCTACAGCCGCTGCGTCGCTGGTAGCTGCGGCGGCGAGTGGGTCGGCTTCCTCCACTACAACGATCAGACGATGGCGTGGGACGAGGTCGTGGATGCCGACAACAAGCAGATCCCAGGCACGTACACGACGTTCGCGCCGCCCGGCAACCCGTTCCCCGATGACACGCAGGCGGTCGCGCTCGTGACCTCGATGTCGGGCACGTTCAGCTTGATCAACCCCGACAACGGGATGACCGTCGCCTCGAACCTGTCGAGCGTGACGCCGATCGCCGGGCACGCCGCGACGATGCCCGACTGGTCGAGCGACGGCACCCAGGTGACGTTCGCCTCGGCGACCACCGGCCAGTCGGTGGATGTCTCGAACAGCTCGATCGCGGTGATGTCGTACGCGTTTACCAACAGCATGCACACGTTCGCGGCGCCGACCGTGCTCGTCCAGCAGCCGATCACGGTCAACGCGCAGAGCTACACCAATCTGTTCTTTCCATCGTTCTCGCCCGATGGCGCGTGGATCGTGTTCAACGCAGCGCGGTCGGCGTGGCGCAACTTCACCGACGCCAAGACCGCCGGCCAGCGGTTGATGCTGGTCAACCCCGCTGGCGGGCCGCCGATCGACCTGACCAACATCAATGGGGGGACCGGCGATCACGACCTGACCTGGGCGCACTGGGCGCCGGGCGCGACCAGCGATTACTACTGGGTCGTGTTCTCGAGCGAGCGTGACTACGGCCACGAGGTCACCGCGAACACCACGACCGGGACGCCGTGCGTGGCGAACGGCGTGAAGCAGTGCAAGCAGATCTGGATCGGCGCGATCTCGAAGCAGGCGTTGCTGTCCGGCACGATCGATCCGAGCTCGCCGCCGATGTGGTTGCCTGGTCAGGACAAGCACAACGACAACATCAGCCCGTACTGGACCGTCCCGGCCGGCCTGTTCTAGCGCGTGAACCGCAGGCCGGCGCCGACGATGATCGCCGTGCCACCGTAGCTCGCGGGCATCGTGTCGGTGCTGGTCGTGTCGCGGCGGAGCAACCACATCCGCTCGCCGAACACGTCGGCGGCCCAGCCCGCGGCGAACCGCCAGCTCGCACCGGCGGTGAGGCCGAGGCGCGATGCATCGGGGGAGGTCGGCACCAGGTGCTCGGCCGGGACCGGCGTCGGATCGAAGTAGCCGCCGCCACGCAGCGTGAGCTGCGCGCGCGTCCACTCGGCACCGGCGCGCACGGCGACGGTATCGTGCCACTGATCGATCTCGGTCTGGGTCGGGGTCTGCGGCTCGGTGAACGCGACGACCGTCTGTTCGTGCGCGCTCCACCGGGTGTACTCGACATCGCCGATCACGGCGATCGCGCCGCGGGCCCAGCGCGCGCCGAGCGTGACCACATCGGGCAGCGTCATCTTGGTCGACGCATCTTGATCGGGGGTCTTGTCGCTGAACGCATCGGGCGTCGTGAAGTTCGCGGGCCCGGTGAACGTCAGGTGGGTCCGGCCGCGGTAGGTCAGCGCGAACGCGAGCTCCGGGCGCGCCTGGTAGTAGGCCGACGCGTCGGCACCGAGGCCGTGGCCGGTGAGGTCGAGCCGCACGTCACCCTGGGTATCGATGAAGTCGAGCCCGCGCTCGAGCTGGAGCCGGCCGGCGTCGACGTGCAGGCCCACCGCGAATCGCAGCGCGCCGCCGCCCGGGCCAGGCAGCGAGTAGGCGACGAACGGCGCGGTGCGGATCACCATCAAGTTGGTCGCGATCGCCTGCGACGAGCCCGCCCACATCGTCGGCCACGTGATGTCGCCGCCGAACGGCACGCCAACCGCGAGGCCCGCGGCCCAGTGATCGTGCGCGAAGCTCGCATCGAGGTGGGGCGGCGTCGACCAGCCGCTGGTCGTGGAGGTCGCCCAGCTCCCATCGGTCGCGCGGGCCTCGAGCGACGGCCGCGCGAGGGCGAGCGAGAGGCCGACGCGCCAGCCACCGCCGTCCGCGAGCGCGGCCGGATCGTGCCACGCCGCCCCCGGATCGTCGGCGCGCGCGGCACCGGCCCCGCCGGTCGCGGCCGAGACCGCGTTCTGATCGCCGACGGCGAGCCCGCCGGCGTGGGCGGAGGCGGACGCGAGCCCGAGGATCACGAGCCCGGCGACGCCGAGCGCTGTAGCGGTGCTGGAGCGCCGCGCGGTGGAGCCGCCGGTCACGGCTGCAACTCCCCGCTGAGGAACGACGCGAGATCGGACGTGCCCGGGAAGTACGCGGGCTCGCCCGGGATCGTGAGGAAGGCGTGCTCGCCGACGTAGTCGCGGCGCGGCGCCCCGGTGACCTGCTGCAACAGCTCGGTGTTCGCGTTCGGGATGATGAAGTCGAGCGTCGCCATCTGGATCATCAGCGCACGCGCGCCGATGATCGGCCCGAGGTGCTGCGGGTCGACGGCGTCGAGGAACCAGTGCGCGACCGTGAGGAAGCGCCGTCCGTCGAAGCTCGCGCGGTCGATGTGCTGGCGCGTGAAGAACGCGTCGAGCTGCGCCGAGAAGAACGTCGAGTCGTCGAACAGCGGGATCAGGCCGGCGCCCGGGACGTTGAGCACCGCGCGCGAGATGTCTGGGTTCGTGCCGAGGAAGATCGCGCCCACGATCCCGCCGAGCGATTGCCCGGCGTAGTAGATCCGGGTCGTGTCGACGGGATGCCCGAGCACGGGCTCCCACGCGCCGATCCGTAGCGAGCGATCGAGCGAGCCGATATCGACGAGCGCCTGCTGGAAGTGGTCCTTCGAGCTCGCGATGTGATCGATCTCGAGGAACATCGCGCCCGAGGCGATCGGCGTCGAGATCACGCCGAAGGTCGCGAGGTGGTTGCCGTTGCCGTTCGCGTCGACGCACTGGCCGTGGTCGTTGCACGTCGAGCCGGCCTGACACGGGTCGAGCGATGCGAGCGAGCCGTCGAGCGGGTTGACGACGCTGATCGGACCGCCGGTCGCGCAGTACGTGCGATCGCCGTGGTACGGGAGATCGATCGCGATCGCGGCGAAGCCCTTCGCGGCGAGCGCGTCGCCGACGGCGAGCACGAAGCGGCGCTCGGTGATCAGCCCGTGGCCGAAGATCACGACCGGCATCGGGCCGGGCTTGGGGTTCTTCGGTACGGTCATCGTGAACTTGATCGGCTCGACGGTGTGCGAGCCGTCGCCACGCCATTGCCGGGTCACCGGATCGAGGAAGATCGGCGAGTCGATCGTGCCGTTGTAGACGTCGCCGACGTTGACGAGCGAGCCGATACCGAACGGGAAGTCGAGCAGCGCTTGCACCGGCGTCATGTGCGTGACGTTCGCGGGATCGGGAGAGGTCGCGAGCGTCGTCGAGAGCTGGCGGAGCTCCGCGAGCGGGGCGGTCACGCTCATCGTCGTGAACGGCCACGCGGCGAGGATGTGATCGCGGCCCAGCACGTCGAGCGCGGCGGCGAGCTCGGAGCGCGAGCCCTCGAGCTTCACCGCGTCGTGATCGGCGACCCCGAGCACCTGCGACGCAGCTCCGACGGCGACCGCGGCGTGGGATTGCAAGAAGTGACCGATCGGCATCACGGTCGGGACGAGGCCGTTGGTGTCGCGCACCGAGTCGGCGACGACGACCGCGTACAGGGTGTTCTCGAGCAACCGCCCGGCCTTCGGCGTGACGATGATGTGGACGTGGTCGGCGAGCAGCTCGACGGTCGCGGGCTCGAGCACCGGCGTGCCGGTCAGGCGATACAGCTTCACCGAGGCCTCGGTGATCGTGGCCGGATCGACCGGCGCGGTCAGCTCGAACAGCTGGCTGCCCGAGAGCGCGAAGCCATCGAGCTCGGACAGCCGGCCCTTGGCCTCGGCCTCGACCGGCGAGTCCCAGGGCGCCACCGGCGCGTCGACGTGGTGGGTGGCCGGGTCGAGCATCAGATCGATCGGCAACGGGATACGCTGCGACGGCTGATCCATCGCGAGCTCGGTGCGCGTGGTGACGGTGAACGCCCACAGCGCCGCGACCTCGTCACGCGGCAGGCCCTGCGCCGCGAACGCATCGAACGCGGGCGCGAGGTCCTCGCGGATGCCCTCGAGTCGCTTCGCGTTCGCCTGGCGCTCGGCCTGGGTGTCGCCGGGGAACGCGTGCTCGTGCTCGGGTGTGTCGAGCCGCTGGGTCTGGCGCAGGAAGTAGAACGCGGCGTCGCAGTCGACGCGCTCGCCGCTGAGGCCCTTCGCGCCCTGCGGCCCGCCGCGCAACACGGCGACGTAGCGCTCGCCGCGCTGCCAGCCGGTGCGCGGTGGATCGATCTGGATCTGCTTGCCGTCGGGCCGCACCGAGACCCGCACGTCCGCGACGCGCTCGGGGACCGCGCCCCAGTGCCAGATCTGCAGCGTCGCGTCGTCGATCGACATCGGGTCGATCGCGCCGTCGAGATCGACGGTCGCCGACATCAGCGACGACCAGCCGTCGAGCGTCTCGAGGTAGGTGTAGAACTCGGACTCCGCCGGGGTCAGCTTGGCGCGGTCGGCCTCGGTGTCGTTCGGCATGTCGAGGCGCTGCGCGATCGGGTCGCGCAGCACATCGCTCGGCATCGGGATCACCCGCGCGTCTGGATCGAAGCGAGCGTGGATCAGATCGGGTTTCGGGTCGAGCCCCAGATCGCTGCAGCCAGCGATGGCGATGCTCGCTACGACGCCGGTGAGTACGATCGTGAACGCAAGTGTCCGCACGGAGTGGCCTCCTCCCTCATCGCGAGAGGATGTAGCTCAGCTATTGAAACCGAGTCAAGAGTGGTTCGACCACGCCCCTACGATTCGCTGCCCACGACCGTGGGCACTACCGGCTGTAGATCACACCCGCGTAGACCAGCGTGCGCGAGAACGCGAGGTCCATCGTGTTGCCGAGGATGTTGCGCCAGGACGCGACGCGGCCCTCGAGGGACCACGTGTCCGTGAGCTTGCGCGCGATGTGGATCTGCGCGGAGCTGCGGTTCTCGTCCTCGATGTTCGTGAACTCTTGATGGACGAGGTCGGCCTGGACGAGCAGGCCGTCGAGGTACTGATCGATCTGCAGGATCGCGAGCAGCGAGATGAAGGTCTTACCCACCGACATCGTCCCCGAGGCGAGCACGCGATGGCGCGCGAACGACTGGCCGAACGAGTTCGAGTCGATCACCGTGAGCTGGTAGCCGAGCGAGGCGACGACGCTGCCGACATAGGTCACCTCGAGGCCGGCGCGGGCCGCACGATCACGGCGGGCGAGGTCGGTCGAGGCGGTACACGATGGATCGGGGGGCGAGCTCGGCGAGCACGCGTTGACGAACGCGCGCGACTCGTACGACTGCGCCTCGAACCCGAGCGTGGCCGCGAGCTCGAGCGAGCGCGTGTGTCCCGACGGCTGCCACAGCGTGAGGTCGAGCCGCGCGTTCGCGGCCGGGCCCGACCAATCGAACAAGTGGACCGGCTGGGTCGGCGGCTTGTAGACGAACTGGCGGGCACCGAACGCGAGGCTGAGCCGGTAGTCCTCGCCCTGATGGGCATTGATCACGAGATCGGCGCCGAGGTTGCGAAACGTACGTGCGCCGTAGGCATCGTCGAGCGGGAACGCATCGATCGCGGACACCGCGAACCCCGCGGCGACCGGGCGATCGCCGAGCGGGTGGACCCAGCGTAGATCCGCGGCGAGCAGGGTGACATCCTCGACCGAGACCTCGCGATCGCCCGCGATCCGGGTCAGATCGGCGAGGTGCAGCGCGTAGTTGCCACCGAACAGCTCGGCTCGGTGGTCGGCCCGTACGCCGAACCGCATCACCGGCGACGTGACCGGCGCGGTATCGAGGCCGGGCCCGGTCTCGACGCGCTCGACGTTGGTATCGACCTCGGCGCCCGCCTCGCCGGTCACGGTCCAGGGTGAGGCGTGGGCATGGCTCGCGACGAGCAGACCCAGACACGCGGCGCGACGCACGGACGCATCGTATCCCGGCCTCGAACGTGGTAGGGCAGGGCATGCGTCGTGACGTCGTTGGCACGGTCCTGATCGTGGTTTGCCTCGCGGCCTGTCACCAGGGCGATCCGGACAAGTGCGAACAAGCCGTGCGCAATTACGCCACGCTGGAGTACTGGAAGCGCGCCGACGTCTTGATCGCGAAGGCACCTCCCGCGCAGCGCGAGGCGCTGCGCAAGCAGAAGCTCGCCGAGTTCACGACCAAGATGGAGAACGGGGTCCAGACCCTCGTCACCCAATGCGTGTCCGCGAACGACAAGGACACCATCGACTGCATGATCGCGGCGAAGACCGCCGACGATGCCGAAAAGTGCGCTCCGGTCGCTTCGACGAAATGATCTGACCTCGCGCTAGCGATGGTCGCGGACCTTCTTGTCGTTCGCCGGCGGCGGGGACGAGGTCCGATGATCCCGCACCGAGGGCAGGGTGAACGTGCCGCGATGATCGCGGACCCCTTGAGACCCCGGGCTCGCGGGGATGACGACCGTCGTCGTCACCCCCGGCGCCTCCACGACGACCGGCGCGTCGACGACGACCGCCTGCACCGCGTCGCCACCGGCCTCGCCGAACCCACTGCTCGGGTCGCTCCAGCCGCCTGCCGACCACTCCCACGCCGTGCCGCTCCACGCCCACTGCCCCGCGACCCACACCGCGCCCGAGAACGGCGCGGCGCCCGGCTGCTCCGGCGGCAGCGGCGGCATCGGCGGCCGCTCGCGGGCACCGAACGCGACGAGTTGAGCGCGCAGCTGCAGGCGCGCACGGAGCGACAGGTCCAGCATCATCGCTTCGCGGCGCTCGCGCTCGGCGACCAGCAGCGCGAGTCGACGCGCGTGCTCGGCTTGCGCGGCTTGCTCGCGCTGCTCGAGGTGCAGCCGATACTCGGCATCCGCGCCCCACGAGATCAGGAGCACCCGCCAGCGCGCGCGGACCTCCATCGCGATGCGCAGCTGGCGTTGCTCGACCTCGCGGCGAGCGCGCAGGTCGAGCTCGGCGTGCGCGGCGATCTCTGCATCGCGTGCGTGCTGGACCCGGAGCTCGGCCTCGGCGTGGGCATGCGCGGCCGCTCCGGCTTCGGCCTCCGCACGCGCGGCAACCTCGCGCTCGCGCTGCCGCCGCGCCGGATCGCCGCCAAACGCGACCAGCTGCGCGGTCACCGCCGCGCGCGTTTGCACACTCGCGCTCGCGATCGCCGCATCGCGCGCGTGCGCCTCCGCCTCGAGGTCGCGGATGTGCACGAGCTCGAAGCGCCCGAGCACGTCCGGATCGTCGGCGACCGCGGTCACGGTGCACGTGCCCGGCGCGGACGCCACGACGTGCACGACCGTCTCGAGCGGTCCGGCGCCGACGTCCCCCGGCGGCAGCTCGACCTGGCGCGAGTCGATCGAGGCGGCGACGGCGGTGCCTGCGGCCGCCCCCGGCGACACCGTCACGTCGGTGCGCACCGGCCCGTTCGTCGCGGCCGCGGAGACGGTTGGCGCGAACGCTCCGACCAGCGCGTTGGTCACCGCACCGGCGGTCTGGGCATCACGCTCGCGGTCCGCCTCGAGCTGCGCGAGCCGGCGCGCGCGGTACGCCTCGAACGGCTCGCCGGCGGAGCCGGTCGAGTCCGCGCCCGGGCAGGTGACCGCCCATTCGACGAGTTGCGCGCGCGGCACCTCGAAGTGGAGGCGCAGGTCGTACGCACCTTGGCCTACCGCGATCGGCGCTCCGGCGGCGATCGGCGCACCGCGCTGGCTGACGACCGCGATCCCGGTGCCCGCATGCTCGGCGCGAAACCGCGCCGTACCGCAGGCCGTGAGCAACACCATGAAGGAAGCAAAGCGACGCATCGGCACCGGGCCTTTGCCACGACCGTGCCGAGGTGGTTGGCGCGGGCCTTGCGATAGGGCCTGGCCAAGACACCATGACTTCCACCACTTCCGCCCGAAACCCCGCCACTTTCATGTCGAGCCGTGAACGCTCGGTAACTCCCGGATCCACCACACTGTGTCTGATCGTTCTGATCGGGCTGGGTGCCTGTGGTGGCGGGAGGCAGAAGACCGAGAACAGCTACGCCCAGGCGACCTCGGCCCAGCAGGCGTGTTGCGAGCACGCCGGTTCCAACCGTGATGCCTGCCTCAAGGACATCGTGCGCGTCGAGGACTTCGCGCAGCAGTCCTCGGCGAACCAGGCGACCTACACGTGCGTGGTCGATCACTTCACCTGCGACCCGGCCACCGGCCACGCGACCCAGCCGAGCGCGCAGGCGCAGATCGATTGCATCCAGGATCTGTAGTAGCTCGCCCGAGCCGTGACTAGCGGGACCGACCGAGCCAGCCGAACGCGTCGGCCCAGAACTTCGGCATCTCGGGATTGCCGCTCCACACCGAGTCGAACGTGATCCACCGCGATCAGCGTCGCGCAGGCAGGCCCCACGTTGGTGATCGTCGAGCGCGGTCCCGGTGCTACCCTGGAGCGGTGGACGATCGCCGTTCGGGTCGACTCGCGGTACGCGTGCGCTGGTTCGAAGGCCGCCGGCGCCTGATCTCGACGACGGTCGCCGTGTGCGCGGGGCTCTACCTCTGGCTGGTCTTGCCCGTGGTGCTGGGCGCCGACTGGCCGCTGTTCCACGCGCGCCTGATGGCGATCCTCGGTGGCCTCGTCGTCGCGTTCTCGATCGAGGTCGCGCTCGCCGGGGTGATCTCGTGGTGGGAGGTCCAGCTCGTACGGTCGCGCGATCGCGAGCTGCCGCGTGCCGTGGTGAGGACGCGCAGCGCAAAGTAGGTGCGCCGGCGGCGCGTGCGCTCAGGTGTAGAGCAGCGAGTGCCGGCCTTCGTCGTGGACGACCGCGAACGTGGCGCCGTACGACACGAACAGCCACGGATCGGTCACGTAGTAGCCGGTCGCGGTCTTGGCATCGACCGAGAACGCATCCTTGTCGACGAGGAACACGCCGCGCACGGCATGCCACGGCACGAGGTCTGCCTCGACGAACACCTGGCCGCGGCGCGTGTTCACCCACTGCAGCGCGTCTCGCCAGTCCAGCCGGCCGAGCTTCGGCGTGAACGCCGCCCGCGCGCGAGCATGCTTGTCCTCGTCGACGAACCTATCGACGAACGGCCGGAGCGCCAGGTCGAGCGCAGCGTCGGTCGCTCGCTCCGGCATCGGATCGAATCGCGGATGGTGACTCATCGCACTAACGGTACGCGACTTTGGTACGAGTCGCCCGCGATTCGCCCAGCCGAGCACGGCCCGAAAACCCGAAAACGCAGACGGCCCGCGGCGGTGCCGCGAGCCGTTGGAGTGGACGTGAGCGCCGGGCTAGAAGCCCATGCCGCCCATGCCGCCCATGCCCATACCTTCCATGCCGCCGCCGCCGCCGCCACCGGCCGGAGCCGGCGCGTCCTTCTTGGGACGCTCGGCGATCATCGCCTCGGTGGTGAGCAGCAACCCCGCGACCGAGGCCGCGTTCGTGAGCGCGGTGCGCACGACCTTGGTCGGGTCGATCACGCCGCCCTTGACCAGGTCGCCGTACTCGAGGGTCTGCGCGTTGAAGCCGAAGGATCCCGAGCCTTCCTTGACCTTCGCGACGACGATCGAGCCGTCGACGCCCGCGTTCGACGCGATCTGACGGAGCGGCTCTTCGATCGCGCGGCGCAGGATCGCCACGCCGAACTGCTGGCTCTCGCTGAGCTTGAGGCTGTCGAGCGCCGACTGCGCGCGGAGCAGGGCGACACCGCCGCCCGGGACCACGCCCTCTTCGACGGCCGCGCGCGTGGCGTGCAGCGCGTCCTCGACGCGGGCCTTCTTCTCCTTCATCTCGACCTCGGTGGCCGCGCCGACCTTGACGATCGCGACGCCGCCGACGAGCTTCGCGAGGCGCTCCTGGAGCTTCTCGCGATCGTAGTCCGACGTGGTCTCCTCGACCTGCGCGCGGAGGGTCTTCACGCGCGCGTCGATGTCGGCCTTCTTGCCGGCGCCGTCGACGATCGTCGTGTTGTCCTTGTCGATCGTGAGGCGCTTGGCCTTGCCGAGCTGGTCGAGCGTGAGCGTCTCGAGGCGCAGGCCGAGATCCTCGGTCACGGCCTCGCCGCCGGTGAGCACGGCGATGTCCTTGAGCATCTCCTTGCGGCGATCGCCGAAGCCCGGCGCCTTGACGGCGCAGACGTTGAGCGTGCCGCGGAGCTTGTTGACGACGAGCGTGGCGAGCGCCTCGCCATCGACGTCTTCGGCGATGATGAGGAGCGGCTTGCCCTGCTTCGCGACCTGCTCGAGGACGGGCAGGAGCTCCTTCATGTTCGAGATCCGCTTCTCGTGGATCAGGATGTACGCGTCGGTCATGACGCACTCCATCCGCTCGGTGTCGGTGACGAAGTACGCCGACAGGTAGCCGCGATCGAACTGCATACCCTCGACGACGTCGAGCTCGCTGTTCATCGTCTTGGCTTCCTCGACGGTGATCACGCCTTCCTTGCCGACCTTCTTCATCGCCTCGGCGATCATGTTGCCGATCTCGGTGTCGCCGTTCGCGCTGATCGTGCCGACCTGCGCGATGTCGTCCTTGCCCTTGGTCGGGGTGGACAGCTTCTTCAACGCCTCGATCAGCGTCGCGACGGCGGTGTCGATGCCGCGCTTGAGCTCCATCGGGTTGTGACCGGCGGCGACGAGCTTCGAGCCCTCGCGGTAGATCGCCTGCGCGAGCACGGTCGCGGTGGTGGTGCCGTCGCCGGCGTTGTCGCTCGTCTTCGAGGCGACTTCCTTTACCATCTGCGCGCCCATGTTCTCGAACCTGTTCTCGAGCTCGATCTCCTTGGCGACGGTGACGCCGTCCTTGGTGACCGTGGGAGCGCCCCAGGACTTCTCGATCACGACGTTGCGGCCACGCGGGCCGAGGGTGACCTTGACGGCGTTGGCGAGCGTGTCGACGCCCGCCATCACGCGGCTACGGGCCTTCTCGTCGAAAATAATGTCTTTGGCAGCCATGGTGTTCTCCTGTGTCCCTTACTTCTCGATGATCCCGAGGACTTCGTCCTCGCGAACGATGATGTGATCGACGCCGTCGACCTTGATCTCGGTGCCCGCGTACTTGCCGAACAGGATCTTGTCCCCGGCCTTGACGTCGAGCTTCATGATCGTGCCGTCCTCGAGACGTTTGCCCGAGCCGACCGCGACGACGTTGCCCTCGAGGGGCCGCTCCTTCGCGGAATCGGGAATGATGATGCCGCCGCGGGTCTTCTCGACCTCTTCGACGCGCTTGACCAGAATGCGATCACCCAGGGGACGGACGTTCATGAGCTTCTCTCCTCGATTAGGCCGAAGTTTTGTTAGCACTCACTGCAAGTGACTGCTAACGGCCTCGGATGTAAGGCGCGCGCCGGATGTGCGCAAGGGCCTATGAGAGTGAATTTTCACCAGAGTTTGGTCTGGAGTCAGGTTCGTGTATGGCAGACACGAAGACGGTCCGGCTGACGGGGTTCCGGAGCTTCGCCAACCTGCTGCATTTTGTGCGGATCTTGCGGATCTCTCGAACCAGCCG
>JBDTEH010000349.1:0-7989 GCA_039922635.1 Kofleriaceae bacterium | reverse complement strand
GACGCGACCACCGTGAAGTGCCACCGCTCGTTCGAGTTGAAGAGCCGGTTCATCGATCCGGACCAGTACAAACAGCTGCGCTCCGCACTCGGCTCGATGGGCCAGGTCGCGCGCCAGCCGGTGATCCTCGCGGGAGGGAAGTCGTGAACAAAGCCCTGTTGGTCTCGCTCTGCATGTTCGCGGCCTGCAAGGGGCATGGTTCCGGTGAAGGCGCCAACAGCTCCGAGCCCGCGAAGGCCGCCGCGGTCGATCCATGGGCGAAGAAGGCCGCGCCGAAGGTCGATGCTTCGAAGGATCCCGATCTCGCGCAGATGACCGAGCTCGCGCAAGGTGGCCCGGGCACGGTCCAGTATCCGCAGGCCGATGCGGTGGTCGCCGTCGAGCGCGACGACTTCACGCTGAAGGCGGACGGCACGATCGTGCACGCGTCCAAGTCGATCGTGAAGGTGCTCGACGCGCTGCGCGCGAAGGAGAAGTTCGCGGACGTCCACCTGCCGTTCGACGGCAAGCGCCAGAGCCTGACGATCGATACGGCGCGCACCGTCAACTCCGATGGCGAGGCCCACGCCGCCTCGCCCGAGGAGATCGGCGACATCGTGCCGGCGTACCTCGCGGACGCGACGATCTACTCGGATCTACGCGAGCGCGTCGTGTCGTTCCCGGCGGTCGACAAGGGCTCCGTGATCGAGCTCGCGACCACGCGCACGACCAAGCCCGGCCCGGACTCGCCGATGGGCGCCGAGGTCATGCTCGGTCAGTGGGATCCGATCCTCGACCGCACCGTCACGATTACCGTGCCGGCCGGGACGGTTCCAAAGCTCGCGGTCGAGGGCGTCGACCTCAAACCGACCGAGAGCGACGGCGCGGCCGGCCACACCTGGACGTATCACCTCACCAACCAGCCGGATCGTCATCCCGAGCAGGGCTCGCCTAGCGATGCGGTCGTGCTGCCGCGCCTCGTGATCGGCTTCGAGCCGTCGTGGCAGAAGGTGCTCGAGCCGGTCGCCGCGCGCTTCCTCGACAAGGCCGTCCCGCAACCGCTGCCGCCCGCGATCAAGGCCGAGGCCGATCGGATCGTCGCCGGTGCCACCAGCGCCACCGACAAGGCCCAGAAGCTGTTCGCGTTCGTCGCGCACGACATCCGCAGCGTCGACGTGCCGCTCGGCGCCGCGGGCTACGAGCCCCACGCGCCCGCCGAGATCCTCGCGAACAAGTACGCCGACGCGCGCGACAAGGTCGGCCTGCTGCTCGCGCTCGCGAGCGCGGAGGGCATCGCGGGGCGCCCCGTGCTGGTCCGCTCCGGCAAGGTGCCGGTGATCCAGAGCGTGCCGACGATCGCGCAATTCGATCACATCGTCGCGAAGCTCAGCGTCGACAACAAGGATGTGTGGCTCAACCCGGCCGACGAGCATGGCCAGTACGACTTCGTGCTCGCAGGCCAGGACAGCCATGTCCTGCCGCTCGAGAAGGGTGGCTCCGAGCTCGGCCAGCGGCCCGCGATGGATCCCGGGTCGTCGGTGTCGCACGTGACCGCGAAGTACGTGCTCGCCGCGAACGGCGATCTCGACGCGACCTATCACTACGAGCTGACCGGCTGGTTCGCGGACCGCGCGAGCGGCGAGCTGCGGCCGCTCCAGGGCGAGACCCTCGACAAGTACTTCCAGCACGCCGCTGGCGAGCTGTCGGCGTTGGCCGTCGACAAGGGCCACGCGGTCAGTGACACGATGTCGGTCGCCGGGCCGCTGTCGATCACCCATCACGTCGCGGTGCCGGGGTATTCGGCCGCGCAGGGCAAGTTCCGCAACTTCGAGCTGCCGCGAGTCACGCTCGGCGTCGCCGACGAGTTGCCGTCGGCGGGCTTGTCGAAGCGCAAGTACCCGATGTGGGTCGGCGCGCCGCGCACCGAGAAGGGCGACGTCACCGTGCAGATCCCCGCGGGTTGGAAGGTCGCGTACGTGCCCGCAAAGCTCGAGGGCAGCGCCGCCGGCGTGACCTACTCGTCGGCGTGCGAGGCGAGCGGCCAGACCGTGACGTGCCACGACGAGATCAAGCTCGACAAGCTCGTGCTCGAGAGCGCCCAGTACCCTGCGTTCCACGACGCGCTCGCGAAGCTCCAAGCGTACGAGCGTCGCGTCGTGCTGCTGACCAAGGCATGACGAAGATCGGGATTGGGACGACAGCTACGGGCTGATCGTGATCGACCACGGCTGATCGCGGCCGGGCAGGGCGCCCCTTTGGCCCTTGTCCGTGCGCTCGATGCGGATCAGCGCTCCGTGCTCGAGCTCGATCCGCGCGGCCCCGGGAGTGCGTGGGTTGCCGTCGTCGATCCGCCACTCGAGCGGGATACCGTCGGCGCGCACGACCGCGTTGAACGTGCCGGTCGCGCCGGTCCAGCGCAGCATGTCGACGTCGTTGCGGGTATCGAGATAGCCGCGCAGCTCCTTGGTGAGCTCGAGCGGGTTCGCGTCGGCGTCGGTGCCGTTCGGTTCGACCTCACCCGCGGAGCGATCCTCTTCGACGACCGTGACCGTGTATGCATCGCTGACGTTCTCGACCGGGAGCTTGGTCCCGGGGAGCAGCGTCTGGTCGATCGAGATCACGAGCGGGCCATCGATCGAGCGCCGGTGCAGCATCTCACCTTCACCGAGTTGCCCCTCGTCGGCGACCGCGCCGTGGAGGCCGTCGCCGTCGGTGAGCGCGAGGTTGATATCGAGGTTCGGCAGGCCGGTGACGCGCACCGTGACGACGCGCTTGTCGCCCACGGCCCACGGCACGACGAACGTATCGCGATCGCCGGCCTCGGGCGAGTGGCGCGCGCCGAGGTGGCCGGTGACGGTGAGCCCGATCTTGTTCGCGTGGGCGGCGTCGTCATTCGGCTCGCGCTCTTCGCTCAGCGGTGGGTTCGCGCGTGTGAGGAAGTACGCGGCACCACCGGCCGCGCCGAGCACGAGCGCCGTCATCAGCCCGAGCGTGACGTAGCGCTGGCGCTTGATGCCGCGCTCGAACGCATCGATGTCGGAGCGGCGGAGCCGGACATCGCTGTCGTGCTCCTCGGGCGTGACGGCGAACGCCCGGCCCACGCGCTGCGATGATCTCGACCCGGGCCCGGTCGCGTTGCCGATCGTGTCGCTGTAGACCTCCTCGATGCTCTCCGCGAGCTCCGCGGCGGTCTGAAATCGCGCGCTCGGGTCCTTCGCGAGCGCCTTGAGACAGATCGCATCGACCTGCGGATCGAGGCCGAGCGCGGGCGCGCGCATCGAGGGCGCATCGGGATCCGAGGTGAGGTGCTTGGTCAACACGCCGACCGCGGTCGAGCCGGTGAACAGGTGCTGGCCGGTCAGGAGCTCGAACATCATCGCGCCGAACGAATAGATATCGCTGCGTGCATCGACGTCGTCGCCGCGGATCTGCTCGGGCGACATGAAGTACGGCGTGCCGACGATCTGCTGGCGATCGGTCGCGGTCGTCGGCGCGCGCGGTTGCTCGAGCTTCGCGAGTCCGAAGTCGAGCACCTTCGCGTAGTCGCGGCCGTTGCCGGTGCGGGTGATCAGCACGTTCTCGGGCTTGAGATCGCGGTGCACGATCCCGAGCTCGTGCGCCTCGGCGAGCGCGCCGCAGATCTGCGCGAGCAGCGGCGCCGCGCGCTGCCACGGGATCGGGCCGTCGCGCGAGATGATGCTACCGAGGTCGAGGCCGCGGACGTACTCCATGATCAGGTACAACGCGCCTTGCGCCGTACCGAAGTCGAACACCTGGACGGTGTGTGGGTGGTGCAGCTTCGACACCGCCGCGGCTTCGCGCTCGAAGCGCTGGATCACGTCCGGGTCGGCGGCGAGATCGCGGTGCAGGACCTTCATCGCCGCGACCTTGCCCATCCGCAGGTGCTCGACGCGATAGACCACGCCCATGCCGCCGCGCCCGATCACCCCCATCACCTTGTAGCGGCCGTCGACGATCTTGCCGAGCCACGCCTGATTCGAATCGTTGAGCCGGCGGTCGATCACGACCTCGCCACTCTCGTTGCTCGCTGCGGGAGCGCCGTTGCGTGCCGCGTCCAGCGGGCTCGCGTGCGTCATATCGGCGCCGCACCCGCTGCAGAAGTGACACGGATCTTCGAACGAGCTCCGGCACCGCGGGCACACGAACTTTTGTGCCGGGGTGGAGGACACGCCGTGATGGTACCGCGGTGCGCGAGCGCGGGCATCGCCTGTCCTCGCCTGTCCTCGCCGAAGGATTCCCTCTGAGCGGCAACCTACGACTTGTCGATCAGAGCGGCTTCCAGCTCCACGTGCTGCCGTGGATGGTCAACAGGCCCGCCGCCGGCGCGCGCGTTTCGGGCAACCGCGGCGTCGCGTCGGCGGTACCGGGGCTGATCCGCGCGCGGGTCCCGTCGCGACCGCCCGTGCGCGCGGGCGAAGGCACGGGCTGGGTCGGGCCATGGACGATCAGGTCGATCGCGGGGCCGGGCGCGAGCGCGAGCTCGCCACTCGGATCGCCGGCGTGGTCCTCGCGCGGCGCCTCGGCGAGCGCGGCGATGCGGAGCCCCGGCCGGGCCGAGAGTTGTTGGTAGATCCGGACCACGTCGTCGGCCTGCCACGCGCAGCCGTCGCCGCCGGCCGCGAGCCGCAGCCGGCTGCCAGCGCCGGGCAGGAGTGCGATCGAGGCGCCGGGCAGGTCGATCCAGCGGAGCAGGCGGCCGTCGACCACCGGCGCGCCTCTCGCGGCGAGTCGCGCGATCGCGGCGGTCTCGCCAGCGACCGACTCGAGATCGCCGGGCATCGCGATCACGGGCGAGGCTGGCTTCGCGAGCACTCCGAGCGTGGCCTCGAGCTCGGGCTCGGACGTGCCCATGCCGCCGAGCGCGAGGACGAGCTCGGCGTGGCCCTCGTCGAGCTTCGCGCGCAGCCGGCCGAGGGCCGCGAGCGTGTTCGGTGCTGCGCCACCGGCGTCCGCGACGATGCCGATCACGAGGTTGGTCTCGTGCTGGAGCGCGTGACCCTCGAGCTTCCAGCTCTTGTCGAGCGTGGCCGTGGGCTCGGGGAGATCCTCGGCGATGCAGCGCCACGGGATCCGGGCGAGCTCGACCGTGGAGAGCGCGGCGGCCAGCGCGTTCGCGAGCCGTGGGGCAGCGCTCGCGGGTGGCCTCGGGTTGCCGCACGCGCCGGCCAGGGCGCCGGCCGTCACGAACGCCAGCGCAACCGCCACCGTCCGCCGTGCGGCGCGCCGTGCGCGTGCACCGCTACTCCACGACACGACCACCCGCGGCGCTCCACGCCTCGATCACGGTCGGCGACGCGTAGTAGGGAGATAGCGTGCGCGCTGGCTCGCGCGCGACCACCTCGCCGAACACCGCCGTCGCCCCGGCCTTGTCGCCCGCTGCGACCCGCGCCGTGCCGAGCAACATGCCGGCCTCGCCGAACGCCGGCTCGTCGAGATACTCGAGCTGCTTGGCGATCTCCGCGAGCGCCTTCGCGACCTCCGCGTAGTCGCCCTGGAGCTGCGCGAGCCGGGCGGCCGGCAACGCGGTGGCCGCCGCTTCGTTCGCGTTTGCGTGCTGCTTGCGCCGCGCGAGCGCCTCGGCCGATGGCGCCGGCAAGCGCTCGGTGTGAACGCGCAGGCTCATCACCGGCACGACGATCGAGTCGTTCTTTTCGAGCGCGGCCTTGTCGCCGAGGTTGTTGTACGCGCGCAGCAGCTCGGCTTGCTTCGCGTCGCCGAAATAGAACTGTGCGATCGCGGCGAGCGACTCGGTGGTCTGCGCGACGTGCGTCACCCGGAACGGCAACCTCAACGCGACGCCAGCCGCGGGGATGTCGGTGACCTCCAGATGGTTGAGCTGGGCGATGTACGTCGCGCGGCTCGCATCGCCGAGATACTTGGTCGCGAGCTCGGGTAGCGTGTCGCCCTTGGCCGTCGTGATCTCGCGCGTGATCGGGACGCGGATCCGCTCGCCTGGGTTGAGCTTGCGGTAGGTCTTCCACTTGTTCTCGTCGACGATGAACACCGAGGTCCGCACGTGATCGCCATAGAACTCCGCGGCGACCAGGTCGATCGTGTCGCCCGGCTTGACCTTGTACTGCACGAAGTCCGCGTCGTCGGCCGCCGCGATCCGCGCCACCAACAAGCCAACAATGACGACGACGATGACGAGCGACTTCACGGCGTCACCGCCGGCTTGTGCTTGCCCGCGAGCAGCGTGCCCTGTTTTTCGAAGTCGATCGTCAACGTGGCCGGGGTGTGCGCCGTGTTCGCCGCGACCTCGATCGACTCTTCGATCGGCTGATACCAATCATGCTCGAAGCGCAGCGCGTGCTGGCCGGCGAACGTCTCGATCGGCGCTGCGAACGGCGTCACGCCGACGAGCTTACCGTCGACGAGCACGCGCGCCCATGGCTTCGCATCGATGCGCAGGAACGCGCGATGTTGTTGGCGGTCGACGTTGGTCGGAGTCTTTGGCGTCGCTCCGAGCGGCGCGACGTGGATGAGGCCGAGGAACAACAGCAACACCGTGAGCGCGACGCCGTGCGCCACGATGCCCGAGCGCACCATGTTGCGCGCCTGCAGATTGGGCTGCTGGAGCGCACCTCCACCTGCGCCGAGCGCCGCGGGATTGAGATACTGCTCGGCCTCGAGCTCGGTGATCACGCCTTGTGACTTCAAGAACAACACGAGGCGAGCGTGGTGGTTCATCTCGACGTGCTTCGCGAGGAAGCGCTCGAGTGCCATCACCATGTGCTGCGCCGAACGCCAGCGATCGCGTGGCTGCTTCTCGAGGCAGCGATCGATGATGTTGTTGAGCTCGCGAGGGACCTCCGGATTCACCGAGCGCGCACTCTCGTGCTTCTCGAGGCGAATCTTGTGCATCGCGGACTTCTTCTCGTCCTCGACGAATGGCTTCTTGCCAGTGACCATCTGATACAGCAGCACGCCGAGCGAGAAGATGTCGCTGCGCGCGTCGAGCTTGTCACCGAGCACCTGCTCCGGGGACATGTAGGCGGGTGTGCCGATGCCGGTGCCGGCTTCGGTGAGGTCGCCGAAGCTCGTGTCTCGCGCGATGCCGAAGTCCATGACCTTCACACCGCCCGTGCGGGCGATCATGATGTTCGCCGGCTTGATGTCGCGGTGCACGATGCCGCGGTAGTGCACGTAGTCCAGAGCTCGGGCCACCTGCATCGCCAGGATGGCCGCGACGTCGTAGGGGACCCGGCCGCACTTCTCGAGCAGGTCGTACAGGTCGATCCCCTGCACGTACTCCATCACGATGAACATCGCGCCGCGCTCGTGGTGGAAGTCGTAGACGTGGATGATGTTCTCGTGCTGCAAGTTCGCCAGGCTCTTGGCCTCGCGCTCGAACCGCGTCACGACATTTTCCTCAGCAGCTGCGCTGGTTTTGAGCGCTTTGATCGCGACGGTCCGACCGAGCGGTTCCTGGATTGCGCGGTACACGACCGCCATCCCGCCGGAGGCGATCTCTTCCACGATGCGGCAGTTCCCGATCCGTTCGAGCATGAGGAGGCGAAGAAAGTGTAGTGCGAATCGCTAGGGACTTCGCGCGGTTATAAGACGAATCGTGAATTTTAAGATTTTTTGGGGATCGACGTTGACGACAAGGGGGCTGCCACGTATAAGCAGCATCCCCGACGACGAAACGCGACGGGGACGGCGCCGAAAGGCGTTGGACATCGGTCTCTGAAAACTGGATAGTAAGTCATTCGATAGAGATGGGTTTCTGTTAGTAAGAAACCATTCCACGTCGGATGCTCCCTTCCCCCCGGATGTGGAGCTATCCACCGACGTAGAGTCGGTTCAAATTTTCTATGGAGAGTTTGATCCTGGCTCAGAGCGAACGTTAGCGGCGGGCCTAACACATGCAAGTCGAGCGAGAAAGTGGCTTCGGCCATCAGTAAAGCGGCGGACGGGTGAGTAACACGTAGGTAATTTTCCTTCCAGCGGGGGACAACGTTCCGAAAGGGACGCTAATACCGCGTA
>JBDTEH010000348.1:0-36530 GCA_039922635.1 Kofleriaceae bacterium | reverse complement strand
GGAGCGGGATCTTGCTCTCGTTCAACAGGATCTGCTCCATCGCCTCGGGGATGCCGTGACCACGGATCGCGCGCGAACCGAACCGCGCCATCAGGCCCACGACCGCACCGCCGAGCACCGGAACGGCGATCGACCACACCCCGAGGTGATTGTCGGCGGGCGAGACTGCATCGACAGAGGCGCGCCCGAAGTACGACAGGTTCGTGACGAACGCGATCGCGCGCACCAGGATCTCGGCGACCGCCACAGCGGCGACCGCGAGGATCATCGCGAGCGTGGAGATCCAGATATCGCGGCGATCGAGGCCGGTCGGAGCGCGACCGGCGTGGTCGCGCTCCATCGTGGGCGCGAGCGAGGGCGCGACGAACATGCCGCTCATCCGGCGGCGCATACTGCGAACATTACCTCTAAGATCCATGGGAGCCCATGGAAATGACCACGCGGCTCGGTACGGCGCAAGCCTTTACGCGTGCGCGTACGCACGGGCGTGCTCTATGACGTGGCGGTCTGGTGTTCCCGCGGTCGGTGGCGGGCGGTGATCGACGTCGAAGGTCTTGTCATGGTCGTTTTGCAAGGCACGGGCCTTGCTCGCAAGTGCTTCATGGCGCGGGTATCGAGACTACGAATGGCCGTGATCGGTCAGGGATATTTCGCGCAGGCCGCGATCCTCCCTGCGATCGAGCAGCTCGAGGAGGTCGAGCTCACGGCGTTGGTGTCGGGCTCGCAGCACAAGCTCGACGAGCTCGGCGGGTACTACAACGTGCGCACGTGCGTGCATTACGATCAGCTCGATACGCTGCTCGCGAGCGGCAAGGTCGACGCGGTGTACATCGCGACGCCGAACGATCTGCACGCGCAGCTCACGGTGATCGCGGCGCGCCACGGCGTTCACGTGCTGTGCGAGAAGCCGATGGCGCCGACCGACGTGGAGTGCATGCAGATGATCCGCGCGTGCGAACACAAGCACGTCAAGTTGATGATCGCGTACCGGCTGCACTTCGAGTCGGCGAACCTCGTCGCGATCGAGCTCGCGCGCGGCGGCGAGATCGGTGAGCCGCGGATCTTCAGCTCGACGCTCACGCAGCAGGTCCGCGACGGCAACGTCCGGCTGCAGCCGCGGCGCGGCGGCGGACCGCTCTACGATGTCGGGATCTATTGCATCAATGCCTCGCGTTATCTGTTTCGTGCCGAGCCGGTCGAGGTCACCTCCCTGCGTTATGCGACCTCGAGCGATGCGCGCTTCACCGCGGTCGACGAAGCCTGCGCGGTCACGCTGCGGTTTCCCGGCGATCGGGTCGCCCAGCTCGCGTGCAGCTTCGGTGCATACGATCGCTCGCACTTCGAGTTGATCGGCACCCACGGCATGATCTCGCTCGCGCACGCGTACGATTATGCAAAGCCACAGGTGATGTGCGTCGAGGGCGTGCACGGCACGCGGCACCGTACGTTCGAGGTCCGCGATCAGGTCGCCGCGGAGATCAAGTACTTCGCGCGCTGCGTGTACGACGACGTCGAGCCCGAGCCCGGCGGGTGGGAAGGCCTCGCCGATATCCGGATCATCCAGGCCGCGCAGATCGCGGCACGGTTCGGCCGGTCCGTGCCGATCGATCCGCTGCCGCGGCGTTCGCGCCCGGACCTGGGCCAGGCGATCAGCGTCGCGCCGCCCTCACCGCCCGCGCTCGTCGATGTCGTCGCGACGACGCGATAACGCCCGCACCTGGACCACCGGGCGCTCGCCCCGTGGCCCAGCCTGCTTCAGTGTACGGCGCAGCTCCACATCGGATCTGTGAACGAGCTCGTGTCGACCGTGCACGTTGGTGCGGTGGCGACTCCGGCGCACGCCGTCGCTCCGGTCGACGTGTAGTCGACGACGAGCGGCATCACGATCGTGTGCGTCGGGCCGTGCAGCACGACCAGCCCCGGCACGCTGCGAGGTGGGACGGCCGACACGGAGGCCATCACGAGCAGCGTGAACTGACAGGAGGGCACGAGCGCCGAGACCAGGAATGTCGCCGGGCCCTGCCCGGTATCGGTGGCGAGCGAAGGCACGGGCATCACCGGCAGCGGTGCGTTGGCCGGCAGCAGTCCCGGGCTACACGAGCCATTGGAACCGAACTGGGCGTCGAGGTTGATCGGCGCGGTGCCGGCCGTGCACGACGCGTAGTTGCCCACCGCGCCGACGAGCGGTACGACGCAGTGGACGCGCGCCACGCCGGGGGCCGGATCGGTGCCGACGTGGTTCGCGCACTCGACAAGGCTCGGATCGGTGCAGTCGATGCAGGCCCGGGCCGGCACGCAGACGTTACCGGGGGCGCAGCCGGCTTGCGAGACCCCATCGACGCAACCCGTCTCCGTGCCGATCATGCACGGCTGATCCGCGCTCGGCTGTTCGACGCAGTACTGAGGAACGGTGGTGTTCGCCGGCTTCGCGTACTCGTACCAGAACGCGTCACACTCGGCGGCACCGGTGACGCCGTCGCAGTCTGGATCGTCGGGTGGCACGACGAAGTCGTTGGTCGCCCCGAGCACCGCGACGCAGCTCTGCGCGGTGTCGGGTGCGCTCGGCGCGCGCCACACGATGACGCTATCGTCACGCGCCGCCAGCTCGAGCTGCACGACCTCGCCGAGGTGCTGCTTGATGTGGAAGTCGCGATCGACGAACACGATCCCCTTTGCCGTCCCCTGGCGATCGAAGCCGATCGCGACGAGCCGCAGCAGGTAGTCGTCGCTGCCGGGCTCGAGCGTGAACCCCGCGACGCCGCCGTCGACGTTCGCGGTGAAGCGGTCGCCCGGCACCTGGTAGTACACCGGGCCGGCCGGCGCGGGCATCGACAACGGCCAGCCAGGCGGCGCGTCACCCGTGCACGTGGCACACGCGCTCTGCACGAGCACGAGCTCGACCCGCGCGATGCTCGGATCCGAGGTCTGGACCTCGATCGCCATCGAGTCGTGGGAACACGCTGCGAGCACACCCGCGAGGACACCAGCTCGGGTGGCAGCGCGCAGCCAGCGCATTACTTCAGGACCTGGATCCCGTCGAGGTCGTTGACATCGCCCCCCGCGGGCTGCCACTCGGTGCCGGTCTTCTTGTAGATCCGCAGCCGCAGCTCGCCCTTGCGGTTGAGCTTGACGAACGGGATCGAGTTGGCCGTGAACGCGGTCTTGTCGAGGTTGAGCGCGACGTTGTTCGCGTTCGACACCACGATCTTGTCGAACTTGTGCACGCCGCCCGCGGCGAGGATCGTCTCGAGCGCCCAGCCCTTGGCGTTGGTCGTACCGGGTAGGTTGTCGCGCGGGAGCGCGAGCAGCTTCGCGCCGTCGAGCACGGTCGCCTTGCCGTTGGCCGCGACGAACGTGATCTTGAGCGTCGCCGGATCCTTGCCGCCGCCGTTGCCCTGCTCGTGCTGGCCGCGGCCGGCGTCCTCGGGGAGCAACTTGATGCGCAGCGCGGACAGGTGATCCTCGCGGAGCTGCGGCTTGCCTTTCTTGGCGAGCTCGACCGCGTCGAACATGCCGAACGCGGGATCGCCGCCTTCGCCCGCGAATACCGCCGGCACGAGGTCCGGATAGGCCGCCGAGGGATTCTGCAGGTCGGTCGGCTTGGGCTTCGCGCCGACGAGCTCGAGGTCTTGCCACCGGCCGAGCCGGCGGGCCGCGACCGGCACGAGCTGGTCGACGCGCGGCCACGCGGCGAGCTCGGCTGGAGTGACCGTGGCCACCTGTTTACCGTCGACGAAGACCACGAGGTCTGCGGGCTTCGCGACCGAGCCAGCCGAGCCAGCCGAGCCAGCGGAGCCAGCGGCTGGCGTCACGTCGGACTTCGAGCCACACGCAGCAGCGACGAATATAACCAGCACCCAGCGCATCGCGATCTAGTTTACCACGTCGTGTAAGCTGCCCCCCGCGGTGGACAAGCTCACTCAGGAAGTCGTCCCGATCCTCATCCTGGTCGTGGCGATCGCGCTCGTGGTGCGTCGTCTTCCGAAGGTCGAGCTCGGCCACAGCATCGAGTTCAAGCACCGGCGAATCCTCAACTGGGTGCCACTCGGGCTGTCGTACGCGTTCCTCTACATGGGGCGCTACAACCTCAACGCGCTCAAAGATCAGAACTTCATCACCGGGCAGGAGTTCGGGGACATCGATGCGGTCGGCGCGATCACCTACGGGATCGCGTTCCTCGTCAATGGCCCGCTGTGCGACAAGTTCGGCGGTCGGTTCACGATGTTGCTCGCGACGGCCGGTGCCGCCGTCGCGAACCTCGCGATCGGCGTCCTGATGTGGAAGCACCACACCGTGCCGTCGGTGACGGTGCTGCTCGCGCTGAACGCGGTCAACATGTACTTCCAGTCGTTCGGCGCGGTGTCGATCGTGAAGGTCAACGCCTCGTGGTTCCACCTGCGCGAGCGCGGCACGTTCGGCGGCATCTTCGGGATCCTGATCTCGCTCGGGTTCTATCTCGCGTACGACTGGGCGCCCAAGCTCGTCGACATCTTCGGTGGCGACGCCGCGCGGACGCGGACCCACACCGGCGCGTTGCCGATCTTGTTCATCGCCCCGGCGATCTTGATCGCGCTGTCGTTCGTCGCGTCGTATTTCTGGGTGCGCGACACGCCGGCCGACGCCGGGTTCGGCAACTTCGACGTGGCGGACGCGTCGAGCGGCGACGATGGACCCGCCGAGAAGGCGGTCGTGATCATCAAGCGCCTGCTGTCGAATCGAGTGATCCTGACGATCGCGTTCATCTCGGGCTGCGCGGGCTTCCTGCGCCAGGGCATCCTCAAGTGGTTCCGTACGTTCGCGCACGGCATCGGCCTCAACGTCAAGGACGCGGCAGGGGTCATCCACAATCCGTCGTACGTCGTCCAGCACTGGGGCATGGTGTCGTGCGTCGCCGGGATCCTCGGCGGCATGTTCGCCGGCGTGATCTCGGATCACCTGTTCAACTCGCGGCGGCCCCCGGTCGCGGCGTTGCTGTTCGCGTTCTTGCTGATCGGTTCGGTCGCGATCATGCCCGCGCTCGCCGCACCGATCGCGGTCAGCTTCATCATCGCGTTCATGGCGATGTCCGTGATCGGCGTGAACGGCATGCTCTCGGGCGTCGCCAGCCAGGACTTCGGCGGCCGCCGCAACGCCGGCACGGCGACCGGCCTGATCGACGGCTTCGTGTACTTCGGGACCGCGCTGCAGGCGATCGTCTATGGCCACATCCTGCCCGAGAGCAAGATCCTGGTCGCGGGCCAGATGGTCGACAACCCGGCCTCGGGAGACATCACGAACTGGTATGCGTGGCCGCTCGCGATGATCGTGATGGCGGTGATCGGGCTGGTGCTGTCGGTGACCGTCTACGGCGCGATCGTGAAGCCGCGGCGAGGGCCTTCGGGTGCCGCGGAGCTCCCGACGGCGACTGCCAAAGAGAAACACTGACTCGTTGAACGAAGTTTTTTTTTGCTGTACTCGATTGTTTAACGCTGTAATCGAGAGCACTCGTGACTGGCAAAGAATAAATTACTCCGTCGAGAAACCGCACTACGAAGAAGCCGCATGGAGGAATTCCCATGTGATGTCGGATAATTAATACAGAGACACCACCGCACGGCTGCTCTATCCCGTGCGCAGATGCAACGGAACCACGCCTTTCTCTCGTCGTGTGGGCTGCTCCTCGCAGCGGCGTGCACGGGATCGATCACCACCAACCCCTCCGGCCCCTCCGGCCCCTCCGGCCCCTCCGGATCCGGCGATGACGGCACCACGGGCTCGGGTAGTACGGGCTCGGATACGGATCCGGTCGACACGTCCACGCCGACGTATCCGACCGAGCACCCGCGGATCATGCTGAGCACCCGCAAGGCCGAGCTCACCGCGGCGATGGCCGCACAGACGCCGGCGGCGGCGCGGTTCAAGACCGTGGTCGATAGCTGGATCGGCGGCAACGACCTCGGGCTGGCCGCGTGGCACGCCGCGCTGATGGGCCAGCTCACGAACGATCCGAAATATTGCGCGAAGGCGATCAGCGTCGTGGACACGATGGTGACCGCCGCCGAGGCCGCGATCGCGGCCGGTCAGGTCCCCCACGCGGCCGGCGATAGCTACTACTTCGTCGGAGAGGACATCGGCGACCTCGGCATGACCTACGACTGGTGCTTCGACACCGTCACGGCGGGCCAGAAGCAGCGCTGGCTCGCGTATGCCGATCAGGCGATCTACAACGTGTGGAACCCGACCAAAGCGACGTGGGGCGGCAACCCGGCACCGTGGAGCGGCTGGGCTATCCACGACCCCTCCGACAATTACTACTACGGGTTCTTGAAGGCCACGATGATGGTCGGCCTCGCCGCGAAGGGCGAGGATCCGCAGGCGGACCAGTGGATCGCGCAGTTCCACGACACCAAGGTCATGGGCGAGCTCGTCCCGACGTTCGACAGCGATCTGATCGGCGGCGCCTCGCGTGAGGGCACCGGCTACGGCAACGCGATGAAGAACCTGTGGCAGCTCTACGATTTCTGGCAGGCCTCGACCGGCGAGCGCCTCGCGCGCAAGACGCCGCACACGCGGGCCTCGATGCTCGCGTTCATCCACCAGGTCGTCCCCACGATCGACAAGGTCGCGCCGACCGGTGATCAGTCGCGCGACTCGACGGCCTCGTTCTTCGACTACCATCGCCAGTATCTCGAGGAGCTGATCGCGCTGTATCCCGAGGATGCGCTGTCGCCACGCGCGCAGATGCTGCTCGCGAGCTCGAGCGTGCCGAAGATGGGCTACGCATTCATGGCGGTCGATGACTTCCTCTACGAGAACACCGACGTCACGTCGCAGCCGATGGACGGCCTCGACACCACGTACTACGCGCCGGGCATCGGCCAGCTCTATACGCGCTCGGGGTGGGACACCCACGCGACCTGGTTCAACCTGATCGCCGGTCCGTACACCCAGTCGCACGCCCACCAGGATCAGGGCTCGCTGATGCTCTACAAGGATGGCTGGCTCGCGTACGACACGGTGATCGATTCGCACTCCGGTCTGCCGCAGGAGACCACGAACCACTCGCTGGTCCGGATCGATCAGGGCGGCACGCCGATCACGCAGGTCGCCGATACGACCTCGCAGCTGGTCGCGCTCCACAAGGGCAACGGCTGGGTCTATGCGGCGTCCGACGTGCTCCCCGCGTACAACGGTAAGCCTGGCGTGTCGAAGGACCAGCGCGAGGTCGTCTACCTGCTCCCCGATACGGTCGTCGTCTACGACCGCGTGACGACCTCGGCGGGTACGCAGCAGACCTGGCAGCTCGCGACCCCGGTGAGCCCCACGATCGCCGGCACGTCGGCGACGATCAACGCGGCGCACGTGCTGCACGTCGCGCGCTACGCACCGGCGGGTGCATCGAGCTCGGTCCACGCCATGACCGCGAGCTCGGACTTCAACTCGGGCTATCGGCTCGACGAGACCATCGCCGGTGGCGACCAGCGCTACCTGCACGTGCTGTCGATCGACGGCGCGGTCAGCTCGGCCACCGCGTCGGGTGATTCGAGCATCACGGTCCAGCTGTCGACCGGTCACACCGCGACGGTCACGTTCGACCACGATGCCCCGGGCGCGACGATTCGCTACGACGGAACCGTCTCGGCGCTCGGAGCCGGCGTCGATTCCATGACCGAGTAGCTCTGGACCGCGCAGAATCGTTCTGGAAATCGGACGATGACTTCCCTTTCGGGCTCGTGTTAAGTCGGTGGACCTATGCAACGTCGACTCGCCTTCCTGCTCGTCGTCGTCGTCGTCGCGGCCTGCGGTAGCGGTGACGACGGTGGCGGTCCGAACTACGGCGACCAACATCCGCGCATCAAGATCACGACGAACGAGGCGGGGATGAAGGCCGCGTTCGACGCCATGACGCCGGAGGCGGCGACGTTCTTGGCGACCACCAACAAGTGGGTCGGTGGCGCCGATGTCTACCTGTTCGCGCCGTGGAACGCGGCGCTCGTCGGCCAGCTCACCGGCGATGCGAAGTACTGCACCGCGGCGATCGCGGCCGTCGACAAGCTGGTCACGTCCGAGCAGGCCATGATCGACGGCGGCAACAACCCCACGGTCGCCGATGACGACTACTACGCGATCGGCGACGACGTCGGCAACCTCGCGCTGGTCTACGACTGGTGTTACGACGCGATCGCGTCGGATCGCCGCGAGGCGTGGCTCGCGTACGCCCAGCAGGCCGTGTTCAACGTCTGGCACCCGGACGGTGCGATGTGGGGCGGCAAGGCCGCGCCGTGGACCGGCTGGGCGATCGACGATCCGGAGAACAACTACTACTACAACTTCCTGCGCGCGACGATGTTGCTCGGCCTCGCGGCCCACGGCGAGTACGACGGCGTCGACCAGTGGCTGACCTGGTTCCACGACACCAAGGTGGTGGGCGAGATGAATCTCGAGCTCGACAGCGACGTCGCCGGCGGCGGCTCGCGTGAAGGCACCGGCTACGGCGTGTCCCTGCGCGGCCTGTGGGAGCTCTACGATATCTGGCAGGCGTCGACGGGCGAGGATCTCGCGACGTTGAGCCCCCACACCCGCGCGTCGCTGTTGTTCTTCCTGCACGAGATGGTGCCGACGCTCGATCGCATCGCTCCGACCGGCGATCAGTCACGCGACTCGACCGCGAGCTTCTTCGACTACCACCGGCAATACGTCGAGTCGCTGATCACGCTGTTCCCGGACGATCCACTCGCGCCCAAGGCGAAGGCGATGCTCGCGAATTCGTCGTTACCGGCGATGTCCCAGCAATTCATGCAGTACGCGGACTTCATCAACTCGAACGCGATCACACCGACGTCGGAGGACTCGATGGGCACCGCGTTCTACGGCCCCGGCACCGGCCAGCTGTTCGCGCGCTCGGGTTGGGACAAGCACGCGACCTGGATCAACATGAACGCCGGTCCGTACACGCAGAGCCACGCGCACCAGGATCAAGGCGCGATCATGATCTACAAGGACGGCTGGCTCGCGTACGACCCGGTCATCGACTCGCACTCGGGGCTGCCCCAGGACATCGACGATCACGGCACGCTGCGGATCCTCGCGAACGGCAGCACGGCGTCGGCGCAGAAGATGAACACCGCCGCGACGATGCTCGCGCTCCACCAGGGCCCCGGCTACCTTCACGCCGCGACCGACCTCGCGCCGGTCTACGGCGCCGCGGTCACGCAGTTCCAGCGCGAGCTGATCTACCTCGAGCCCGACACCGTCGTGATCTTCGATCGCGCCGCGTCGACCGGCTCGCAGGTGTGGAGCCTCGCGTTCCCGAAGCAGCCGACGATCAACGGTGCGACGACCACCGAGGTCAACGCCGGCCACACCCTGACCGTGCAACGGCTCGGCGAGGCGGGCGCGACCTCGACCATCCACGACTACGACGCGGACAGCGACTTCTCGACCGGCTTCCGCCTCGACGAGACGGTCCCGGGTGGCAGCCATCAGTGGCTGCACGTCGCGTACATCGATAACGCCGTGACGTCGGTCGCCGCGACCGACGCGACCTCGGCGGACATCACCCTGGCCGGAGGCAAGCGCGTCCACGTGTCATTCAACCCCGGTTCGGTCGGCGCCACGCTTCAGATCGGCAGCGACACGACCACGCTCGGCGCCGGTGTAGATTCACTCCCGGAATGACCGCCAAGTCGCTACCGGTGTGGTTGGCCGTGACGCTCCGGCTCGTGCCGCTCGTCGTCGGGTTCTCGTTGCTCGGCGTCATCGGGCTGTGCGGGTTTCGCGCCGCGGTGCCGAACGAGTCGCTGCGTGGCGCGAGCGATGCGGTCGGCAACTACCTCCAGACCGTCGGCAGCATCTACGCGGTGCTGCTCGCGTTCATCGTCTACGTCGTGTGGGGGCAGTTCAACGACAGCCGCACGTACGTCGAGCGCGAGGCCACCGCGCTCGTCGATCTGCATCGCACGGCGAGCGGGTTACCGCGGGCGACGCGCGACCACATCCAGAGTGCGCTGCGGGGCTACGTCGACGACGTGCTCGCGAAGGAGTGGGAGGCGATGGCGAGGCATCACGAGGACGTGATCGAGGACGTCGGCACCCACCTCGATCACGTGTGGGCGGCGATCCACGTGTGCAAGCCGAGCAACGAGTGCCAGCACACCGTCTACAGCGAGGTGCTGTCGCGGTTCAACGACCTCACCGATATGCGCACGAGCCGGCTGACGTCATCGCGCGCGCGGATCCCGATCATGATGAAGTTCCTGCTCTACCTCGGTGCGCTGATCGTGATCGGTTCGATCTACCTGATGGCGGTCGATCCGTTCTGGGTCCACGTCGTGATGGCGGGCGCGTTGAGTGGCGCGGTCGCGCACATCCTCTATCTGATCGTCGATCTCGATAACGCGTTCTCCGGCCAGCTCCAGGTCTCGAAGGGTGCCTTCGAGCGCGCCCTACGAACCTTCGATCGAGTGACTCATCAATTCGAAGCCGCCGCGTAGGGGCTCGCTGTGGCGTATGCGCGCAGTGATCACCGTGCTCGGGCTACGAGAGGCCTGCCCTTTCGGGCACGGTCATCGCATCGGAAGCCACGGTGGTAACAGAACAGGATCAGCGGCGGGTGGTGATCCTGGCCGTGCGACCCGAGGTCGACTGCGGCCGCTATCCCGTCAAGCGCGTCCTCGGGGACACGCTCGAGCTCGAGGTCGACCTGGTGGTCGACGGCCACGATCTCGTGCGTGCGGCGATCCTCGATCGCGCACCCGGTCGCGCACCCGGTGAGGAGGCGTGGCGCGAGACCGCGCTCGTCGCGGTGGGCAACGACACCTGGCGCGCGGCGATCACGTTGCCGGCGCTCGGGCGCCATCTCTACGCGGCGATCGCGTGGGTCGATGCATTCGCGACCTGGCGGCATGGCCTCGCGAAGAAGCTCGAGGTCGGCGCCGGCGTCGAGGTCGAGCTGCTCGATGGTGCGGCGCTCGTGCGTGCGGCGTTCGTACGTGGCGGCCACCCCGCGCTGCGCGAGGCGGCCGAGGTGCTCGCCGGCGATGCCCCGCTCGCCCAGCGGATCGCGCTCGCGACCAGTGCGCGGCTGGCCGATGCGGTCGCCCTCGCGCCAGATCGTGTCCGGGCGACCCGCTCTCGCGACCTCGAGGTGCGGGTCGAGCGGCCGCGCGCCGCGTGCTCGGCCTGGTACGAGCTGTTCCCGCGCTCCACGAGCCGCGCTGTGCCCGGCGAGGCAGCACCGCCCCATGGCACGCTGCGGGACGCCGAGCAGCGGCTCGACTACATCGCCGAGCTCGGCTTCGATATCGTGTACCTGCCGCCGATCCATCCGATCGGCCGCGCGTTTCGCAAGGGACCGGATAACCACCCCGACGCCGGGCCGAACGACCCCGGCTCGCCGTGGGCGATCGGCGCGATCGAAGGCGGCCACACCAGCGTCCACCCGCAGCTCGGCACGCTCGACGACTTCGATCACTTCGTCGCACAGGCGGTCGGCCGCGGACTCGAGGTCGCGCTCGACATCGCGTTCCAGGCGTCGCCCGATCATCCGTGGGTCACCGAGCATCCGAGCTGGTTCCTGCACCGCGCCGATGGCTCGATCCAGTACGCCGAGAACCCGCCGAAGAAGTACCAGGACGTCTATCCGTTCGACTTCGCGAGCGCGGACTGGCAGGCGTTGTGGGCCGCACTGCGCGACGTGTTCTTGTTCTGGGCCGCGCGGGGCGTGCGCGCGTTTCGGGTCGACAACCCGCACACCAAGCCGCTCGCGTTCTGGGAGTGGTGCCTGCGCGAGGTCCACGACCGCTACCCCGACGCGATCTTCCTCGCGGAGGCGTTCACCCGCCCCAAGCTGATGGGTGCGCTCGGTAAGGCCGGGTTCTCGCAGTCGTACACCTACTTCACGTGGCGCCAGACCAAGTACGAGCTCGAGACCTACGCGGCCCAGCTCCGCGAGGCCGCCGACTACCTGCGCCCGAACCTGTGGCCGACGACGCCGGACATCTTCCCCGAGCAACTCGTCCACGGCGGTCGCCCCGCGTTCGTCCAGCGTGTGGTGCTCGCCGCGACGCTGTCCGCGAGCTACGGGATCTACGGCCCCTCGTACGAGCTCTGCGAGCACGAGCCCCGGCCCGGCGCCGAGGAGCTCGCGCGTAACGAGAAATATCAGGTTCGCACGTGGGACCTCGCACGCCCCGATTCGCTGCGCCACGTGATCGCGCGGCTCAATCACATCCGCCGCGCTCACCCGGCGCTCCAACAGAGCGCGACCTTGCACTTTCATCCGACCGATAACGATCTCGTGATGGCGTACTCGAAACGGGCGGGCAGCGATGCGATCCTCGTGATCGTGAACCTCGATCCGCACCACGCCCATCGCGCCTGGCTGACCCTGGACCTCGACGCGCTCGGCGTCGCGGGCGAGCAGGTCTATCAAGTTCACGACCTGCTCGGCGGCGCCCGCTACACGTGGCACGGCGCACGCAACTTCATCGAGCTCGATCCCGCGCAGTCTCCCGCTCACATCTTCGCGATCCACACGCTCGTTCGTAGCGAGCAGCAGTTCGAGTACTACCTATGACCGATGTTGCCGATGCGCTGGCCGACGATCCGCTGTGGTTCAAGGACGCGATCATCTACGAGGTCCACATCCGGGCGTTCCAGGACTCCTCGAACGATGGCATCGGGGACATCAACGGGCTGATCTCGCGGCTGGATTACCTCTCCGATCTCGGCATCACCGCGATCTGGGTGCTGCCGTTCTATCCGTCACCGTTACGCGACGGTGGCTACGACATCGCGGACTACACGGGCGTGCACGAGCACTACGGCACGCGCGAAGACTTCGCGCGCCTGTTGCGCGAGTCCCACAACCGCGGCATCCGCGTGATCACCGAGCTCGTGCTCAACCACACATCGTCCGAGCATCCGTGGTTCCAGCGCGCGCGCCGCGCGCAGCCGGGCTCGGCCGAGCGCGACTTCTACGTGTGGAGCGACACGCCGGCGCCGTACGGCGATACCCGGATCATCTTCAAGGACTACGAGACCTCGAACTGGTCGTGGGATCCGATCGCCAAGGCGTACTTCTGGCACCGGTTCTACGCGCACCAGCCCGATCTCAACTTCGACAATCCCGCGGTCCACGCAGCGCTGTTCGAGGTGATCGAGTTCTGGCTCGAGATGGGCGTCGACGGCATGCGGCTCGACGCGGTGCCGTACCTGTACGAGCGCGAGGGCACGAGCTGCGAGAACCTGCCCGAGACCCACGCGTTCTTGAAGCAACTGCGCGCGCACATCGACGCCAAGTTCAAGAATCGGATGTTGCTCGCCGAGGCGAACCAGTGGCCGGCAGACGCCGCCGCGTACTTCGGCGAAGGCGACGAGTGCCACATGAACTTCCACTTTCCGCTGATGCCGCGGATGTTCATGGCGCTCGAGACCGAGGACTCGTTCCCGATCATCAACATCCTCAAGCGCACGCCGAAGATCCCGGACGCCTGCCAGTGGGCAACCTTTCTGCGCAACCACGACGAGCTCACGCTCGAGATGGTCACCGACGAAGATCGCGACATGATGTACCGTGGCTACGCCGCCGAGCGTGCCGCCCGGATCAACCTCGGGATCCGGCGCAGGCTCGCCCCCCTGCTCGGCGTGCGCCGCAAGATCGAGCTGATGACGGCGCTGCTGCTGTCGCTGCCGGGCACCCCGGTGCTCTATTACGGCGACGAGATCGGGATGGGCGACAACATCTATCTCGGCGACCGTGATGGCGTCCGCACGCCGATGCAGTGGAGCGCGGATCGCAACGGCGGGTTCTCGCGCGCGAACCCGCAGAAGCTCTACCTGCCGACGATCATCGACCCGGAGTATCACTACGAGGCGATCAACGTCGAAGCGCAGCAGGGTAACTCGTCGTCGCTGCTATGGTGGATGAAGCGCACGCTCGCGAAGCGCAAGGAGCATCCGGTGTTCGGGCGTGGCTCGATCGAGTTCATCTCGAGCGACAACCCGCGCGTGCTCGCGTTCGTGCGTGAATTCCAGGGCGAGAAGGTGCTCGTGATCGCGAACCTGTCGCGGTTCGTGCAAGGTGTGAAGCTCGAGCTCCAGGCGGTGAAGGGCACGGTGCCGAGGGAGCTGTTCGGCAAGATGAAGTTCCCCGAGATCGGCGACGCGCCGTACTTCATGTCGCTCGGCGCGTACGACTTCTACTGGCTCGCCCTCGAGAAGCCGCAGGTCGAGGCCTCGGACCGGCCCGCGCTCGTCGCCGGCGCGGCGTGGACCACGTTGCTCGAACCTCGCCAGCGCCCGCAGCTCGTGCGTGCGCTGATCCAGTACGCACAGACCCGGCGCTGGTACCGCGGCAAGGCGCGCACGCGCAAGAACGCCCAGGTCGTGGACGTGCTCCACCTCGGCGATCCGCGCTTCGCGGTCGTGCTCGTCGCGATCGAGTACGACCACGGCACGCCCGAAACCTACATGATGCCGATCGCGTTCGCCGAGGATAGCGAGCCCGGCGAGCGCCAGCTCGTGATCGCGAGCGTGGCCCTCGAGATCCCCGGGCGCGGGCAGGTCTCCGGCGTGATCTACGACGCGCTCGGCTCGGACGCGTTCGGCGCCGCGCTGCTCGACGCGATGAGGACCGATCGGGACGGCGAGCTCGCCGGACGTGGGCTCGAATCGCTGCATGATGTCCCGGCCGATGCGAACCTCGCCGCGCACGCGACGAGCGCGGACCAGACCAACAGCGGCATCGCTTATGGCGACCGGTTCTTGCTCAAGCTGTTCCGCGTGGTCGAGGAAGGCCCGAACGCCGAGCTCGAGGTCGGGCAGTTCTTCGCACGCGAGGCGCCGGGGTATCGCGGCGTCGCGCGGCTCGCGGGGTGGCTCGAGACCCGGCGTGGCACGCTCGGCACGTTGTTCGACCTGATCCCGCATCAGAGCGATGCGTGGCGGCTCACCCAGGGCGCGTTCGATCGCTACTTCGACCGGCTGGTGTCCGACGACAAGCGCCCCGAGGCGCCTCCGATCGAGCCAGCCTCGGTCGCCACGCTCGCGCGCACGCCGCTGCCGGATCGCGCGGTCGATTGGGTCGGTCCGGTGCTCGATCACGTGCGGCTGCTCGGCGTGCGTACCGCGGAGCTCCACGCGGTGCTGGCCGGCTCGAGCGACCCGCTGTTCACGCCCGAGCCGTACGACATCATGCACCAGCAGTCGATCTACGGCTTCGCGACCGCGCACGCGGCCCGCACGTTCGACGTGTTGCGCGCGCAGCTGCGTACGTTGCCGCCCGAGGTCGTGCCACTCGCCGAGCAGGCGCTCGCGCAGGAGGCGCAGCTCGATCGCGCGCTCGCGCGCGTGACCCACCACCGGATCGATGTCGTGCGCACCCGGCTCCACGGCGACTATCACCTCGGTCAGGTGCTGTGGACCGGTGATGACTTCCGGATCATCGACTTCGAGGGCGAGCCGGGCCGGCCGCTGTCGCAGCGGCGGTTCAAGCGCAACGGCTTGCGCGATGTCGCCGGCATGATCCGCTCGCTGCACTACGCGAGCGCCGCGGCGATGCGCAACGGCACGCACCGCCCCGAGGACATCGCGATGTTGCAACCGTGGGGCACCGCGTGGTCGCAATGGACCTCGGCGGTGTTCCTCGCCGGCTATCTCGACAAGGCGCCGCCGCGGATCGTGCCGCGCAACGACCGCGACCTGGCGTTGCTGCTCGACTTCTTCTTGCTCGAGAAGTGCGTCTACGAGATCGGCTACGAGCTCGACAACCGCCCGGCGTGGGTCGAGATCCCGCTGCGCGGCCTGCTCGCGTTGTTGACGGAGCGGCCGTGATCGGTGGCACGACCTTCGGCGAGCTCGATGCGCATCTGATGCGCGAGGGTACCCACCCGCGGCTCTACGAGAAGCTCGGCTCGCACCTCGATGAAGAGGGCGTGACGTTCGCGTTGTGGGCGCCCAACGCCGCCGCGGTCTCGGTGATCGGTGACTTCAACGGGTGGAAGCCGGGCGCGGCGGCGCTGCGGCTGTTGCCCAACACCGGCGGCGTGTGGAGCGGCCGCGTCGCGGGCCTGACCAAGGGTGCGCTCTACAAGCTGCATGTCACGTCGAAGCTGGGCGGGTATCAGGTCGCGAAGGCCGATCCGTTCGCGCTGCGCCACGAGACCGCGCCGGGCACGGCGTCGATCGTGTGGGCGAGCCACCACGCCTGGCAGGACGCGGTCTGGATGGCGCAACGCGCGGCGCGCTCGAGCGCGTCGGCGCCAGTCTCGATCTACGAGCTCCACCTCGGTTCGTGGCGGCGCGGCGAGGGCGGTCGCTTGTTGTCGTATCTCGAGATCGCGCCGTTGCTGGTCGAGCACGTCACCAGGCTCGGGTTCTCGCACGTCGAGCTGATGCCGCTGACCGAGCATCCCTTCTTCGGCTCGTGGGGCTACGAGACCACGGGCTACTTCGCGGCGACTTCGCGCTACGGCACGCCGGACGAGCTGATGGTGTTGATCGACGCGCTGCACGCCGCGAACATCGCGGTGATCCTCGACTGGGTCCCCGCGCACTTTCCGACCGACGAGCACGGCCTCGGCTTCTTCGACGGCGCCGCGCTGTTCGAGCATCCAGATCGCAAGCTCGGCTTTCACCCCGACTGGCACACCGCGATCTTCGACTTCGGCCGGCAGGAGGTGCGCAGCTTCCTGTTGTCGAGTGCGCTGTTCTGGCTCGAGCAGTTCCACGTCGACGGGCTGCGGGTCGATGGCGTCGCCTCGATGCTGTATCGCGACTACGGCCGCAAGTCCGGCGAGTGGATCCCGAACGCGCACGGCGGCAACGAGTACTTCGAGGCCGTCGAGCTGTTGCAACGCCTCAACACGGCGATCGCGCGCGAGCAGCCCGGGACGATCACGATCGCCGAGGAGTCGACCGCATGGCCCCGCGTGACCGGCCCGGCGAGCGAGGGCGGGCTCGGGTTCGCGTACAAGTGGGACATGGGCTGGATGCACGACACGCTCGCGTACCTCGCGCGCGAGCCGATCCACCGCAAGCACCACCACGACCAGCTCACGATGCGCGGCCTCTACGCGTGGAGCGAAAACTTCGTGCTGCCGCTTTCGCACGACGAGGTCGTCCACGGTAAGGGCGCGCTGCTCGCGAAGTTTCCGGGCGACCGCTGGCAGCAGTTCGCGACGCTGCGCCTGCTCTACGCGTACATGTATAGCCAGCCCGGCAAGAAGCTGCTGTTCATGGGCGACGAGCTCGCTGCGGACCGCGAGTGGAACCACGACGCGAGCCTGGCGTGGGAGCTGCTCGACCAGCCCGCGCACGCGCAGATCCAGTTGCTCGTCGGCGAGCTCAACCGGATGTACCGAGACATCCGCGCGCTCCACGAGCTCGATTGCGCGCCCGCGGGGTTTCGCTGGATCGATGCCGACGACCGGGCCAACTCGGTGCTGAGCTACGAGCGGCTCGCGCGCGATGGCTCGAGCGTCGTGTGCGTGCTCAACTTCACGCCGGTACCGCGCCATAACTATCGCGTCGGCGTCGCCAAGCCGGGGCTCTGGCACGAGCTGCTCAACACCGACTCGACGACGTTCGGCGGCAGCGGTCAGGGCAACCTGGGCGCGGTCGAGGCGATGCCGGTGCGCTCGCACGGGCGCGAGCTCTCGCTCGCGATCACCGTGCCGCCGCTCGCCGCGGTGTGGTTCACTGCTTCTTGAGGAACGCGATCACGCCGGGCGTGCGCGCCTTCTTCTGCGCCGAGCACAGCTCGAGCTGCTCTACCGCCTGGGTCATCGTGCGCGGACCGCCGTCGAACGTGTCGATCTTGGGCTTGAAGAACGCGACCACCTCGGCCTTGCGGTCCGCGTCGCACAGGCCGACGAACGTGAACGCGAGGTAGGCGCGATACGGCGAGGGTAGCTTCTTCGCGATCTCGTCGAAGTGCGCCTTGATGAACGCGTACGCAGCTTCGCGGTTCTTGGGCTCCTGGAAGCCGCCGAACAACAGGCCGAGGCCTTCGCGCAGCTCGAAGTCGTTGGACAGCGCCACCTGCATCGCCTGCGCGAGGAGCTTCGGATCGATGAACGCGCTCATCGCGCCGAGCAGCCGGCCGCGCTCCTCGCGATCGGTCGTCTTCTTCGCGTCGGCGTGGATCCGATCGAACAGCTTCTGATCTCCATAGCGCGCTGCGATGTGCAGCGCGGTACCGACGAGCTCGGGCTGGATCGCCTTGTGGTCGTCGAGCCACTTCCAGGTCAGCTCGGTCGCCTGCTTGATCAACTGCGGATCGTGGCCGAGGTTCGCGACCATGGCCAACAGCGCCGGGCGCAGCTGCTTGGTGTTTTCGTCCTCGCCCGGGCGGCTCGTCCAGCCCAGCTCGTGGGCTCGAGCGGCATACTGCTTCTTGATCAGGCGCTCGTAGTTCGGGCGTAGCGAATCCGGCACCAGGTCGTCGATGCTCGCGACGATGCCGATGCCTGCATCGACGATGTGACGGTTCTTGTCCTTCGATAGATCCGCGACCAGCTGGAGCGCCACGCTGGGCTGAACGTCGCCGCTGTTGACCAGGCTCTCGACATCGCCGACCACGCCGACCCGCTCGGGCAGCGTGAGCTGCTTGACGTGCGCGAGCAGCTGATCGAGCAACTTGCCCTGCGGCAGCATGCGGTAGTAGCCGAGCTCGCCCTCGTTCGGGAGCACCCAGGTCGGACACGACGGCGCGGTCAGCGCGAGCGTTCCGGTCGGCGTCGCGAGCGTCGTGCAGTCGCGGCCGGTCTTGCCCGCGGCGCTCCACCGCACGCACAGCGGGATCGTCCACGTCCGCTTCGGATCGATCTGCGAGCCGGTCGGCTTGTAGCGGCTCTGCGCGAGCTCGAGCGTCGGCGGTGCCCCCTTCGTGCACGCGAGCTTGACCGACACGAGCGGGACGCCCGACTGCAACACGAACGAGTCGAACAGCGGCTTCTCGTCCTTGCCGGCGGCCTCGGACATCGCCGCGACGAAGTCATCGTAGGTCGCGTTGCCGAACGCGTGCTTCGCGATGTACAGCCGCACGCCCTTCTGGAACACGTCCGGCGTGATCGCGCGCTCGATCATCGTCAGCACGGCCTCGCCCTTCTCGTAGGTGATGCCGTCGAACGCGTTCGCGATGTCGTTCTGGGTCTTGATCGGCTGGCGGATCTCACGCGCGCTCTCGAGGCTGTCCTGGCTCATCACGCCGTTCTTGACGCCGACCAGCCCGACGTCGCCGTCCCAGCTCGGCTCGAGTTGCATGATCAGCTTGGCCTCCATCCAGCTCGCGAACGATTCGTTGAGCCAGGTGTCGTCCCACCACGCGAGGGTGACCTCGTCGCCGAACCACTGATGCGACATCTCGTGCGCGGCGATCGTCGCGTAGGTCTCCTTGCGCGCGCGCGTCATGTCCTGGGGCTTGGTCAACAGCAGCGTCTGCTTCCACGTGATCAGGCCCGGGTTCTCCATCGCGCCGGCGTTGAACACCGCGACCGCGAGCATGTCGAGCTTGGGGTACGGATACGGCGTCCCGAAGTAGTCCTCGAGCCCGTCGAGGATCCGCTTGGTGCTCTGGACCGGATACGCGACGTCGCCGGTGCGTCCCCTCGGCACGACGATCCGGATCGGCGCGCCACTGCGCGTCTTGCCGGCATCGACCGCCTCGAACGGGCCGAGCGCGAACGCGACCAGGTAGCTCGGCAGCGGCTTGGTCTCGGCGAACCGCGTCGCGGTCATGCCGTTCGGTTCGTCGGTGGTCTGCTCGATCGGCGTGTTCGAGACCGCGACCAGGCCCTTCTTCGCGTGCAGCGTGACGTGCCACGGGATCTTGTAGGAGGGCTCGTCGAAGCACGGGAACGCCTGGCGCGCGTCGGTCGATTCGAACTGCGTGAACGTGTACCAGTCGCCGCCTTCCTGCACCCGATAGATGCCGTCGCCGTCATCCTTGTGGGCCTTGCCGCGATACGCGATCGCGAGCGTCGCCTTGCCGACCGGGAGCGGGCGATCGAACACCAGGCCGAGGTAGCCCTTCTTCGGGGTGATCGCCTTGGCGACCAGCAACGTGCCGCCCGCGTCGAGCGTCGCTTCGTCGACGGTGATCTCGTCCGCGTTCAGCCACAGCACCGGGGTCGGCTGCAAGATCTCGAGCTCGGTCGTGATCTTGCCGCGAAAGTCCTCGCTCTGAGGATCGAGCGTGAGGTCGACCTCTTCGTGCAGCGGCTTCGCGAGCGCCGGGAGGCGGAGCTCCGGGGCCTGCGGCGGCGCCGCCGCGACCGGTGGGGCGGACGGGGGTGGTGCGGGCGGGGGCGGCGCGGTGGGCGCCGGCGCGCTCGCGTGGCCGCAAGCGAACAGCAGACCGAAGCTGGCGAGGGCGATTCTCATCGCGGCGGAGCATCGCCGCGGCGGTCGTGGTAGGCACGCCGGCGGGCCTCACAAGCGATGGCCGAGTTGCACGGTAGGAACCGCACGATGCGACGGTTCGGCGTGTCGCAGGAGCGTCGCAGGAGGACGCGGCGCGAAGTGACTACGGCGGGGTCGGCGCGGCGAGCGCGAGCTCGGCGGCGAGCTCGAGATCGAGCGCGGTCCCGGCGGTGCGGCGGTCGGCGTAGAGCTGCGCGAACTCCGCGGGCAGGCGCAACGACCAGTTCGCGGTGTTGTCGATCACGCCCGGGGTGTTGAAGCGCTCGTGGTAGCCGAACAGGTCGGCGAAGAAGATCGAGACATTCTCGGCGCGGCTGGCGAGCAGCTCGGCGAGCATCGCGTTCGCGAAGAAGCCATCGTGCGCGAGCTGCTCGGGGCGCGGCAGCGCGAGCCGGCGCGCGAGGTGCCGGCCCCACTGCTCGCGCTTGGCCGCGGGCCATCCGGCGATCAGCGCGAAGATCGGCGCCGTGTCGTGGTTGCCGAGCATCACCCAGTCGGCGCGCCGCGCGTTGTCCATGCGATAGACATCATGCGCGTCGTCGAGGTTCGCCTTCTGCGCGACGCGCCAGCGGCCGAGTCCGTACTTCGCGAGCACGGCGCCGAGCGGGAACGGCATCGTGCTCAGCACCTCGCAGCTGACATCCCCGAAGCTCCGGCCCTTCTGCTCCGCGGCGATGCGCAGCATCTCGAAGTACAGCGCGTAGTCGTTGAGCTGCCACGGCTCGAGCGCGCGGACCCAACCGTCGGCATAGCGCGGCTGTGCGGTGTCGAGCTGATCGATCGTCACCTTCGCGAGCGCCGCGAGCTCGGGATGATCCGCGAGGGCGGGCGACTCGTAGAGCCGGGCGCCATCGCGCACCGCCTGACCGTCGTCGCCGGTGCCGGCCTGGTAGACCCACGGGCAGACCAGCCCGTGCGGGTGATCGATGCGCAGGCCGTCGTACTCGCTGAAGCCCTTGTCGGCACGCGCGAACACGAGCGCGGCGCTGCGGCCGAGTCGCTGGGTCGGATCGAGCACGGGATAGCCCCACGGCTGGCCCGCCGGGTTGGTCCGGCTCGGCGGCGCGCCCATGCGATAGCTCGTCATGAACGCGGCGGCGTACGCCCAGGCGTCGGCGTCCGCGTAACCGACCTGGAGGTCGCCGTACAGCGCGAGCCCCAGCCCACTGGCGACCTCGCGGACGCGCGCGTGCTCGCGGTGCGCGAGCCACTGCCCGAAACAATAGCGATCGATCGGGATCGCGTGCTCGCCGGCGAGCGCCAGCATCCGCGCGGCGGCTTCGTCCTTGTTCGCCTTGAGCGCCTCGATCCGCGAGCGCAGCGCCGCGAGCTCGCGGGCGATCGCGTCGCGCGTGCCGGCGACGCCCTCGTCGTGCGCCTGGCGCGAGCGGGTCTCGTCGATCAACGCGGCGCTCGCCTCCATGCGCGCGAGCACGAACGGATCGAGCGGAGAGTGCTCGCGCCACAGCTCGCGTTCCTCGGCCGGCCAGTCCCGGTGCGCGGCGCCATCGTGGCGGATCGCGAGCGCGGCGTAGAGCGCATCGCTCTCGAGCCAGCGGCCATTCGCGCCGCGAAACTCATCGAGCTCCGCGCGCAGCTCGGGCCGCAGCCCGAGGAACATCGCCGCGTGCGCGCGCAGCAGCAGCGCCTCGCTCGCGTCGTACGCGTGCGCGTGTTGCGCGGGGCCGCCGCCGGTGACCAGCGCGCGCGCGATCGTCGCTTCGTCGACCAGGCCGGTCGCGCGATACGCGGCGATCGAGATCGTCGCGGTGTGGCGCGAGAAGATCGTCGCGTCGTACGGCGAAGGGTTGTCGCGCGAGGTCTGGCCCTGCGGTCCGAGCTGCAGCCCGGTGAACCCGAGCTGGTTCGCGAGCCCCATCAGGCGGCCCGCTGCTCGAGTCGAGGGCGCGCCGCGACCGATGTCTTCGTCGGGATCGGACGGGAAGCTGACGTCGTGGATCGCGAGCAGCAGGCGCTTCACGCCGAGGCGTTCGAGCTTGGACGCGATCGTCACGCGAGCGTTATAGATCGGCCGAGCCGCGAAGCGTGGCTCCGGATCGCACGTTCGCTCGGTCGGCTCAGTGCGCGTCGGGCAGGCGCGCCGCGACGCCGGGCGACGACGCGGGCGTCACCGAGGCATCGCCGACGCTCTCGAGGTCCGCGAGCCGGACCGCGGTCCCTGCGCCCTTCAAGCGCTGCGCGAGATCGATGATCGCCTGGACGCTGTCGTGCTGGCCATCGAGCAAGCGGCCGAGCGCCTTCTTCTGAGCGGCGACCTTCTCGAACGAAGCGCGCGTCTGTTCGGAGGCCGGCACCGCGGCGCGGTAGTCGAACGCGCTCAGCGCATCGGTGCGCAACATCGCGAGCGCGTGAACGATCTGATGCTGGGTGTCGGCGTCGGTGGTGGCGAGCGCCACCGCCTGGAGCCCGTTCGCCCCGGCGGCCCCGGCGGCCCCGCCGGCCCCGCCGGCCCCGCCGGCCCCGCCGGCCCCGCCGGCGTAGACGTTACCGAGCGTCCCGAACGCGCTCGGATCCGGGAGGTCCTCGATCACGAGGATCGGCCGCGTGGTCGCCGGGAAGTCCGCCGGGTAGATCGCGAACACCAGCGCACCGTCGGGACGCGCGCGGACCGAAGCGGTCAGCGTGCCGAACGCGAAGAACGGCGGGTCGCTCGAGGTCGCCGCGGAGGTGACCCGCGCGCGCGCCGCGAGGTCGAGCTTCGGGCCCTGGTCGCTCGGCTTGGTGGTGCGCTGGAGCGACTCCATCATGTCGTGGACCTGATCGATCGCGACGACCACGTTGAGCGCGCTCGCGCCGCTGTAGTGGGCATGGAACACGCCGACGAGCTCCCACTCGCCGGTCTTGCACGACACCGCGAGCACCGGCGAGCCCGACCCGCCGTGCGTGAGCAACGCGTCGACCACGAAGTCGTCGTGGTTCCAGGTCCCGTAGTCGTCGTGGTCGTACGGCGAGACCACCTTGCCGATGTTGGTCGCACTGAACGCGCCGAGCGGGTAGCCCTTGACCTCGACGGCGGTGCGCGCCGCGACCACGGCACTCTTGCCGATCTTCCACGGCATGATGGCGAGCTTGGTCTTGGCCTTCAGGATCGCGATGTCGAGCGCGGGATCGACGACCACGCGGGTCAGCGGCACGTCGTCGGCGGCGTAGTCATCGTGGTCGTTGTCGACGATCCGCAGCGCGTCGGCCACGCGCTTGCAACCGGCCGGCACGCCGTCGACGGGGTGATCCGCATCAGTCACGGCGGGCCACTCCGCCACGTGCTCGTTGGTCAACAGCAGCGTGTCCTCGCCCGTGTGGCGATATCCGAACGCGGTCCCGTAGGCCATCGCGCTGACCTGGCTGGTCTTCAGATTGCCATCGCCGCCGTAGGCGACGCACTCATAGGTCGCGGTGGTGCGAACGGCGTACGAGTAGGGCTTGGTGCGCGCCTCGAGCTCCCGCGCCCCCGGCGACAACGCCGAAAGGTCCTCCGCGTAGTCGCCGGCGCAGCGGTCCGCGCGAGCCTGTCCGGCCCCGGTGGCCAGGAGGACTACTACGACCGCCGCGAACCTCATATACACGATGACGGTCAGCGCCCCTCCGTGTTCACGTCGTGGAACCGCACCGCGCGGAGCTCGGCCGCGACTGGCCGGTGTGAAGCGGCAGATCACGGCCGGAACGGACTTGGTTCGCGGCCGACGACGCAGGGATCACGGGTACTTCGGTGTATCGTGGGGCCCGATGGTGGTGGATCCAGGGTTCCTGGCGAGCATTTCGTTGTTTCAACAACTCGACGACGACGAGCGCTCGGTGCTCGCGTTGGCGATGCAAGAGCGCGAGGTCCCCGCCGGGGAGGTGCTGTTCAAGGCGGGCGACCCCGGCGACTCGATGTTCATCGTCCACACCGGCCAGGTCGAGCTGTTCGTCAAGGACAAGGCCGGCCAGAAGATCACCTTGCACGTCGCGGAGGCCGGCGAATTTTTCGGAGAGCTCTCGTTGCTCGATGGGGGCTCGCGCACCGCGACGGGCGTCGCCGTCGTCGCGACGGCCCTGTGGATCCTCGATCGCGAAGATCTCCAGCAGCTGTTCCGCAAGCGGCCCGATGCCGCGCTCGACATGCTCGCCGCGATGGGGCGGATGACCCGCAAGGCGAACGCGCTGCTCCAGGCGCGGGTGTCGCGCAACGTCAACGAGGAGATCTCGATCGATCGCGGCAGCGTCGTGATGCGCGCGGCCGATTGGGTGGCGGCGTTCTCGGGCAGCATCACGTTCCTCGTGGTGCACGCGATCCTGTTCGCGGTCTGGATCGGCTTCAACTCGACGCCGTGGGCGTTCGATCCGTTCCCGTACAACTTGCTGACGATGACGGTCTCGCTCGAGGCGATCATGCTGTCGACGCTGCTCCTGTTTAGCGGCAATCGCTCGGCCGCGCGCGACGCGATCCGCAACAACATCGAGTACGAGGTCAACCTCAAGGCCGAGCTCGAGGTCGCCCACCTCCACGAGAAGAGCGATCGGATGCACGAGGAGATGCTCGAGCGCTTCGCGCGGCTCGAGAAGGCGCTCAACATCTCGACCCGCACCAGCAAGCAGGTCCCGGCCGCGCGCGCAGACGGCGACGCGGGCTGAGACAGGCTGCGACGCCGCCGAGCAAGCCAGTCGAGGTACGTACGAGTCTGCTGGCCGGGTTAGAACGCCCGGTATATGGTCCCCGGCATGCGCAGGGTCCCGCTCGTCGTGTTCGTCGTGTTCGGTGCCGCCTGTGCGAAGCCGCAACCATCGGTCCCGGCCCCGGTGGCCCCGGCTCCGGCCTCGGCCCCGGCTGCGGCGGCGGCCCCGGCCCCGGCGCCGCTGACCGCCGTCCCGCCGCCGATGACGCTCGCGCAGTCAGGCATCCTCGCCGGGTGGCTCGATCGGGCCGTCGACCCGTGCCAGGACTTCTACCAGTACGCCTGCGGTGGCTTCACCAAGACCGCAGAGATCCCGGCCGATCGGTCGAGCTGGGGGACGATCCCGATGGTCGTGAAGGAGACCGAGGAGTTCGAGAAGCAGGTCCTCGAGGACGCCGCGGCCAAGCCCGGCAGCGATCCGGTGACCCAGAAGATCGGCGCGTACTACGCGGCGTGTATGGACGAGGCCGCGATCGAGAAGGCCGGCGTCACGCCGATCCAACCGCTGCTCGATCAGATCAAGACCGTGACCAACACGGCGACCGCGGCGCGGACGATCGCGGAGCTCCACGCGGACGGGATCTTCCCGTTCTTCGACCTCGGTCCGGTCCAGGACTTCGTCGACGCGACGCAGATGATCGCCTCGCTCGACCAGGCCGGCCTCGGCTTGCCGGATCGCAAGTACTACCTCCAGAACACCGACACGATCCCGAACACGCGCAAGGTCTACCGGGCGCACCAGGCTCGCATGTTCCAGCTGCTCGGCCTCGACGAGCGGGCCGCTAAGGCCGCCGCGGACCACGCGTTCCGCGTCGAGACCGCGATCGCGAAGCTCCAGCAGGACGACGTCACCCGCCGCGATCCGCACGCGGTGTATCACCGGGTCGATCGCGCGGGCCTCGACAAGGTCGCCGGTGGGTTTCCGTGGGGTGAATACCTCGCGAAGCAGCACCTCGGCTCGGTCACCGCGATCACGGTCAACGATCCGAAGTACTTTGCCGGCATCGTCAAGCTGCTCGGCCGCGAGCCGGCCGCGTCGCTGCGCGACTACCTGACCTGGACCGTGCTGCGCGATGCCGCGCCGGATCTGTCGAAGGCGTGGGTCGACGAGGCGTTCGTGATGACCAAGGAGCTCGCCGGCGTCAAGGAGCTGCCGCCGCGCTGGCGGCGCTGCGTTCATCACGTCGACAACGAGCTCGGCGAGCTGCTCGCGCAGTCGTACGTGAAGCAGAAGTTCGCGGGCAACGCGAAGGCCTCGGCGACCGCGCTCACCAAGGCCGTGCTCGGCGCGATGCGCGGCGAGCTCGACACGCTCCCGTGGATGGACGACGCGACGCGCGGCCCCGCGAAGCAGAAGCTCGACAAGATGGCGTACCTCGTCGGCTATCCCGACACGTGGAAGCCGTACGACTTCACGATCTCGAGCACCGACTTCGCCGGCAACGTGTGGGTCGCGACCCGGTACGAGGTCGCGCGCCAGCTCGCCAAGATCGGCAAGCCGGTCGATCGGCTCGACTGGCATATGACCCCGCCGACCGTCAACGCGTACTACGACAACTCGCTCAACGAGCTCGTGTTGCCGGCGGGGCAGCTCCAGCCGCCGTTCTACGGCCCGCACTTCCACCCCGCGGTCAACTTCGGCGACACCGGCGGCGGCACGATCGGCCACGAGATGACCCACGGGTTCGACGATGAAGGTAGCCAGTTCGATGCCGACGGCAACCTGCGCGACTGGTGGTCGAAGTCGACCACGGCCAAGTTCAAGGTCGCGACCACCTGCATCCAGGACCAGTACTCGAAGTACGAGGCCGTGCCGCACGTCCACCTCGACGGCAAGCTGACCTCCGGCGAGAACATCGCCGATAACGGCGGCGTCAAGCTCGCCTACGAGGCGTACAAGACGTGGCGCGCGCAGCAGGCGACGCCGGTGCAGCGCAGCGTCGATGGGATGTCGGACGACCAGCTGTTCTATCTGGGCTACGCGCAGTCTTGGTGCATGAAGATCACGCCCGAGGCGCTGACCACGAGCGCGCACTCCGATCCGCACTCGCCGCCCCAGTGGCGGGTCAACGGCGTGATCGTGAACCAGCCCGGGTTCGCCGAGGCATTCAGCTGCAAGGCGGGCGCGCCGATGGCGCCCGCCAAGAACTGCAGCGTCTGGTAATCGCTCGGTTGCTCACTTCGGGATCTGCGCGCGTGTTCAGTGTCAGACCCCGATGCGAGAGTCGCTCGCATGGAAGCACCTCGGTTCCAGCTAGCGCACGGCGACGCGGTCGCCTGGCTGCGTTCGCTGCCCGCGGGATCCGTCGATCTGGTCGTCACCGATCCGCCGTACGAATCCCTCGAGAAGCATCGCGCGATCGGCACGACCACGCGGCTCAAGCACTCCAAGGCCTCGAGCAACGACTGGTTCTCGATCTTCCCGAACGCGCGGTTCCCCGAGCTGTTCGCGGAGGTCTACCGCGTGCTCAAGAAGGACACCCACTTCTACCTGTACTGCGATCCCGAGACCATGTTCGTCGCCAAGCCCATGGCCGAGGCGGCCGGCTTCAAGTTTTGGAAACCGATCATCTGGGACAAGTGCCTCGGCCCTGACACGCTGGTATGGACTGAGCGCGGTGTCGTCCGGATCGCCGATATCGTCGTCGGTGACCGCGTGGCGCTGCCCGATGGCGGCACGACCCGCGTGCGCGCGACACGCCAGACGCGGTCTCCGTCGGTGAAGCTGCGCTGTTCCGATGGCACTTCCATCATCGCGTCGCGCGATCATCGCTTTCAGCGACCCGACGGCTCCCTGGTCGAGGCAGGGGAGATGCGCGTGGGTGACTCGGTACGAACGCGGCCGGTCCGCGAGCAAGCGGTCAGCTCGGTACGGATGGACGCGGTGATTCCCGCGTCAGACGCTGTTTACGAGCTGCCGCCGGTCGACCGTTGTTTGTGGTGCGGGCAGCAATTCGATAGCTCTCGCTCGGCGGCAGCCCATCAAGCGCGTTGGTGCCGCTCCGCGATGTCGAAGCGAATGCTGGCGAAGCGCCTCGGCGTTCGCGCGAAGCGGCTACGTCGCTGGCTGAGCGAGGGTCGGATTCCCTACGCGTGGGCACGCGAGCTCGGCCTCGAGTCGAAGCTCGGCGGGCGCGTCCAGTGCGCGCTCCAGAACGATACCGACTGCTGGTATCCAGCGAGTCTCGACCTCGACCATGCATTCGGTAAGGTGGTCGGAATTTATGCGGCCGAGGGTTGGGCCGGCTCGAATCAAGTGTGCTTCGCCTTTCATCGCCACGAGAAGCATCTCCACGCTGATATTGCTCGGTTTGCACGCTCGCTCGGGCTGCGGTCGCATCTCGAGTTTCGTGGCGATGGCGCCCGAGTCGGCGTGGATTTCAAGGTGATGCAGCATCTGATGCGCTACTTCGTCGGCGGTAAGAACGCGCGGACGAAGTTCTTCACACCAACGGTCTACGGTGCACCAGCCGCGTTTCGGGAGGGCGTCGTGAATGGGCTCGTCCAGGGAGACGGGCACTGGTCGCATCATGAACAGCGCGAGACTTACGTCACCGCGTCGCCGGACCTCGCGATGTTCATGCGGCGCGAGCTCGCAGAACAGGGCTGCGACCCCCGCGTGCAACGGTTCGAGAATCGGAATGCGGGTGGCTGGAAGGTCCGGTTTGATCCAATTCAACGCACGCAACCGACGACCATCGTCGCGATCGATGATGTGGGTTTGCAGGACCTCGTCGATATTTCGATCGAGCATCGGGACGAGCTGTTCTTGCTCGCGAACGGCGTGGTCACTCACAACTGCAAGATCGGCATGGGATATCACTACCGTGCCCGCTACGAGTGCATCCTGTTCTTCGAGAAGGGCAAGCGGAAGCTCAACGACCTCGGCATCGCGGACATCCTGCAGGCGCCGCGGATCAACGGCGGCTACCCTGCGGAGAAGCCGCCGAGCATCAGCGAGACGTTGATCTCGCAGAGCACGCAGGCGGGCCAGCTCGTGATCGATCCGTTCATGGGCTCGGGCTCGGTCGGGTTCGCGGCGATCTCGCGCGGCCGCGACTTCATGGGGAACGACCTGTGCAAGGAGGCCGTCGACATCGCGCGGTCGCGCTTGCTCGAGACCCACGCGGTCGAGGCGGGCAGGGCGGAGGCTGGTGAGCCGAGGTCGAACGCACCGCAGCTCGGGCTGACGTTGTGATCGGCTGATGCCGTCGTGACGATCACCGGCAACCAGTATCGCGATCTGATCGCGAGCTACATCCACCATAACTATGGCCCGCAGGGCCTCGTGGTGTACGTCGAGATCACGCTCGGCAAGACCGTGATCGGCAAGGACCGCTACATCGACGTGTTCGTGATCCGTCCCGACGATCGCAAGGCGATCGCGATCGAGTGCAAGTATCAGGACTCGATGGGCACGGTCGACGAGAAGATCCCGTACGCGCTGCTCGATCTCGAGGCGCTGTGGGTGCCGGGCTGCCTGGTCTACGCCGGCAAGGGTTGGTCGCGTGGCGTGCTGCACTCGCTCGAGGCGAGCCGGCTCGCGGCGTACTGCATGCCGGAGCGCGACAAGCTCGGCAAGACCAAGCAGACCCGCGAGCTCGATCACATGCTCGCGGCGGTGTTCGGGTTCTGGGATCTCGTGCTGCCCGCGAGCAAGCGGTTCAAGCGCTAACTTAGTCGAGCCGCTGATGCCTCGGGAGGGCTTCACGGCACTCTCGAAACGACAGCATGAGCTTGTAGAGCGCGCGAATCTCCTCGAGGCGCCGAGTCACGGCGCGCTCCGACATGTCGACGGGCTCAGGATTCTTCTTCATCTTCCGCGCTGCCTTCGAGCGTCGCGAGATCGGCGAGGTCGCGAGGCCTTCCCGCGAGTCGTTTCATCGTAGCCAGCCCCTCGCGTGTCACGACCCAGATCGTCGTCCCGCGCCACGGAACCGACATCCGCGTGTCGAACACCTCGACAAGCTCCTCCCCGGCCAACAACAGGTCGACCGTGAGCAGTGATCCGTCCGTGTCCAGCTTCGACAAGCGCTGCACCTCCCTGCGCTTGCCGCTGCGCAAGCCGAACACCATCTGTCGCGCCGGGATGTCGAAGCCGGCGCCTGTGACCGCCGTCTTCGCGCGTGCCAGATCGTCGTTGGAGATCAGCAGATCGATATCGAGCGTCGACCGTGGATAACCGAGAATCCCGAGCGCGAGGCCGCCGCACACGGCGTAGGGGACGGTCGCGGCGTCCATCGCGGCGATCACGGTCGCGAGCTCGTCGATCAGATCGAACGCCACCGCGGGAGCATACGCCATTGTCCAGGGCATCGATCTCGCGCGGGTGCAGGACGCACACCTCGACGAACAGCCCTTGCTCTTGCGCGGCTTCGGAGCCCGCCGACTTCTACTTGTCGGGATGCGCGATCTTCTCGGCGATCTGCTCGTACATCGCCTCTACTGCCTGGGCGGCATTCGCGGTCATCGCTTCGGGCGTCGGGCTGGTCGCCGCGTCGCGTGCGCTCACCTCTCCCGAGATCCGGCCGACCTCGGTGCCAGATGCATCCGAAAGCGACGATTTGAAGCGAATCCGCGCGCGCACCGCAGCGGTGCCTCCTGTGCCGATTGCCGCGGGACCGAACGTCAGCTCGGCTTCGCGCAGGACCAGGACTTGGCCGCTCGAACCAGTCCCGAACCCGCTCTGGAACCCGCGCAAGAGCGTGCCCCGCCACCCTGTGACCGGAACCTGGTTAACGGACCCGGTTTTCGGGATCACGAAGCTGTCCAGGATCGCTGGAGCGAGCTCGACCCGTCCGGGCGCGCTCGCGGCGGGGAGATCGACATTCGGTCGAGGCGATGCGGGATCGACTCGAAGGTTTCCGCACGCAGTGGCAAGCACGATTGCAACGAGTGTTGTGAGGAGGCCAACCATGCAGCACGCATAGACCAAGCGCGCAGCACCGACAACGACCATCCGGGTCATTTCGAGCAACCGGCATGGCCGGCGCCCGACGCCCGGACAGAAAGTCGTGACCGAACGTGCCGCGATCGCGGCGCGGAACGTCCAACGCGCACCCACCGCGCAGACCAAGAACCTCGGCGCGCTGATCGGTCACTGCGGATGGTCGATGCTGATCGTCTTCGTGGTCGCGGGGCCAGGACCGATCCGCGTGACGTCGACCTCGGCAGGGTCACGCCCGTCGAGTAGCCGAGCACCGTGTGATGGCTCGAGGAGCCACCTCGGTCGCACTAGCGGCAGCATGCTCGCGATGGAGCGCGTATGGTGGAGCATCATGAAGATGCTCCTGGGCGGTTTGTTCCTGGGCGGTTTGCTCCTGATCGGCGCGTGCGCGGGTCCAGGTCGGGCGAAGTTGGCCGAGACCCCGACCGCGAACTCCAGAGCCAACACCGGGCTCGCACCGCCGGCGAGCCAGAGCGATCGCGATCGCTCCGATCTCGTGAACTCGAACGACAGCATGGAGGCGACGCAGCGCGCCTACCGCGAAGCGGACCACTCTTCGAAGCAAGCGCCACTCGCGCCACTACCGGGTCAGCCGGCACCGGCGACCAAGAAACAGCCCGGCGCTCGCCCGAGCAACCCAAAGCCAAACGCGCCCGTTCCGGCGGCGCCCTGACGAGTCGACCACCGCGATCGCCGATCGCGTGCGGCACCCGGGCGGAATCCGCTAGTGCGGCGCGCCCGGCGGCGGCTCGCCGATCGGCGGGCTCGCGATCGCGATCGGCGGCTTCTTTTTCTCGGGGAACAGTCGATCGGAGAGCACGTAGAACGCGGGCACGACGAACAGGCTGAGCACGGTCGACAGGATCAAGCCGCCGATGATCGCATCGGCCATCGGGCCGCGGGTCTCGGCTCCTGGTCCGAGGCCGAGCGCCGAGGGCACCGCGGCCATCATGGTCGCGATCGCGGTCATCAGGATCGGGCGCAACCGCACCGGGCCGGCGCGCCGCATCGCCTCGGCGGCGTCGAGGCTGTCCCGATGGCGGACCTCGTTCGCGTAGTCGACCAGGATGATCGAGTTCTTCTTGACGATGCCCATCAGCAGCAACAGGCCGATCATCGAGAACACGTTGAGCGTCTTGCCGCAGATCAGCAGCGCGAGCATCGCACCGGCGAGCGACAGCGGCAGGATCGTGAGCACCGTGAGCGGGTGGATCAGCGAGTTGAACTGCGACGCGAGCACCATGTACGCGAAGATGATGCCGATGACCAGCGCGAACCCGAGGCTCTTCATCGAGTCGCCGAACTGCGAGGACTGGCCGGACAGCACGAGCGAGTAGCCGACCGGGGCCTGCGCGGCGAGCGTACGCGCGAAGTCGAGCACCTCGCTCTGCGAGTGTCCCGGACCGACGTTTCCGGTGATCCGGATCGCGCGCTGGCGGTTCGCGTGGTTGATGGTCTGGAGCTCGGCGACCTCCTTCGAGACCGTGACCGACGACAGCGGTACGAGCAGGCCGCCGGCGGGATTGGTCGAGACTCCGGCGGTCGTCGACGCGGTGCCGGTCCCGGTCGCGCGCACGCGCAGGCGCTCGAGATCCTCGGGTCGCGCGCGCTGGTTCGCGAGCAGGCGGAGGTCGATGTTCATGCGCCGGCCGGCGGTCGAGTACTGGCCGACCACCGTGCCGCCGACCAGGGTCGACACCGTGGTCGCGATATCGCTGACGTTGACGCCGACATCGGCCGCGGCGGCGCGATCCGGCGAGATCGACAGCTGGGGCGGCCCGAGGTCGTAGTCGCTATCGAGGTCGACCGCGAGCCCGGAGTCCTGGAGCTGCTGCTGGGTCTTCTGGGCGAGCGCGATCAGCGCCGTCCAGTCCGGGCCGCGCACGCTGACCTCGACCGGCTTGCCGCGTCCGCCGGCGAAGCCTTGCTGCGATAGATCCTGCACGCTCGCTCGCACGCCGGGGATCTGCTGGAGCTCGCGACGGATCGTGTTCGAGAACTCCGCCTGCGTCATCGAGCGATGTTTCGGATCGACGAGCGTCAGCGACAGCGACGCCGAACCGATCGAGATCGTGCTCTGGACCCGGATCAGCTCGGGGTGCTTCATCAGCACGGCCTCGGCCTTCTTGACCAGCGCGTCGGTCTCGTCGAGGTTGGAGCCGACGGTCGTGGTCAGCCGGACCTGGAGCCGGCTCTGATCCTGCGAAGGCACCATCTCCTGCTTGAGCTGCTTGAAGCTGACCCACGCGACCAGCATCACCGCGATGCCGAACACGACGACCAGCTTCGGCCAGCGCAGCGCGAGCCGCAGCGTGCGCGCATAGCCGTGCGACAGCCTGGCGAACACCCGGTCGCCGGTGCGGGCGACCAGGCCCTTGTGCTGGGTCACGTTCAACATCTGCGCGCAGCGCGCCGGCGCGAGCGTGATCGCCTCGAAGTACGAGATCAGCACGGCGACCGAGAGGGTCACGCCGAACTCCATGAAGTACTTGCCGATCACGCCGCTCATGAACGCGACCGGCAGGAAGATCGCGATCACCGCGATCGTCGCGGCGAGCGCGGCGAACGTGATCTCCTTGGTCCCCTCCGAGGCCGCGGTGACCTTGTCCTTGCCCATCTCGGCGTGGCGGTAGATGTTCTCCATCACCATCACCGCGTCGTCGACGACGAGGCCGACCGCGAGCGACAGGCCGAGCAACGTGAACGTGTTGAGCGTCCAGTGCAGGAAGTACAGCACCGCGATCGTGCCGAGCAACGACATCGGGATCGCGAACAGCACGTTGAGCGTCGACGACAGCGAGCCGAGGAACAGCCAGCACACGATCGCGGTCAAGATCACGGCGAGCACCAGCTCGAGCCCGATCTCGTTGACCGACTCCTTGATGAACTGGGTGGTATCGAACAGCACCTCGACCTTCATGTTCGGCGGCAGCTGCTTCTGGAGCTCGGCGAGCTTGGCGGTCACCGCGGTGGCGACCGCGACCGCGTTCGAGCCCGGCACCTTGAGGATGCCCATCGCCTGGACCGGCACGCCGTTCGAGCGTGCCCGCTGGGTCTCGTTCTCGAAGCCATCCTGGACCAGCGCGACGTCGCTCAGGTGGATGATCGACGTGCCGACCTTCTTGATCACGATGTTGCGGATCGTGTCGAGGTCGGCGGCCTCGCCGATCACGCGGACGTCGATCGCCTTCTGACCGTTGGTCATCTGACCACCCGACGACGTGACGTGCTGGTTCTTGAGCGCGGTGGTGATATCGGTGACCGTGGTCGACGTCGCGACCAGCTTGTCGGCATCGACCCAGATCCGGACCGCGCGATCGAGGTAGCCCATCATCTGGACCTGACCGACGCCTTCGATCGTGGTCAGCGCGTCCTCGAGCTGGTAGCGCGCGACGTCCGCGAGCAACTGGCGCGCGAACGGGCCCGATACGCCGACCGTGATGATCGGGGTGTCGTCGGGGTTCGACTTCGAGACCGTCGGCGGCTGGACGCCGGTCGGCAGCGTGCGCTGGATCTGCGCGATCTTGGCCTGGACGTCCTGGACCGCGAGATCGATGTCGCGATCGATGTCGAACGTGGCGGTGACGCGCGCCGAGTTCTGGCGCGCCGACGAGGTCATCTCGGTGATCCCGGTGACCTGCGCGAGTACGTCCTCGATCGGGTTGATCAGGCCGACCTCGACGTCCTCGGGCGAGGCGCCGGGCCACGACACGCTGACCGAGACGCTCGGGTTGTTGACGTCGGGGAACTGGCTGACACCGATGCTGGTCGCGCCGGGCACGATGCCGAGCGCGATCAAGCCGAACATGATCGTCGCGAACATCAGCATCCACGCGAACACCGGCCTGCGCAGGCAGAGGTCGGTGATGTTCACGGCGCGGCCGTTTTGCGATGGTGATGACCGGAGCCCGAGCCGGATCCTGCGGCACTTTCGGCGGCCGGCGCGGGCGGTGTGTCGCTGCCCTGTGGCACGGGCGGCGGTATGTCCGCGGAGCCAGCTCCGGATCCTGCATCGGAGCCCGAGCCCGCGCCGACCTCCGCCTCGGCCATCGTCTCCTGCTTCGAGATCTTGACGGGCGCGCCATCACTGAGCGGCTCGATGCCGCGCACGACCAGCAGCTCGCCGGCCTTGAGCCCGCGCGTGACCTCGACGCCGCCCTCCGCTGTGTGCATGCCGGTCTCGACGACCGTCGCGTGTGCGATGTTCTTGTCGTCGACGAGATAGACGATGTTGCCCTTCTCGGTCGGCTGGATCGCCAGGCCGGGCACGACGATGCCCTGGCGCGCGTCGCCGACCGGCACCGTGACCTGACAGAACGCGCCGGGGCGCAACCAGTAGACATGCGTGGTCTCGTCGACCTGTGCGGTGACGCCGACCAGGCGGGTCGCCGGATCGGCGGCGCCGTTGACCAGCGTGATCTTCGCGCCGAACTCGTGCGCGCTCTCGCGCAGCTTGATCGTGGCGATCATGCCGGGCTTGAGCCGCGGCGCGTCTTGCTCGGTGACCTGGAAGCGCAGCAGCAACGGATCGCGCTGGAGGATCGTCGCGAGCACCGCGCCGGGCTGGAGGTACTGGCCCTGTTGCACGGTGCGGGTCTGCACGACCCCGGCGATCGGCGCGCGCACCGTCGAGTCGCGCAGGTTGAGGTTCGCGACCGATAGCGCCTGGTGCGCGGCGTCGACATCGGCCTTCGCGGTATCGACCGCGGTCTGCTTCTGTTCGATCTCCTCGCCGGGCACGAGGCCGGGCGATTCTTTCTGGGCCTCGAGCCGGCGATCGAGCGCGGCCTGGGCGGACTTCTGGGTCGCCTGGGCCTTCGCGATCGCGCTCTTGGCCTGGTTGACGGCGATCGTGTAGCGCTCGCTCTCGATCGTGACGAGCGGTTCGCCTTCCTTGACGTTCTGACCCTCGGTGAACGAGACCTTGTCGACGGCGCCCGCAACGCGCGCGGTGATCTGGACCTGCTGGAACGCGTCGATGCTGCCCGGTGCGTTGACCGAGTACTGCATCTGGCGGACCTCGAGCGGTGCGACCTCGACCGGATACTGCAGCTTGCCGCCGCCGCTGCCGCGCTTGCCCCCGGCGGCGGGCGTGTCGGCCTTCTTGCCGCAGCCGGCGACCGCGAGGACGACGAGCATCCAGATCTTGATCATGATTTTCCCTCGAGTGGGCCTTGGCCCACCGCCTGGCGCAGCGCGAGGTACGCGCTGGCGACCGAGAACTCGGCTTCGGCGTAGCTGACCTCGGCGGTGAACCGCTGTTCGTTCGCGTCGACGAGCTCGATCGCCTTGGCGAGCCCCTGCTTGTAGAGGATCGCGGTCTCGTCGGCGCTCTTACGGCTCGCGGTCACCGCGTCGGCGGCGGCGGCGAGCGCTTGCTGCGCCGCCGCGAGCTGGGTCGCGGCGGTGCGCACGTCGGTGTCGATCGAGCGGACGAGCTCCTTGGCCTGGAGGTCCGCGATCGCCGCGGCCGCATCGCGCGAGCGAATATCGGCGGAGCGCGCGCC
>JBDTEH010000347.1:0-12051 GCA_039922635.1 Kofleriaceae bacterium | reverse complement strand
GCGCCGTCGGACAGCGCGACGCCGGTGCCGGCGAACGCGACCTTCATCATGTGCTTGGCGAAATCGCACGCGGGGTGGCGCATCTTCTGGTGCGCGGCCGTGATGTCGCAGTTCGCGGTGTAGTCGTAGGTTCCGAAGTGCGCGGAGACCAGGCGCGAGCCGGCGGCGCGATGCAGCCGCGGTAGCATCGACCGGCCGTTCGGATCGAAGATCGTCTGCGTGGTCTCGACCATGATCTCGAGGCGCAGGGTGCCGGCCTCGAGGTCGAGGCGATCCTCGAGCAGGTCGAACGTGTCGACCATCGTCTCGATATCGGCGAGCGTCTGGATCTTCGGCAGCGTGACGACGAAGTTGGCGGGCAGCTTGCCACCGGTGGTCGTGACCAGCTCGGTCAGGAAGATGTCGAGCGTGCGCAGCGAGCGCGCGACGAGCTCGCGGGTCAGCGGCTTGATCCGGATGCCGAGGAATGGCGGCAGCGTGCCGGCGGCGAGCGCGGTGGCGACCTGCTGCGCGGACGCGGTGGCGTGGCCGTCCTCTTCGCCATCGGGGCGATTGCCGTAGCCGTCCTCGAAGTCGATGCGGAAGTCCTCGACCGGCTCGCGGCGCAGCTTGTCGCGCACGCGCTCCATCACGGTGGGCGCGAGGTCGCCGCGGATGCCGATCGCCTCGCCGAACGTGGCCGGGTCGGGCGCGTAGGTATCGAGCGCCTTCAACGCGAGCTCGCCGAGCTTCACGCAGGTCTCGGCCTTGAACAGGTGGGCGCCGCCGTAGACGGTGTGCACGGCCTGGCGCGCGCCGGAGTCGCCGGGGTAGCGGCGCAGGAACCGCGACTGCGCGCGGTCGATGCGGTCGATCGCCTTGGCGAGCTTCTTCTCGGGGAGCGAGGTGCGTGCGGACATGGCCGCGTTGTAGCTCAGCTGCCGCGGTACGTCGAGAACCCGAACGGGCTGAGCAGCAGCGGCACGTGATAGTGAGCGTCGCCGTCGTGAACGGTGAACTGGATCTCGACGACGGGGAAGAACCCCGCGGTGCCGTGACCGGCGAAGTACGCGCCGGTCTGGAACCGGATTCGATAGGTGCCGGGAGCGACCGGGCCCGGCGGCGTCAACGTGCGCAGCCGGCCGTCGTCGTCGGTGATGCCACCGCCGACCAGCGTCCACACGCCGGCGGCAGCGTGCTCGAGCTCGATCGCGATGCCGCTACCGGGTCGGCCCGCGGCGGTATCGAGGACATGGGTCGTGATCACAGCTCCTCCAGGAGTTTCGCGAGGCGCAGCCGCGCGATCTTGGCTTGCTCTTCACCGGCGGTGCGCAGCTCCTCGACACGATCGCGATCGTGGCGCGCGCGCAGCTCGGCGAGCAGGTCGGCGGCGGCACGGCCCGATGCACAGACGATGAAGATGAAGCCGTGCTTGGCCTCGTACGAGCGATTGAGCTCGACGAGCTCGGCCCGGGTCGTCGCCTCGGCGTTCGCCGCGCTGGCTTGTTCACCCTGCGACCACGCCGACGCGGCTTGTGCTCCGATCTTCGGATGCGCGGCGAACGCTTCGCGATGCGCGGCCTCCGGCAGCGAGAACCAGATCCGCTCGGCGATCCGGACCAGCGCCGCTTCGTCCTCGAACGGGCGCGCGCCGCACATCGCGGCGGCCCACGCGTGCGAGCCGCAGCAGCGCAACAGCGCGGCCGTGCAGTCGAGCGGCGTCATGAGGTTGAGCGTGGCGAGGCCGGGGTCGAGCGGGCGCGCGCGCGAGCCCCACGCGCGCAGCCGCGCGACGCCGCCGCACGGGAACACCGAGAGCCGCAGGTGGGTCACCTCGCCGATCCGGCGGAGCTCGTGCTCGAACACGTGCCGGGTGTGCGGTTGCATCGGCGTGCGCGCGAGCAGCGGGCGCCACTGGATCGCCTCGGCCGTCAGGCCGTGACCGCCCTCGACGAGCGCCAGCGCGGGCGCATTACCTTTGAAGTGCGAGGTATCGAGCTCGAGCCGCTCGACGACGCCGGCCCCGGCGAGCCGGACGATCGCCCACTCGTGGCCGGGGCCGCGGCGGCGGCGGGTCTCCCAGCCATCGGCCATCGACCGCGAGGGCCCGGCCTTGATCAGGTTGTTGCGCGAACCGAAGAACATGTCGCTGCAGGTCACGACGACCGCGCCGTGGTCGAGCGCGGCGAGGTCGACGAGGCCGGTGTGGAGGCGATCCAGGCGCGGCACGACCTCGCCGTGGACGCGCAGCCGCGCGACGCCGCCGTCGGGATAGATCCGCAGGCGAACGTGGGTGAACCGCTGCTCGCTGGTCACGACGAACAGGTTGTGATGGTTGCCCTGGAGCTCCGAGCGCGGCACGAGCGGCGCCCAGTACGCGCTGGCGAGCTCGGCGAGATCGAGTGACGCCGTGAGCTCCGCGCCCTCGACCGCGCACGAGTCGGGGAAGTTGCCGCGGAAGAACGACGTGTCGACATCGATGCCGTGGATCCGCCCGGGCAGGCCGAGCCGGACCACGCACCAGTCGTGGATGTCGCTGTCGCGGCCGGGCGCGACGCCATCGGCCGGGCGGTAACGCCGGGTCTCCCAGCCGTCCATCCACTTGCCGCGATCGGTGTACGCGTGCTCGCGCCACTCGGCGGCGTGGGGCCGCAGCAGGCTGTCTTTCTCGGCGAAGAACTCGTCGTTGCACGCGATCGCGGCGCCACCGACGGCCTCGCCCGCGAGCTCGGGTAGATCACGAAAGTCACTCACAGCAGCTCTCCTCGATCGATCGCGAGCGCCCTGCCGCCCTCGGCGACCCGGGTGCCGCGCAGGTACGTCGCGTGGACCACGCCGCGCAGGGTCTCGCCGAGGTATGGCGTGACCTTGTGGCGATGATGCACGCCGTTCGGCGTCACGGTCTGGGTCTCGGCGTCGGCGAAGATCACGAGGTCCGCGTCGCGGCCGAACGCGATCTTGCCCTTCTTCTTCGCGAGGCCCGCGAACCGTGCGGGTCGCTCGCACATCCACTGCGCGATCTGCTCGAGCCCGTGGCCGCGCGCCTGCGCCTCGGTCCACACGATCGACAGCGCGAGCTGCAAGCCCGAGACACCGCCCCACGCGCTCATGAAGTCGCCGGTCGCGATCCCCTTCAACGTGGGCGTGCACGGCGAGTGATCGCTCGCGATGAAGTCGAGATCGCCGGCGGCGAGCGCGGCCCACAGCGCCTCGCGATTCGCCGCATCGCGGATCGGCGGCGCGCACTTGAACGGCGTCGCCCCGTCGGGAATCGTCTCCGCGGTGAAGTGCAGGTAGTGCGGACAGGTCTCCGCGGTCAGCTGCAAGCCCTCGGCGCGCGCGGCGCGCAGCAGGGGCAACGCGCTCGCCGCCGAGTGATGGACGATGTGCGTGTGCACACCGGTCGCGCGGCACAGCCGGATCACGAGCGCGATCGCCTGCTCCTCCGCGGCCGGCGGCCGCGACGCGAGGTACGTCGCGTAGCGATGCGGATCCATCCCGCGCACGTCGACCGCATCGATCGGCCCTGCGACCTCCGCGTGAACGAGCAGCGGCCGGCCGAGCCCGGCGAGGACCTGCATCGCCGCGGCGAGCTCGGTCTCGCCGACCCAGCCGAACTCGGCGACGCCCGAATCGATGAGGAAGCACTTGAACCCGAACACGCCATCCTCGACCAACCCCGCGAGCTCGCCCTGATTGTCCGGCACGACGCCACCCCAGAACCCGACATCGACCGCGCACTGGCCCTTCGCCGCCGCGCGCTTCGCCGCGAACGCCTCGCGCGTCGTCGTCGCGGGGATCGAGTTGAGCGGCATGTCGACGAGCGTCGTGATGCCGCCGATCGCCGCCGCGGTCGTCGCGGTCGCGAAGCCTTCCCACTCGGTCCGTCCCGGCTCGTTCAGGTGAACGTGGGTGTCGACGATGCCCGGCAGGATCGCGAGCTCGCCGTAATCGACCACGTCGGCCGGCACCTCGCCCCACGCGCCGACGTTCACGATCGTGCCGTCGTTGATGAAGATGGCCGCCGGTCGAACCCCCTCGGGCGTCACCACGCGACGCGACCGCAAGACTTGCATTGGCGCGCGAGTATATCAGCACCGCGCGCGCGAGCTGAGCCACGGCGTCGTCGGCTGCAGCACGGTCTCGCGCAGCGCCGCGGTCCGGTGGTGCGCGATCGCCTGGTAGCCGGGGTCGGCGACCATCTGCTTGAACGCGGCGCGGCTCGGGTAGCGTACGATCACGATCGCGTCCCAGGCCTGGCCGTCCTCGGCGATCAGCGCCTCGCCGGCGAGGCCCGCATAGACCAGGCTGCCGCCGACCTTCGCGAGGAACGGCTCGATCGCGTACGCGTACATCTCGTACTGCTCGCGACCGCCTGTCGCGAATCGCAGCAGGTTCATCATCACCACCTCGCTCGATGCGTCCGCCACCATCGCGGTTGATCGTATCGCGACCACACCCGTGCGTGAACCACCCGCGGGAGACTGTCGTAGCCGAGAAGCTCGACGCGATGGTGCAGCTCGGCATGGCCAACAGCCGGATGAAGGACTTCTACGACGTCGCGATGCTCGCGCGATATTTCGACTTCGACGGTGCGTTGGTTCGGGCGATCCGCGCGACCTTCGAGCGGCGGAAGACGCCACTGCGCCGGCACGCTCGCCGAGACGATCGAGGCGGTGCGAGTATTCGTCGCTGGCTGGCCGCACGAGCCCGTCGCAGAACGAGAGCAGGTGATCGGGTGCGGCAGGCGCATATCGTTTGTGATTTACTAACAGTTCGCCGCATATTGCATCGTGGTTCCCTACGTGCTATCCGTTAGTGAAACGCAAGCGCGATGCGCCCGTGGAACCTATGGAGCGGAGCCTCTCCAAGAACGAAGCGAAGGTCGTCCTCGACCTCGAGTGGCGCGGTCAGGCGACCGTGACGCTCGCCGATCTGCGTCAGGCGCTCGGCGGATCGGAGAGCTACGCCCGCTTTTTTGCCCACAAGCTGGTGCAAAAGCGGTGGTTCGAACGGCTCCGGCCCGGGCTGTTCCGCCTGGTGCCGGCCGCGCGCGGACGCGAGGGCGTCGCCGACGCAAACCCGCTCGCGGTAGCTGCGGTCCTCGTCGCGCCCTACTACTTCTCGTTCGGGACGGCCTGCACCTACCACGGCCTGACCGAGCAGGTCTTCGCCGAGGTGTACATCGCCTGCCAGGAACGGCGCCGGCCCGTCGTCGTCCGCGGCAAGCGCTACGTGTTCGTCGAAGTGCCGCCGGAGCGCTTCTTCGGGTTCGCCCAGCAGATGGTGCTCGGCGAACCAGTCCAGATGGCGACGATCGAGCGGGCGCTCCTCGACGCGCTCGACCGCCCGCAGCACGCCGGTGGGCTCGGTGAGGTGTCGCGCGTCGTCTCCCGCGCAGCCTCGCGCATCTCCTGGCCCGCGCTCCTCGACCTCGCTCACCGCTGGCAGGCCACGGCCGTGATCCAGCGGCTCGGCTGCCTGCTCGACGTGCACCGGGCTGAGGTGCCTGCGAGCGCTCGTGCGGAACTCGTCGCGCTCACGCGAGGCGCGAGCAAGATCCAACTCGGTGCTCGGGCGAAGTGGGGCTACGCCGGCAAGCTCGCGCAGCCGTGGAACGTCGTCGAGAACGTGCCGCGAGACATCCTCGTCTCGTCCGTCGACCAAGGTCGTCGACGCGTGGTGTTTCGATCCAAGCGAGCTGGTCCGTGATCGCAGACAAGTTCGTCGACCTCTATGCGCGCAACAGCGGGCTACGCGACAAGCTGATCGACGAGCGCGACGTCGTGCTCACCTACGCCCTGCGCGCGCTCGTCGATGCGGGCGTGATGGACCACCTCGCCTTCAAGGGCGGCACCTGCTTGCGCAAGCTCGTGTTCGGTTCGGCCGGCAGGTTCTCGGAGGATCTCGACTTCACAATCGACAGCGCGGAACCCGACGACGACGTGCTCATGCGCCTCGTCGAGACGTTCAACCGCGAACACTTCGGCATCACGTTCACGCTCGACGAGTACTACAAGACCGACGACGACACGTCCTTCGGCGGCGACGTGCTCTACCGGCACTCGTGGAACGAGGCGGGCAGGTTTCGCCTCCAGGTCAGCTTGCGCGAGCGCCCGACGCTCGTCGCAACGGCGAGACCGATGCAGCACCAGGGGTACTTCGATCGCCTCGAGTTCCCGATGTTCAACGTGCGCTCCCTCGAGACGATCGAGATGATCGCAGAGAAGGTCCGCGCCGCGTTCCAGCGGGCGAAGGTGCGCGACCTCTACGACCTGCATCGCTTCGCGACCACGCCCTTCGACGGCGACCTCCTGCGCTCGCTCGTCGTGCTCAAGCTGTGGCAAGTGCGCGACCCGTTTGTGCCCCAGGCGCGCTGTTCGAAAAGCTCCGCAGCGGCAAGTACGACTGGGCCGATCTGCAGCGGCTGCTGCGCACCGCCGATCGCGTCGAGCCCGAGGAGATCATCACAACGGCCGAACGTCGCTTCGACACGCTCCGTCACCTGACCGAGCTCGAGCAGGCGGTCATCGCGGACACCCGCCGCCCCCGATCGCCGGCTCTCGCGGAGCGGCTGCGAGCGGAGATTCGGCAGCGGGCGGTGATGGACGGAGGTCATGAGGCGGGCTCCTCGTCCAGGCGCTGAACGCCAAGCTCCACTGCTCGGGCGAGCTCGGCCTCGCCGACCCAGCCGAACTCCGGGCCCCCGAGTCGACGAGGAAGCTGCCGAGCGCCCCCGCCCGCCTCACGCTCGCGTCACCGCTCCACAAGCCCGGCGTCGCGCATCGTTGTTTGAGTGCACTACGCCCTTCATCGCTGGGCATCGAGCACCGTAAACATCACCGAGTCACCATGGCGTCCCCGGTTGTAACGTTCCCCATTTCGCCTGGAGGTAGCGCTCCGAATGTCCCACTTGTACGATCGCGAGGTCTAGTTGGTGTGGGCGCCGTCGTCGACCCAGGTCGCGAGCTCGGCGCGCTCGTGGTCGGTGATCTTGGTCTTGTTGTTGAACGGCATGTTCGCGAGGTCGTACGCGCGATACTTGATGCGCGGGGCCATCGTGTGGATCTGCTCGGGCGTGTCGAGCATCATGCCGAGCGGTGGGGCGTGGAACGTGTCGTCGGAGGGCTTCTGGCTGTGGCACGGCACGCAGCGCACGCCGATGATCTCCTGGACGCGCGCGAACGAGACCGCGTGGTCGATGCCGTACCTGGGCTTCTTGTCGATCCGGGTCAGCACCATCAGGCCGGCGATCACGACCGCGCCGCTGACGAACGCGGGCGCGAGCCACGCCGAGGTGGCGCGCTGCTTGCCACCGCCGAGGTAGCGGACGTTCATGAAGTAGCGGACGGCGGCGCCGCCGATGCAGACCACGATCAGGATCAACCAGTTCAGGTGGTGGGTCGTCGCGGCCGAGAAGTGGTTACTGATCATGATGAAGATCAGCGGGTACGTCAGGTAGTTGTTGTGGATGCTGCGCGCCTTGGCCTGCACCGAGAGCTTCGGGTCCTGGGCCTTGCCGGCGACGGTCGCGGCGACGAGCGCGTGCTGCGACGGGACGATCACGAACCACACGTTGCCGGTCATGATCGTCCCGACGAGCACGCCGGTCTCGATGTACGCGGCGCGGCCGCTGAACACGAGCGTGAACGCCCAGATCGCGCCGAACAGGAACACCACGGAGAGCAGCGAGGCCGCGCGCGGGTGGGTCTCGCCGAGCGTGCGCCACAGGGCGTCGTAGGTCAGCCAGCCGATGAACAGCGCCGAGACCGACAGCGTGATCGCGATCGCCGGCCCGACATCGTGGACCGAGGGATCGACCAGGAACGCGGCGCCGTGGAAGTAGTAGACGATGACGAGCAGGCAGATCCCGGTCGACCACGTCGTGAAGTTCTGCCACTTGAACCAGTGCAGGGTCTCCGGCATCTCGCCGGGCTCGAGCAGCTTCTTCTCGACGTCGTAGAACGCGCCGGAGTGCAGCATGTAGATCTTGCCCTGCGAGAGCCGCGACAGCTGCGCCGACTTCTCGAGGTTGCGATCGATCCAGTTGAACAGCATCGAGTTGCCGATCCACATGATCCCCGCGATCACGTGCGCCCACCGGAAGATCACGTCGAGGAGCTCGCTCAACTGCACGGCGCCACTATAGTGATTTTCGCGTCGTTTGTTAGCGTCCGCGCAGGTGAGCGAGCGCCTTCGCGAGCACGCCACCGCGCCGGGCGATCAGCGGCGCCGCGAGATCGCCCTTGGCGTCGAGCCGCGCGCGCACGGTCCGCAGCGTGAACCGCGTGGGATCGAGCGTGCGCGTCACCTCGCTCCACGCGAGCGGCGTCGACACGGTGGCCCCGTCGGCCGCGCGCAGCGAGTACGGCGCGACGAGGGTCTTGGCGACGAACTGCTTGTGATCGACGAGCAGCCTGCCGCCGCGCTTCTGCTTGTCGTGCTCGAGCGTGACCTTGTCGGGCAACAGCTGCTCGAGCAGCCGCGCGATGCCGCGGCCGAGCGCCTCGGCGTCCTCGAACGTGTGGCCGGGTGCGAGTGGCACGAGGATGTGGAGGCCGCGCTGGCCGCTGGTCTTGACCACGCTCGGCAACTCGAGCAGCTCGAGCGTGTGGCGGACCGCGAGCGCGACCTCGATCAGCTCGTCGAACCAGGTCGCGCGATCGCCGGGATCGAGATCGATGATCGCCCAGTCGGGCTCGGTGAGCGCCGCGAGCCGCGAGCCGAACGTGTGGTAGGTCAGCCCGGCCTGGTTGACCATCCACAGCAGCGCCTCTTCGTTCTCGATCACGATCCGGCGGACGCCGTCGACCCACGCGGCGCGCAGATAATCGGGCGCGCGTGGCGGCATGCGGTGCTGATACCAATCGAGCTCGTCGATGCCGTCGGGCCAGCGCTGGACCACGGTCGGACGGTCGAGCAGGTACGGCAACATCACCGGCGCGACCTCGCGGTAGTAGCCGGCGACCTCGCGCTTGCACAGGCCATCGCGCGGGTACAGCACCTTGTCGGCGTTCGACAGCGGCGGCGGCGGCGACAGCGAGCGCACGAGCTCGAGCGGCTCGGCGCCGGCGGCGTGGGCGCGCCACGCGGCGGCATGGTCGCCGGCGGTCGAGCGCGCGACCACGCCGCGGAGGCCGAGCTCGCGGACGGCCGGCAAGATCTGCGCGATCGTCCCGGGCAGCGCGTCCGACACCAGCAAGGGCTGCGGGGCCCCGGCGAGCAAGGTCGCGAGCCGCGCGCGCCGCTCCGCGAGCGGCCGGCCGCGCAGATCGTCCTCGCCATCCCACAGCAGGTCCCAGCAGATCAGCACCGCGGAGGTCACGTGGGTCGAGGTCGCGACCGCCGCGCGCAGCCGTTCGAACGACGGCGCACCTCGCTTGTCGAGCACGCAGACCACGCCGTCGATCGCGAGCTGCGCGCTGGCCAGCGTGGCGAGCGCGCGCGCGATCCGCGGAAACGTCGCGGTCCAGTCGCGAAGATCGAGCGCCGCGAGCCGGACCGCGGATCCGGTCCGCGTCGCGAGCATGCGGTGGCCATCCCACGCGGGCTCGATGAAATCGGTCGTGCGGCCGGTCGCGCCGGTCTGGCCGGTCGCGGTCTGGCTGGTCGCGCTGGGCTGACCCGTCTGGCGGGTCTGGCGGGTCTGGCTGGTCTGGACGCTCGAGCCCTGGTCGGTCTGGCCGGTCTGGCCGATCCCGGTCTGGCCGGTCGCGCCGGCCTGGCCGATCGCGCCGGGCTCTCCGGTCTGGCCGGTCGTCTGGCCGGTCGTCTGGCCGGTCGTCTGGCCGGTCTGGTCGGTCTGGCCGATCGGGGCGAGCGTGAACTGGCGCGCGAACGCGAAGGCGGGGTCGGGCGCGCCGGGTTTACGCGGGTGCTTGCGCGACGGGGGCACTTAGCCCCATGCGCGCTGGATCGCCTCGGCGATGCCGCCGCCGGATCCGGCCTCGCGCTCGAGCGCATCGGTCGCCTTGATCCGCACGTGATCGGGGGCCTTGCCCATCACGAACGAGCGCCCCGCGACCTCGAACATCGGGACGTCGTTGACCCAGTCGCCGACGACCACAGCCTCGGCGAGGCTGCACCCGGCGCCGCGGCAGAGCTCGGCGAGCGCGGTGCCCTTGGTCGGCCCGTGCGCACGCGCGAGGATCGCGTGCTTGCCGGGGTGGCTGTACATCGGGAACGTCACCGCGAACAGGTTCCGCCCGCGCAGCTGCGCGAACGCCGCCGCGACCGGCCCGGCGTCGCCGATCGCGACCGCGGCGAGCGGCTGGTTCGCCCACACACCGGCGTGGTGGACCTCGTCGACGAGCGCGAGCCGCGGCGACCACGTGCTGACGTACTCCGCGTACGCGCGCCCGGCCGCGTCGTGCTCGATGCCGGCGGCGCCGAACACGAAGCTCGCGAGCCCGTGGTCGCGAAACGTGGCGCGTACCAGCTCGGTGACCTCCGCCGGCATCGGGTGGTGGGCGAGGGTCTGCTCGGTCGTGACATCGACGAGGTGACTGCCCTCGACACACGCGATCGGCCCCACGATCCCGCACGCTTGCGCCGCCCCGACCGAGCCCGAGTGGAGCCGCCCCGTCACGATCGTCACGGTCACACCCGAGGCGGCAAGCTCTCGGATCGCCGCGATATCTCGGTCGTCGACCCGCTTGTCGTGGCGCAGGAGGGTCCCGTCGAGGTCGAGGGCGAGCAGCCGGTAACTACCGACGGAAGGAGGCATCGACTGCCACTTTACCACCTGGCCAGCGAGGCCCGCCGATACTAGGATCCCCGGGTGCTTCGGGATGACCTCGTGAAGGGGCTGCCCGCCGGGGTCTCCGGCGAGCGCGTGGTGGCGACGGTCGCGCGGATCGCCGCGGCCGGGCGGGCCGCGTGGCCGACGATCGCGCTGAGCGACGACGTGATCGCGGAGCACCTGATGGCGCGCCTGCGCGACGATCCCGAGGCCCACCTCGAAGAGCTCCGCGATGCCGATCTGTTCCTGGCGTTCGGCCTCGCGATCGGCGACACCGCCGCGCTCAAGGCGTTCGAGCAAGACCTGGTCCCGCAGATCGATGTCGCGCTGCGCCGGTTGCGGCTCGGCGGCGGCACCGCGGACGAGGTCAAGCAGGCGCTGCGCGTCGAGCTGCTCACCGGCCCCGACGCGAAGATCGCCGACTACGCCGGCCGCGGCGATCTCGCGGCGTGGCTGCGGATCAGCGCGACGCGCAAGGCGTTGAAGCTCGTCCGCCGCGCGGACCGCGAGGAATCCCTCGACGAGATCCTGCTCGACCACTGGCCGGCGAGCACCACGGATCCAGGCCGCAAGCACATGCGCGCGACCTACACCGATCAGCTCAAGAAGGCGATCCGCGAGGCGTTCGCCGCGCTCGAGGTCCGCCAGCGGAATCTGTTGAGGCAGCACGTGCTCGACGAGCTCACGATCGACGACCTCGCGAAGCTGTACCGCGTCCATCGCGCGACCTGCGCGCGCTGGCTCGCCGATGCCCGCGCCGATCTCGGCAAGCAGACCCGCAAGCGCCTGATCGCGACGCTCGGCACGCACGGCGAGGAGCTCGAGAGCGTGCTGCGCTTCCTCGACAGCGACATCGAGCTCTCGATCTCGCGGATCCTGCAGTCGAAATGACGGCCGCGCGGACGGACCGCCGCGCGCGGCGCCACCCGGTCCACTCGGTCCACCCGGTCCGCCCGGCGCACCCGGCCCACCTCGTCGATCAGGCCGGCCCGTCGTGACGGCCGAGGCTCGCGACGCCGGCGCCGAGGCCTGCCCGTCTCCGGACCGGTTGCTCGCCTTCGCCGCCGGTCAGCTCGATGACGCGGGCCTCGGCGCGGTCGAGGCGCACATCGACGCGTGCACCGACTGCCGCGCGGCGCTCTCGAACTACGCGCGTGGCGACGTGCCGCCGTGCTTCGGGCGCTATCGCATCGACACCGTGCTGGGCTCGGGTGGCATGGGCATCGTGTACCGCGCGTGGGATCCGCAGCTCGCGCGCGCGATCGCGATCAAGGTCGTGCGCCGCGCCTCCGATGACGAGAAGGGCCGCGCGCGGCTGATCCGCGAGGCCC
>JBDTEH010000346.1:0-25224 GCA_039922635.1 Kofleriaceae bacterium | reverse complement strand
ATCGCTGGTGAAGGCGCGCTCGAGCTTCTTGCCAGGAGACCGCCGCATCAGGATCGTTGTCGTCTTCGCAAACACGCTCGTCGAGCAACTCACGTTCGCGCGTGGACAGCGGAAGAGCACTGTCGTCGCTGGCATCCTTCACGATGCTGTCCCACAGCTCCTGAACGAGAGCCAGCCGTGTCTCCACGTCGAGTTCGAGCAGCTTCTGAAGATCGGGGACAGCCACGAACCAACGTTAGCACGCGGACGTGCAGGTCAGATTCCAGATTCGCGGACGGCCCTTGCACGATCCGATCGCGGTGTTGTTGGATCACCGACCCACTGAGGTAGTGCTCCACGAGGTCACGATGCGACGACGCCGCGTCGTACGTGCCACTGGCACTATGACCACGAGAAGGTCGTCTCGCTGCCCCCCCGCCACCTTCGCCATCTCCGCCGGCTGCACATCGTGCCTCCTGGCTCCTGCTCACGCTCCGATCCATTCGATCGTCCCCTTCGCCACACCGAGCGCGTCGAGCGCCGCCGCGACAGCGCGCTTGTCGCCGCGCACCGCGGTGATCATCCGCGCGGGCTGGATCGCGCTCGCGGCGAGTCGCTGCACCGCCGCCACGTCGACCGCGCGGATCGCCTGGACCTCCGCCTCGACCTGACCTGCAGCACCGCCGTCGTGATCGAGATCCCGTTGGTGCTGGAGTAGACGTGAACACCGTAGCTCGCGCCCAGGCGCTCACGCACGACACGCATGCGCGCGTCCACGAGCTCGGTGAGCACCGCACGCGCGGCCGCTTCGGACGGAGCGAACGGCTTCGGCGCGTCCTTGCGAGCGAGCGCTGCGATTGCGATCGGGGTTGACATGCAAGCGTACGCTTGTTATTTAGATAGGCAAGTCACTGCTTGCCTGTTGCACCATGCCCGAGCGTCACGATACCGATCTCCTGTTCAAGGCCCTGGCGGATCCCAGCCGCCGCACGCTGTTGGACCTGTTGCACGCGCACGATGGCCGAACGCTCAACGAGCTGTGCGACCACCTCGAGATGACGCGGCAGGGCGTGACGCAGCACCTCGACGTGTTGGAGGCCGCGAACCTGGTCGCGACCGTCCGCCGTGGCCGCGAAAAGCTGCATTTCCTCAATCCGGTGCCGCTGCAGGAGATCTACGAGCGCTGGATCGCCAAGTTTGAAAAGCCGCGGCTGAAAGCTCTCGCCGACCTCAAACGACGAATGGAGAAAGCCAGATGAGTAGATCGACCTTCGTGTACGTCACCTATATCCGAACGACGCCGGACAAGCTGTGGTCAGCGTTGACCGACGCGGAGTTCATGAAGCAGTACTGGCTGGGCCATCACTGCGAGAGCAAGTGGACGGCCGGCTCGCCGTGGAAGATGGTGTCCGGCAACGGCGTCACCGACGCGGGCGAGATCATCGAGGCGGAACCGCCGCGACGATTGGTGATTCGCTGGACCCATCAGCAGAATCCCGAGCTGAAGGCCGAAGGCGAGTCGCGGTGCACGATGGAGCTCGAGCCGAGTGGCGCGGCCGTCAAACTTTCGATCACCCACACGATCGAGCGCGAGCCGTCGAAGCTGATCGCAGCGGTGTCGGGCGGCTGGCCGATGATCCTCTCGAACCTGAAGTCTCTGCTGGAGACCGGAAGCATCGCGATCGGAGAGTCGTCCGCCGCTGTCCAGACCGCGCGCGCGGGAAAGCCATGACCATGGCAGCCGGCGTTCATATGACCGAACTCGGCTTGCGACAGCACCTGGTGCACGCGCGGGTGCGTGGTTCGGTCGCGTCGTACGTGTAGCCGATGACGCCGAGCCCGCGATCGAGGAGCGGCGGGGGTCACGGTTCGCGGTGACTTTCGCCACCAGCCGCCGTGGCGCTCGTCGTGGAGAGCTCGCGGAGCGCTACCGCGACGTGCACGCGCAGCACGGCGCGTGTGCGTCCGCGCAGGTGATCCGCGCATCGCGACACCGGCCGGCGACCAACGCATCGGTTGGCAACCCCCTCGCGATCGTGCAGATCTGCGCGGCGTCATCGCACGCCGCATCGGCCTGCACGCACGCCGTGGCGCACGCCGACCCGGCGCCGGGCGCGCACCCGGCGGTGCGGCTCGGCTTGTCGGGCGGATCCTCGATCGCGCACACCGGCTCGCACACCTCGGGTAGCGCCGGTGGGGTCGGTAGCGACAGTGCCGCGCGGCGCGCGACGAGGTCGGCCTGCAACGTGTCGACCTGCGTTTTCGGGTCGTCGTAGAGCGGCGGCGGTGGGCCGCTCGCGGTCGGGACCGGCTGCTCGATCTGCTCCCGCGGCATCATGTTGCCGCCCGTGCACGACCCGAAACCCAAGACCGCTGCGATCACCAGCCAGGACTCGACCCGCATTGGAAGCTCCGTACCACATCCAGCAGCGGGCGACGACGCACACGTGTCCGCGGCCAACCGCGGGGCACAGGCTATAGTCACCGCGTGGTGGCTCGTCGTCCCGATGGATGGATCGCGCCGGGCCCGCAGCCGCGTGGCCCCGACGGTCGCGCCGAGCTCGCGCCCGCGGCGGACGAGGACCTCTCGTATCTCAGCGGCGATTGGCGGCTGTTCCAGAAGCGCGAGGGCCATCGCTGGAGCCTCGACGACCTGGTCACCGCGTGGGTCGCGACGCGTGACCTGCCCGCCACGTTCGCGAGCCTCGCGCTCGATCTCGGGTGCGGCGCGGCTAGCGTGTTGCTGATGGTCGCGTGGCGGTTGCCGCTCGTCGACGTCACCGGGATCGAGGCGCAGGCCGACCGCGCCGCGCTCGGCCGGCGATCGATCGCCTACAACGGCGTCGCGGAGCGCTGCCGGATCGTCGATGGCGATCTACGCGACCACGGGTTCGAAGCTCGGTTCGCGCTGATCACCGGCACGCCGCCGTATTTCCCGCGCGGCACCGGGACCGAGTCCGACAAGCCGCACGCGATGCCGTGCCGGTTCGAGCTGCGCGGCGGCGTCGAGGACTACCTCGCGGCCGCCGCCCGCATGATCGCACCGGGCGGCTCGATCACGATCTGCACGTCGTCGCTCGAGCGCGAGCGCGTGCGTGACGCGGCGGCCGCGGCGGCGTTGCCGTGGCGCGAGCACTGGCAGATCATCCCGCGCGAAGGCAAACCAGCGCTCGTCGATGTCGACGTGTTCGGGCCGGCGACGGCGCCGCCCCAGCAGCACACGCTCACGGTACGCGATCGCGCGGGCCACTGGACGCCGGAGTTCCGGACCGTCCGCGATCAGATGGGGATGCCGAGCACGCCGCCCTCGCGCTCGTCCGGATGAACGAGCCCGCGATCGGCGACCTGTTTCCACGAGGCTCCCTGCTCTCCCCGACCTGCGCTAGGGTGCGGGCATGGCCACCACCACCTACGAGCTCGACGTCAGGCTGTCCGAGATCGAGCCGCCGATCTGGCGCCGCATCGAGCTGGCCGGGTCGGCGACACTGGACGACGTCCACTTCGCGATCCAGGTCGCGATGGGGTGGACCAACTCGCACCTCCACCAGTTCATCATCGACGGCACCTCGTACGGCATGGCGAACGTCGACGGGGCCGAGGAGCTGGGGCTCGAGGACGAGCGCGGCGTCCGCCTGGACGATCTCGTGGGCAAGGGTGACTTGTTCGTGTACGAGTACGATTTCGGGGATGGCTGGAGGCACGAGGTCACGGTCAAGAACGTCAAGACGGTCGCGAAAGCGCCCAAGCCGCGCTGCACCGCAGGCGCGCGCGCCTGCCCGCCCGAGGACTGCGGGGGATCCGGCGGCTACGCAACCCTGCTGCGGGCCCTCGCGGATCCCTCCGACGAGGACGATCGCGAGCTCGTCGAGTGGGCCGGCAACTTCAAGCCGGAGCGGTTCGCGATCCCGAAGACGGGCCGGGATCTGGGACGTGAGATGAAGCAGCTCGAGGAGCTCACCGATCAAGGCGATGACGGCGAGCTGTTTGACGACGACGATCCGCGCCTGGGCTTGCCGGCGCCGCTGGTCGATGCGGTGCTCGCGCTCGAGCCGATGCAACGCGCGTCGCTGAGCGCGCTGATCGCAGGATCGCTCGCGAACGAGCTGCTCGAGCTGCGCACGGCGACCACCGGGCTGCTCGAGACGCTGAAGACCAATCCGAAGCTCGCCCGCGCGAGTCGCCGGCGAACGCGATCGTAGGGCGAGCCGAGCCGAGCCAGACTCCGGCGGCCGCCGGCATGGGCGAGCGGCTGGCGAGGGTCTCGTGGCGCCGATCGTGTGGAGCTTGGCGCCAGTGGTCGGGCGCCACGTGTCACGGTTCGGTGTGTGTCTATCTCCCGAGGTCAGCTTTTCACTCGCCGGATCGTTGTTGGTCGTCGGCACGTATTGCCTCGAGAAGGCGATTCGAACCGATCGTTCCTGGGTGCCGATGGCGCTCGTGCCGCTGGTGTTCGGCGCGCAACAGTTCTGCGAGGGTTGGGTGTGGACGGGCCTGCATCGCGGCGATGCGCGGCTCGTCACGATCGCGGCGAGTACGTTTCTGTTCTTCGCGCTGTGCTTCTGGCCGGTGTGGATCCCGTTCAGCATGCTGCTCGTCGAGCGCGGCCGAAAGGCGAAGCTCCTGCTCTACACGATGACGTCGGTCGGGTTGGCGATGGGAGCCATCGTGATGGTGCCGCTGGTGTTCCGCCCGAGCTGGTTGCACGTCGATGTCGAGGCACACTCGCTGCACTACAACGTCGATAGCTCGCCGGCGTTTCGCGTGCTGCCGAACCTGGTGTGGCAGGTGCTCTACTTCGTGGTCGTCGCGACGCCGCTGCTGGTCTCGACCCATCGCAAGATCGTCCACTTCGGCATGATGCTGATCCTGACGGCCGCGGCGACGCACATCCTGTTGCCACACACGTTCGCGTCGGCATGGTGTTGTTTCGCCGCTGCGATGTCGCTGTACATCGTGACGCTGTTCTACCGGTTGCCCCGGCCACGGCGCGCGGACCTCTCCGGTGCTGCAGGGTAACGTCCGAGCTGCGCGCATCGAGCTCGCGACCTGCTGGCCGGGCCGGCGCACTTCGCCAGGTTCTGCCAGCCTGGATCCGCTCGCCGAGCGCCGCACGAGATACGTTGGCGGAAATGAGATTAGCCATCGCCTTGGTCTTTCTGGTCGGGTCGTCGTCGTGGGTGAGGGCCGATGATGGGCCCCCCTCCGAGGCGCCGCCGGGCGTGCCGATGCCGGCGCCCGTGATAATGCAGCCGCAGCCGCTGCCACCGCCGCCGCCGCCGCCGCGGCTCACGACCGTGGACCAAGGCACGCTCGACGATGCGAGCTCGGGCCACGTGGCGATCATGCCGACCGCGCTCACGCCGCCCGCGGGCACGTGGTCGTTCGAGGACGACGAGCTGCTGATGATCGGCGTGTCGTACGCCGTCACCGACCAGCTCCTGATCAGCGCGACGACGATGATCCCGGTCACGAGCGACTTCTACTGGGGATTCCTCTCCGGCAAGCTGCAGGTGCTCAAGCAGGGGCCACTGCGCGCGGCGATCCAGGTCGGCGTGGGTGGCGTCGTCGCGAACAGCACCGACGTCGTCGACAACAACGGCATGACGACCTCGAGCACGACCTCGGACAGCGCGAGCGGGGCCGAGGTCGCCGGCACCGCGACGTACTGTCTGGACGACGGCTGCTACTCGCACCTCGACGGCGCGGTCGTCGCCGGCTTCGCCCATCAGAATCAAGCGTCCGTTCCCGTCGCGTTCATGGGTGGCCTGGTCGCGAGGATCTCGAATCACGTACGGCTCGTGGCCGAGGCGGACACCGCGCACCTGTTCGGCGACATCAGCGGCCAGGCCAACGGCCTGCTCGCCTGGTACGGCGTGCGCTTCACGTCGCGGCAGATCGCGGTCGACCTCGAGCTCGTCAAGCCGTTCTGCGCGAACGGCGATTGCGACGGCGGGCCGCCGATCGGCTTGCCGTGGGTCAGCTTCACGTATCGCGGTCTGAACTAGCCGTTCGCGTCGTCGCCAAAGTGCGCGCCATGCGCCTCCGGACCTAGCGCCGTCACGATCGCGAGCACCACCGCGACCACGGCGATGAAGCTGGCCATCGCGAACGCATAGTCGCCACCCCGGCGCACGGCCATCCAGGCGAGGAACGGCGCGGTGAACGCCGCGAGCAGGTTGCCGGTCTGGTAGGCGAAGCCTGGCAACGTCGCGCGCACCGCATCGGGCGCCAGCTCGTTGAGATGCACCGGCACCACGCCCCAGGCTCCCTGCACCATCATCTGCAGCAAGAACACGCCGACGCCGAGCAGCACGATCGATCCGCCAAACGCCCACAGCGGCACCATCGGGACCGCCAGCACCGCGGCGACGATGATCGCACGGCGGCGACCGACCCGTTCGGACCACGCCCCGAACCACAAGCCACCGACGATCGCCCCGACGTTGAGCGCGATCGTCAGCCATGCGACGTGGTGCGTATCGAGGTGGAGTTGCTGCTTGAGGAACGTCGGATACATGTCCTGCGAGCCATGGCTGAACATGTTGAACGCCGTCATCAGCACGACCAGGTACGCGAACAGCTTCCAGCGTCCGCGCATGGTCTGGATGAAGCCCGGGCGTGGCGCTGCGGCGCTGCGCGCGGAGATCCAGACCGGCGACTCCGGTACGTGGCGGCGGATGAACAGCACCAGCAACGCCGGCAGCACGCCGAGCGCGAACATGCCGCGCCATCCGATGTAGTCGAACAGCAGGAGGTAGCACAGCCCGCCGAACAGATAGCCGGCCGCATAGCCTTCCTGTAGCAGCCCGGAGACCGCGCCGCGGGCCTTCGCCGGAATCGACTCCATCGCCAGCGAGGCGCCGATGCCCCATTCGCCGCCCATCGCCAGACCAAACAGCGCGCGCACGATCAACAGCACGAGCAACGAAGGCGCCAGCGCGGAGGCCGCCTCCAGCACCGCGAACAGGATGATGTCGGCCATCAGCACCGGACGCCGGCCATAGCGATCGGCGAGGCGGCCGAACACGTACGCACCGAGCGGGCGCATCGCCAGGGTCAGGGTCAACGAAAACGCGACTTCGGTGATGCCGACGTGGAAATCACGCGCCACCTCGGGAATCACGAACACCAGCAGGAAGTAATCGAACGCGTCGAGCGTCCAGCCCAGGAAGCTGGCCAGCACCACCTTGCGCTGGGTGCCATCGAGCTCACGCAGCGCGGCGACAAAGGTCATGCTCGTGCTCCCTCGCGGACGTACAGGCTAACACAGCCGGTTGCTGCCACACGCGATCGACCGCGTGCCGCGCAGGCCGCCGAGACCAGGACGGCCGCGCCGACGACAACAGCGGCTGGTGTACGGTGACGTGGATGCTCGGACCGTGGTCTCGACCTGCGGATCGCTCGCGACGGATCCTCGCGATGACCCGCGTGATCGCAGCAGCCTTGCTCCTCGCGGTGCTGGCGTGTGGCAAGCACGCGACGCCACCGCCGGCCAAGCCCACGCCGCTCGCGCTCGCGGGCGATGCGGGTCAGGTGATCGTGACGCTCACGCCCGAGGACACGCTCACGGATGCGACCGGGACCGCGATCGGGCAGGTCGACTGGAAGCCGCCGGTCGTCACGGTCGGGACGACGCGGGAAACGCTCGCATATGACGTCGAGGGTGCGGGGATCTCGCTGGTGACGACGATGGGCAGGTTCCACGTCGAGGTCGACGCGGCGATGCAGCTACGGGTCGACGACAAACCGGCCGGTACGCTGTCCGGGTTCGCGCGAACGAAGGAGGGCTGGCAGCGGCTCGCTGCGCTGGTCCTGGCGATCCCGATGCTGCCGACACCGCCGGAGCGAAGCCGTGCCGCGCCACCCGCACCGCCGCCCTCGGACAACGTAGCGCCTCCGCCTCCGCCCCCGCCTCCGGTGAGGCCGTAGCACACAGCGTGCATCACTCGGAGTGCCGCACACGAGCACGGCGGGCGCGGTCGCACGGTTTCAGTAGCCAGGAACGAAGAACAGCGCGAGGCCGACGAAGATCGTCGTGAACGCGCGCTGATCGAGGTCTTCCCGCACGCCGATCACGATGCCGTCGCTGCTGGTGCCGTACTCCGGGTGCTCGGGATCGGTGGGATGATCGTCGAGCGGCACGTAGCCGGCGAGCTCGAAGCTCGGCACGATCGAGCGATCGTCGGTGGTCGTGAACGCGGAGTGCCACACGCCGGCGCGCGCGAGCGCCTTGTAACGACCGATCGGCACCCCGCCGAGCACGCTCGCACCGAGCGCGAAGCGGTCGCCGCTCGCGCCGAGGTCGCCGCGCAGATCGAAGCCGGCGACGAGGATGTGATCCGGCACCGGGCCGATCGCCATGTGGCCGTTGATCGAGGCAGCCGTGCCATCGCCCGGCGCGTGCTGCATCAGGCCGGCATCGATCGAGGTCGCACAGCCAGCGATCGTGGCGACGACAACGACGCGCATCACGCCACGAGCCCTCACGTCGCGTTCAGTCGCGCTTCGGGGTCAACAGATCGTGATCTTCGAGCATCTCGCGGGGCGTGGCGCGCAGCGCGGTGGCCGCGCCTTCGATGATCCCGAGCGCGTAACAGACCTCGGGCGTGCGCGCCGCAGCGGGGAGCGCGCGGATCGCACGGACGCCGATCACTTCATCCATCGTCAGGTCGGTCGCAGCGCGGAGCTGCTCGACGGCCTTGACCAGCACGAGTCGCAGCGCATCGTCAGCCATGCGGCACGCTACCACGCGTGTTGAATTCTGCCGCGGGCCAGGACGGTTCGCTGCGGGAAGGGCTACACAGGGGAGTCTTGTCGACACTCCTGTTCTCGACGCTCTCGCTCGCGCCTGCGTGGATCGAGAACCTGACCCAGCTCGGGTATGTCGAAATGACACCGATCCAGGCGCTCGCCTTGCCGGCGATGCTGGAGGGCCGCGACGTGCTCGGCCAGGCGGCGACCGGCACCGGCAAGACGGCGGCGTTCGGGCTCGCGCTGCTGGCGCGGATCACGCCGCGCGGGGCTCGACCCGGTGCCCTCGTGCTGTGCCCGACCCGCGAGCTCGCCGCCCAGGTGGCCCACGAGCTGCGCCGGCTGGCGCGTCCGTTGCCGCATACGCGCGTGCTCACGCTCAGCGGTGGGACCTCGGTGCAGGGCGAGCGCGCGTCGCTCGAGCATGGCGCCGACGTGATCGTCGGAACGCCGGGGCGGGTCCACGACCATCTGGTGCGCGAGCGGCTCGACCTCTCGGGCGTGCGCACCCTCGTGCTCGACGAAGCGGATCGGATGCTCGAGATGGGCTTCGTCGAGACGGTCAGCGCGATCGCCCGCGCGATCCCCGCCGACCGCCAGACGCTGCTGTTCTCGGCGACGTTTCCCGAGGCGGTGCGCGCGTTGAGCACGACGTATCAGCAGGACGCGTTGCCCGTGGTCGTTCCCGCGGAGGACGTCACGGCGCGGATCACGCAGGTGCTGTACGGCGTCGAGCGCACCGACCGGGTGGCGGCGCTGATCCGGATCCTCGGCCACCATCGGCCCGAGTCGGCGATCGTGTTCTGCAACCACCGCGAGTCCTGCGACGAGGTCGCCGCCGCGCTCGCGAGCTCGGGGTTCGCGGCGGTCGCGCTGCACGGCGGCATGGAGCAGCACGATCGGAACACGGTGTTGTTGCTGCTCCGCAACGGCAGCCTGCGCGTCGTCGTGGCGACCGATGTGGCCGCGCGCGGGCTCGACATCGACCACCTCGGCGCGATCGTCAACTTCGATCTGCCCCAGGAGCCCGATGTGCTCGTCCATCGCATCGGCCGGACGGCGCGCGCCGGTCGCACCGGCCTGGCGATCAGCCTCGTGCAGCCCTCGGATCGGCGGCTCGTGGACGAGCTACGCGGCGGCCCGTTCGCCGGGGTCGCGATGTCGAGCCTGCCGCCCGACGACGCGCAGCTGCCGCCATCGCCCGCGATGATCACGATCGCGATCCAGGGCGGCCGCCAGGATCGCCTGAGGCCCGGCGATATCGTCGGCGCCTTGACCACCGGGGTCGGGATCGCGGCGACCGACATCGGGCAGATCGCGATCAACGAGCGGATCAGCTTCGTCGCCGTCGTCGCGGCGATGGCCACGCGCGCGCTCGAGGGGCTGTCCGCCGGGCGGATCAAGAACAAGCGGTTTCGCGCATACGTGGTCAAGCCACCGCGGTAGCCGCGCGCGCTCACTCGTCGGCGTCGGCGTCAACCCAGCGGTCATCCGGCGCGTCCTGCGCGGGCTTCTCGATCCGCTCGAAGCTGAGCGTGCAGTACATGCCGCTCTTGCCCTGCTTCTCGAACGCGCGGACGGCATAGGCCGCCGTGTCGCTCACGATCTCGCCCGACCACGCGGGCGTGGCGACCGCGGGCTCCTTCGAGCTGTCCTGGGAGCCACGGGCGTTCGTGCCGCGGGCACTCGCGCGCGCCGGCTTGGCCGGGGCTGGGTCGAGGGCGCCGCGAAACACCTCCCGTGACAGCTTGTTCGTATCGTGACGTGGGGGAGCGAGGCTGACCGCGAGCTGGTCCTCGCGGCGCCAGCCGCGGATCTCGTACGCCGTCCCGTCGATGGTGCAGTCACCGTGAAAGTCCGGCTGGCTCGGCTTCTGCTTCTGCTCGTACTCGAACAGGTTGCCGCGGTCTCGGGTGCGCTCGTTGGACATCGGGGTCAGACGTACAGCACATGTGTGTCCGCGAGGTACCACCGGATCCAGCAATCTCCGATCTCGAGGCTCGCGGGCCACTTGGGTGAGTTGTCCGCACCGCGTGACAACTCGCGACGAAGGAGTGCGACTCGATTTTGGAGATCGCGCGTTGGCAGTGACATGAAGCTCCTCTCGATCGCGCTGGTTGGCTCGCTTGCTCTCCACGGTTGCGCCAAGCACAAGGGTGGCGCCGGTGTCGCCGCCAGCGAGCAGGCCCCGACGGCGTTGGCAGGTGACGTGGGTAGGGCGGCCGGCGCGGCGGCGAGCTCGCCCGACCACGCGCCGGGCGCCACCGCGGTCAAGCATGCCGATACCCGCAAGGTGATCCGCACCGGCCGGATCGACGTCACGGTCGCTTCGGTCGACACGTCACGCGGCCAGCTCGACGCGCTGGTCCAGAGCGCGGGCGGGTACATCGACTCGACACAGGTCGAGCAGCACGGCGCCCGCAGCACCGCGGTGATCGTGCTCCGGATCCCCGCGGATGCGTTCGGCAGCCTGCTGCCGATGCTGCATCAGCTCGGTGAGGTCACCGCGGAGACGACGAACGCCGCCGACATCACCGATCAATTCGTCGATACCGAGGCCGAGCTCGCGAGCGCGCAGCAGCTCGAGAAGCGCCTGCTCGAGATCGCGACCGCGAAGAACGGCACGCTCGAGCAGATCCTCACCGTCGAGAAGGAGCTCGCGCGCGTGCGCGGCGAGATCGAGGGCTATCAGGGCCACCTCAAACAGTGGAACGATCAGGTGTCGCTGTCGACGCTGACGATCGCGATGTCGCAGCGGCTCGCGGCGGTCGCGATCGCGCCGCCGCCACCGCCGAAGACGCTGGGTTCGAAGACGTCGGAGTCGTTCGAGAGCTCGATCGAGATGCTGCGCGACGCCGCGTCGTGGCTGCTGGTCTCCTGCGTCGCGCTGTTGCCGTGGCTGCTGGTGCTGGTTCCGGGTGCGCTCGGGGCCCGGCGCCTGGTCCGCCGCCGCCGCCAGATTCCCGTCGCGGTCGCGTCGATCGCACCGACGATCACGGCGGCTCGCCCGATCGACTGAGGGCGACTGAGCGCGGCTCGCGATCAGCTGCTGAACCGCCCCCAGATCGACCGATGGCGGGGGCGGAGGCCCGGCCGGGGATCGCGGCATCTAGGGTCTGTGAACGCGGCCCTATCTGGTGTATCGCGACGGCATGCCGAAGCTCATCAAGGTGATCGCGCTCGTCGGGTGTGTGGCATGCAGTGGCAAGGACAATGCTGCCAGCGTCGACGCGTCCAATGGCAGCGCCACGGCGGATGCGGCGCGCCTCGCCGATGCGGCGGGCTCGGGATCCGGCTCGGGCTCGGGCTCGGGCTCGGGCTCGGGTTCGGGCTCGGCCTCGGGGGATTTTGCGTGTGCGGGCAACACCACCCCGCCGACGACCATTCCGGACATGGTCGCCGTGACCGGAACGGCCGGCACGCTCTCGACCGACCTCACGAGCATCCTCGCGATGATGTTCACCACGCCGTATACCGGCGCGGTGAACCTGTGCTCGGCCGAGCCGTGCACCGATGCGAGCTTGCTGGGCAGCACGACGGCGGACGCGACCGGCGCCTTCTCGTTCACCGTCGCGACGAACCACGCGCCGGTGGCCGGATACGTCGAGATGCCGGGGACCGGTAGTGGCTCGGCCGCGACCCTCGAGACGCTGTCCTACGTCGGGACGCCCTACGTGAAGGCCACGACGGTGCCGTTTACCGTGATCACCCCGCAGGCGGCGATCGCGATGGCGCAGAACGCCGGCAGCCAATGCACCACGGGTGCAGGCCTGGGCTTCGTCGCGTTCAAGGCGGTGGATTGTGCGGGCCACGTCCTCACCGACTCGGCGAAGGTGCACGGCGCGCTGACCCAGAACGCTGCCGCGGTCGGAGATCCGCCGATCGACATCTATCAGACGATCGTCACCGAGCTCACGTCGCTGGGCTTCTCGCAGTACGCCGCGCAGGCCGCGCCGCTCGAGGGCATCTTCCTGGTCTGCGGCGTACCCGCAGGCCAGACCACGCTCCAGGTGAGCTACGCGGGCACCAGCGGCACCGTCGACTTCCTGCCGGTCTCCGTGCGCGCCGTCGACGGCGCCGCGACCGAAGTGGTCGCGCAGCCAGGCTACTGAGCGCGCCCCGCATCGCCCGGCGCGAGCGGCACCATCTGGCGGAGGTTCCACGCCTGGATCTCGACATCGCGGACGGCGTCGCGGCGTTGTCGCGCCAGCGTGCGCGCCATCAGCCCCATGACCAGGATCATCACGAGGTTGCCGACCACGACGGTCACCTCGGTGCCGAGCCCACCCACGTGCATCACGGCCGAGGTCGAGACCACGGCACCATCGACGACGTGCCAGGTCGGCGCGATCAGCCCGATCGCTTCGAGGCCCATCGGGATCAGGAGCGAGCTGCACATCGCGCCGATCACGAGCACGGGTCGCTCGACGAGCTCGGGGACCGAGATCAACACCATCGCGGTCGCTCCGGCGATGCCGGGCGCGAGCAGGAGCGGCCCGTAGGCGCGGGTGAGCAACGCCACCACGAGCACGTTCGGCAGCACGAGGATCGCGGGAGACACCGCCCGCTTCGTCCTACCGATCCAGATCGCACCGATCGCCATACCCGCCACCAGGGTGTAGCCGACGATCGCCAGGCCGGCGTTCGTCACCCCTTGCCAGAACAACATCGGCAAGAACAAGAAGTACGCGGCGTAGGTGTAGCCGGCGGACAGGCTCTGCCGCGCGGTGATCGCGCGGCTATCGTTGTCGATCCGGCGTTGCAACGCCGGTGGAATCTCGCGCGGAGGTTCGAGGATCAACGTGGTGAGCAGCGCGGCGGCATCGCCGGATTCAGGGGCGAGCGCGAGCGCACGACCCGCGTGGTGCATGGCGGTCGCCCGACCCTCGGCGGTCGCGGTGGCGAGCGCGGCGCGTGCCAGCACGAGCTGTTGCGCTGCGAGCGTGCGGCGCTGCTCGAGGTCGCGATCGCCATCGAGGTAGCGTTGCACCAGCTGCGCGAGCGCTCGCGCCGTCGGGCGTGCGGCCGGGTCGGTGGCCAGCGCGGCGAGACACGCGACATCGAGCTCGGGCGGAATCGCGCGGTCCGGCCGGCATTCGAGGGGACCGTGATGGACGCCTTCGAGCGTCGTCGTGATCCCCGGCGTGCCTCGAGGGTGCAGGGGCTCGCCGGCGAGGACCTCGAACAAGATCGCGCCGAGCGCGTAGACATCGGACGGTGGCCCGAGTGCCGCGTCGCCCTGGATCTGTTCGGGCGACATGTAGCCGGGCGTCCCGAGCAGGCCCTTGGTCTCGAGGTGGTCGCTCCCGGCGGGCAACGTGGGCTCCGAACGCGCCGGATCGCCGAGCATGCGCGCGATCCCCCAATCGAGCACGTACACCTCACCAAAGTCGCCGAGCATGATGTTGTGGGGCTTGAGATCGCGATGCACGACCCCGCGTTCGTGGGCAAACTCGATCGCGAGGCAGACATCGGCGAACGCTCGCAACAAGGGTTGCAGCGCGGAGCCATCGCCGATCCGCGCCGCGAGCGTCACGCCGGTGATCTTCTTCATCGTGAAGAACGGCCGGCCCTCGGGATCGTAGCCGAGCTCGTAGACCGGCACGATCGAGGGGTGCTCGAGCCGGGCCTGGATCCGGGCCTCGCGCAGGAACCGCGCGAGCGTGTCGGTCGCGAATGCATCGCTCCGGATCCGCTTGATCGCGACCGCGCGGCCGATCCGGCGATCGTGCGCGACCAGCACCTCCCCCATGCCGCCGCGGCCGATCACGTCGCCGATCGTGTAGCCGGGCTCGGGCATCGCGGCGTCGTCCACGCTCGCATCGGCGAGCTGGGTGGGGCCCACGGTCTCGGCCGCGAGCTCGGTATCCGGGATCGTCGGGGCATCGCCCGCCATCCGACGATCATTGCCCGGCGGGGCACTCCAGTCCACCCGGAGCGGACTCCGATCGAGGCTAGTAGCGCTCTTCGTCGGTCGCGGGCGTCATCGGCCACGCCGGCATCTGGCGGCCGTTGACGTGCGTGCCACCGTCGATGATCGCGCCGCTGAACGCGAGCATGTTGACCGGGAACGGCAGCTTCGGGGCCGAGAGCTTGTCGAGGCGCGCGATCCGCGCCGCGTCGAGCGCGACCTCCGCGGCGGCGAGGTTGTCGTCGAGTTGCTCCATCGTGCGTGCGCCGATGATCACCGAGGACACGCCCGGCCGGCTCGCGACCCACGCAAGCGCGACCCGCGCGCTGGTGGTGCCGAGCTCCTTCGCGGTGCGCGCGAGCTCGTCGATCAGATCGTAGGCCTTGTCGTCGAGGCTCGCGGTGACGCGCTCGCCGCGCCCGGGCGCGTGGTTGCCGTGGTTCGCGCGGGTGTACTTGCCGGACAGCACGCCGCGCGCGAGCGGTGACCACGGCGTGACCCCGAGCCCGAGCTCCTGGGCCATCGGGATCAGCTCGCCCTCGACGGTGCGCTCGAGCAGCGAGTACTCGATCTGCAGCGCGATCAGCGGTGACCAACCGCGGAACGCCGCGATGGTCTGCGCCTGCGCGCACTTCCACGCGGGCGTATCGGAGAACCCGACGAACCGGACCTTGCCGGCGCGGACGAGGTCGTCGAGCGCGCGCAGGGTCTCCTCGATCGGCGTGGTCGCATCCCACGCGTGCATCCAGTACAGATCGAGGTAGCTGGTCTGCAGCCGGCGCAGCGATTGCTCGCACTGCGCGATGATCGCCTTGCGGCTCGAGCCGCCGCCGTTCGGATCGCCGCGATACATGTTGGTGACGAACTTGGTCGCGATCACGACGCGGTCGCGCTTGGCGGCGTGGCGGCCGAGATGATCGCCGATGATCTTCTCGGCGTGGCCCTTGGTGTAGCCGTTCGCGGTGTCGATGAAGTTGCCGCCGCGCGCGAGGAAGCGATCGAGGATCGCCTCGGAGTCCTTCACGCTCGAGCCCCAGCCCCAGTCCTCGCCGAAGGTCATCGTTCCGAGGCAGAGCGCCGAGACGCGCAGGCCCGAACGGCCGAGCGTGACGTAGTGATCGAGTCCCATCGCGGAAGTCTACGCCGCGGGTGGTATTCCGCACGCGCCGGGGACCGCGGAGTGCCGCTTGGCGGGGACGCTCAGCGCTCGAGCTTGCTATCGACGACGCTGGCCTGTGGCTGATACCAGCCTCCGATCTCGGCGGTCAGCCGGTCGGCCTCGGCGGGCCCCCAGGTGCCGCGCTCGTACGTCAACGCCGGCCCGATGTTGGCGAGGATCGGCTCGACGATTCGCCAGGCTTGCTCGACCGCGTCTTCGCGCGCGAACAAGGTCGGGTCTCCATCCATCGCGTCGCCGAGCAACCGCTGGTACGCGGTCATCTCGGTCGCCACGACGTGATGCACGAGCGTCAGCTCGTTGGGCTCGGAGGTCATCGCCTCGCCCGGATGCTTGACGCGCGCGCCGATCGCGATCGTCATCTCGGGGCCGAGCCGGAGCCGGACGTAGTTGCCCTCCCCGCACGCGAGCTCGGACAGCGGCGCACGCTTGAGGCGCACCATCACCTCGGTCGCGGTGACCGGCATGCACTTGCCGGTGCGGATGAAGAATGGAACGCCGTCCCAGCGCCACGAATCGATCGACAGGCGCAACGCGGCAAAGGTCTCGACCGTCGAGCCCGCGGCGACGCCGGGCTCGGCGTGGTAGTCGGCGAACTGGCCGCGGATCAGGTTCGCCGGCGAGATCGCTTCGGTCTGGCGGAACACCTTCACGATCTCGTCGCGGATCGCCTCGTGGTAGGTGGTCGCCGGGGCCTCCATCGCGACGATCCCGAGCACCTGCAACAGGTGATTCTGGATGACATCGCGGATCGCGCCGGTCGCGTCGTAGAACGCGCCACGACCTGCGATATCGAACGTCTCGGCCATCGTGATCTGGACGCTCTCGATATAGTGGCGGTTCCAGATCGGCTCGAGGAACGAGTTGGCGAACCGGAACACCACGAGGTTCTGCACCGCCTCCTTGCCGAGGAAGTGATCGATGCGAAACACCGATTGCTCGTCGAACACCGAGTGGATGGTCCGGTTGAGCGCCTCGGCCGAGGGCAGGTCGTGGCCGAACGGCTTCTCGATCACGACCCGCGCGCCCTCGCTGCAGCGGGACTTGTGGAGCTGTTCGACCACGACCGGGAACAGGCTCGGAGGGATCGCGAGATAGTGCAGCGGATGGCGCGCCTCGCCGAGCTTGGCGCGCAGCGCGGTGAACGTGGCCGCGTCGGCGTAGTCGCCATCGACGTACTCGAGCTGCGCGACCAGCTTGGCGAACGCGGCCTCGTCGACGCCGCCGTGCTCGGCGAGCGACTTGCGGGCGCGGTCACGGAGTTGCTCGACCTTCCACCCGGCCTTCGCGACCCCGATGATCGGCACCGTCAGCCGCCCGGTCCGGATCAGGGCCTGGAGCGCCGGGAAGATCTGCTTGTACGCGAGGTCACCCGTCGCACCGAAGAACACGAACGCATCGGATTTCACCGGTTGGGCCATGCCGAACGGTATCGGATCACCCGGGAGCCCGCGCGCCCGCGCGTGGAGCGTTTTCGGGACGGTGTGCGCGTGGACCACAGGCACGATCGTGGCGCCGCCTCACGAACCGCGGCGTGGGCGATGGTATCTCTCGAGCATCGTGAAGAAGCGTGTCGTCGTGATCGGGGCCGGACTCTGTGGTTCGCTGCTAGCCACCCTGCTACGGGATGACTTCGCGGTGACGGTCGTCGAGCAGGGTCGCAAGATCAAGCCGTTGTTCCGCGACGTCGCGTGCGACACCGGCGAGGTCAACACCTCGATCAACCGTGGCGAGGGGCTCGGCGGCACCACCAACTACTGGCACAACGCGCTGATCGAGCTCGACGATCACGATCTCGCGAAGGCGGGCATCGAGCGCCGCACGATCGCGCCCTACTACGCCAAGGCGTGGTCGCTGTTCCTCGACGACGCCGAGCTCGCCGCGACCGATCGTGCCCGCGACGCCAACCGGGCGACGCTCGAGCACGGCAAGTCGACCGTCGCCCACATGGTGCTGCCGCAGGCCCGCCACAACGTGTGGCAGCTCGCGAACAAGCGCCATCCAGGTGGCGACATCGCGATCGTCTACGGCCACGCGCACAAGATCGTCGACGGCGGCGTCGAGGTCCGCGGCAAGCACGGCGTCCAGACGCTCGCGGCGGACTACGTGATCTCGGCCGCCGGTGGCCTCGCGACGCCGGTGTTGCTCGCGACCTCGCTCGGGCGCGATACCGGCTTCGTGGGCGGCTATCACGACCATCCGATGGCCTACGTCGCGAAGGTCAAGATCAAGCCCGATAGCAAGCTCAAGCAGATCTCGTGCACGACGACGCGGTCGTCCGAGGTCCGCGCCGGCGTGATCTACGAGACCGATGGTCTCAAGATGGTCGTGTACCTGCGGCCCGCCGTCGACCTGCGGCTCGGCTCGATCACCGGGCCGGCGCGCTACATCCTGTCGGACCTGCGCAACGATCCGTTCTCGCCCAAGAAGATCCTGATGCTGCTCGGCAACCTCGAGGCCGTGCGCGAGGCGATCCTGTTCAAGACCCGGCTCGGGTTTCGCGGCGACCACTACTCGGTGCTGATCCTCGGCGAGCAGGCACCGCTCGCCTCGCGCGGGCTGAAGCTCGAGCCGGGCCAGCGGCCGGCGCTCAACTGGCACGTCACGCCCGAGGAGCTCGACGCGTACGCCAAGGGCGTCGACAAGTTCTTCGCGGAGTTCGCGGACGACATCCTCGACCGCAAGCTGTTGCCGGTCTCGCAATGGGAGTTCCGCAACGCCGCCCATCACTCGGGCACTGCGAGCGACTTCGTGCCGATGCCTCGGGACGCCGGCCTCGAGTTCTTCGCCGTCGCCGGGCTGCCGCAGACCTTTGCGTGCGACGGCTCGGTGTTGCGCGCGGGCGGCATCGCGAACAGCGGGCTCACGCTCGTCGCGTTGAGCTATCGGCTCGCCGATCTGCTCCGCGCGCGGGCCTGACCTCGCTGATCGCGCCGACGGTGGTTGGAGCCTACGGTCCTACTGACCGACGAGCCCGTAGTAGTAGGTCGCCGGGCCGGTCACCGGCTTGGTCGTGATCTGATAGGCCTCGGCGGCGTTGCCGAGCCCGCTGTCGGTGTTCGCCACCGTGACCTGGACCGTGACCGTGTCGCCGGCGTTAAACATCCCGGTCGGCTGGACGAACGAGAGCAGGTAGACCGGCGGGTCGGCGAACATGCCGTTCCAATCGTCGACCGTCACCTTGAACGGACCCGGGTTCGCGCCATCGGCATAAACGTGCAGGGTCAGCGTCCCGGTCGCGCCCTTCGCGATCTTGGTCAGGTGCGTGCTGGTGTGGCTGCCGAAGATCGAGACGTTGCCGGTATCGGGCGCGTCGGGGATCGTCTGGTAGTAGTCCGCATCCGCGACGGGCACGCACGGATCGTGACCGGCGCTGGCGGCCGCGTTGGACCACGTGCGCTGGATCGCGTAGTCCATGCCGGCCGGCATCAACAAGTTCGCGGTGTCGGCGTACTCGCACAGATCGGCGACCTCGCCATCGGTCGTGTAGGTCCACGCCGCGTGATCGTCATCGGTCTGCGCGAACCCGGTGCCGAGCGGATCGGTCGCCGCTTCGACGGTCTCGTGGTTGGCGGTCTCGGTCAGGTTCTGGGCCGCGGTCAACCCGCTACCGTCGCACGTGCAGTTGATCGCGAACGGCACGTCGACGTTCCCGATCTTCGTATCGTAGTGGTAGCCGAGGTAGTCGGTGCAGCACTTCGAGCCCGTGCCGTCGTCGTAGGCCAGCCCCGCCGGGATCGAGATCTCGTAGAGCGTGTTCGCATCGGCGGCGCCCCACGCCGGGCTCGCGCCCGTGATGTTCGGCTCGAGCACGTTCGCGATGAACTGGTTCTCGGTCAGCGTCGTGGGCGCGTTCGCGGCGAGCCGACCAGGCGCGGCGACGGTCAACGCACCGATCCCGTACTCGCCGGCCTGAGCGGCCCACGCGGTCGAGGCGGCGTACTGCGTGAAGAACGTCTCGTAGTCGGTGCGCAGCGCGTCGTTCGCGTACGTGATCGCGATGACCTTCGGCGCGGCGAGGATGCCGCTACCGCCCGTGATCTGCGGCATGCGGTTGCCGAACGGCGCCTCGATCGGCGCGTCGATCGCGGCATCGGCGTGACCCGAACCGCTCGCGTCCGGCGACGTGCCGTTCATGTCGTTCGAGCCACACCCCGCGAGCGCGACGACGAGCATCCACTTGACCATCCGCGCACCGTATCGAGAACGCCGTCGCGGTGCAGCTAACCGACGGTGGCGCGAGCGGGGCTCGCACGCCTCGGTGTGGAGGGACGCCCCGAGGTCGAGCTTCGGCGCCGCGCTTGAAGCGCACGATCGTCTGTTACGGTGTGCGCTTCATGATGATCAAGTGGCCGCTGTGGTGCGTGCCATCGGGGTAGCCGAACCGAAACGCGAGCGGCCGCTTCGGTTGCTCGGCGAACATCCGCTTGTAGACCGGCGCGACCGAGCCGCCCGCCGCCATGTTGGAGGTCAGGAACGCCCCGTGGGTCTCGTAGGTGAAGCCGGCGGGCTGACCGTATTTCGGCGGCAGGCCGGTCGAGTCGGAGACCATCCAGTCGACGTGATCGATCACGTACTGGCGCATCTTCGAGAAGTCCTCGAACGTGAGCAGGTAGCTCGCGGCCTTGGTCATCGCGGCGACGTGGCCCTGCTGCTCGAGGTATTTCAACGGCGCAGGATCCTTCTTGAGGTGCGCATCGTCGAGGTTCGCGAGGATGTGGCGATAGATCTGGTCGTGGCTGGAGCCGGCCTTGTGAAACCGGATCTCGACGTTCGCGAACTCGCGGTTGCGAACGTTGGCGTCCTTGATCTTCTCGGCGGCGGCGACGTCGTCGTCGGTGAGATAGACCAGGGCACCGTCCGGCGCGAGCTTGAAGTAGCGCAGCGAGGCAAGCTCGTAGCCGTGCAGCCGCAGCGCCGACAGGCTGAAGATCAGCTGGGTCGGCAGCTGACCTCCGCGCATCGCGGTGATCATGTTCATCGTGACCGAGAAGTTCGCGCGATACAGCGAGCCGAGCTCTTTGTCGACGGTGCGGAGCGCCGCACGCAGCTCCGAGTCCGACAGCCTGCCGAGGTCGAGCGGATCGCCGGCGGGCTCGAGCGACAGCGTCGTGATGAGGTCGGCGTCGGGATAGACGGTCAACGCGGTGCCGAGATCGCCGCCCGCGAACGGATAGACCACGGTCTTGGGCACGGTCTTGGGCACGGCCTGCGCGAAGAACTCCCCGGCCTTCGCCATCCAGTCGGTCTCGAACTCGGCCTGGGCCTTCTTGAGGATCTTGCAATGCGCCTCGACGGTCGCGGCCTTGATCGACTCGGGCGGCGTGCCGTCGGCGCACGCGCCGACGACGAGCAGGGTCTTGCCCTCGTTCAGGAACTCGCGGGGCGGCGCATCGGCGTAAACGAGCGCGGACGCGAACAACCAGAGCAGCGGCACCAGACGCATGCGCGGACTATCGCAGATCGCCGCGCGAATTCGAGACGCCATCGGGTCGGAACCCGTCGCGCGGTTCGGTCGTTCAGGCCGTGCCCGGCTCGACCGGCTTGCCGGCCTTCTCCCAGCCCGCAATGCCCTGCGGCATGATGTAGACGTTGGTGTAACCGAGCTTTTCCGCTGCGACCGCAGCGGTATGGCAGGCGTGTCAACTCTCGTTGTGACAGTAGAAGATCATCAGCGCGTCCTTCGCGGCGGGCAGCTGATCGGCGGTGACGTTCTCGTCGTCGATCCACGTCGCGCCGGGCACGTGGCCCGCGACCCACGATTCCTTGGGGTTCGCATCGAACACGTAGGTCTTGCCGTCCTTGGCCGCGATCTTGGTGGCGACCTCGTCGACGGTCAGCGATCGGAGGTTGGCGGCGGTAGCCTCGCCGTGCGGATCGTGCTTGGCGTTCGCGTCCGCGGTGGTCTTCGAACAACCGAGCACCGCGACCATGGCGAGGGCGGCGGCGACGAGACCGAGTTGGTTCATGCCGGCAAGCCTATGCGATTCCACCGCGAGACGCGCAAAGGATGCGTGGGACGGTTTGTTTCGGTCGAAATTGCCGCGCCGTGGGGCACGGAACCACTCCGGACCGGCCTCCAGACGACCGGATTTACGCGATCGTCGAGCCGCCACGCGAAAAGCGCACAATTCATTCGACAGCGGGTCAAATCCGCGTCAAACAAGGGCCGGTTCTGCCTCGTGTCCGCTGTGGTCACGCGGTTGGACTAACGAATTCTGCAGGAGTGCGACGAATGTCTGAAGGTACGATCAAGCGTCTGACTGATAAGGGTTTTGGTTTCATCGCGAATGGCACCGGCACCGACATGTTTTTCCACATGTCGGCCGTCGAGGGCGTTCGCTTCGAGGATCTTCGCGAAGGCCAGAAGGTCTCGTATAACGAAGGTCGTGGGCCGAAGGGTCCGCGCGCCGAAAACGTTCGCGTGATCTAAAACAATCTCTTAACGAGAGAACCGAGCCGGCCTTACCGCCGGCTCGTTTTCGTTTCGGGCCACGTCGGGCCACGATGGGCCACGGATGTCCTACGGCGCGCACGCCGGATGACCACCGGCGACGGCGCGCACGTCGGCGGCGACCTGCTTGCCGATCGCGATCAGGGCCCGCTGGTGCGCCTCGGCGATCCCCTCGTAGCCGGCGTGTGCCGCTTCGCGGGCGCGATGCGAGCACACCAGCGCCGGCGTGCTCCCGGCGGCTTCGCGCACGGTCGAGACGGCTTCGATCAAGGCGTGGTCGCCGAGCACGGACTCGAAGCGCTGCACCGCGAGCTTGACGCGATACACCGGCACGCCGGTGGTCGGCGTCAGCCCCGCGACGTCGCGGGCGCCGAGCGCACGGGAGAGGTCGTCGGAGAACGCACGGCGCAGCTCGTCGCGCAGCGGGGCGATCCACGCGCGGGTGTCGACCGGCGTGACCTCGCCGGGACCTTCGCGCACGACGATGTCGGCGCGGTCGACATCCGGCGGTACGTCGACCGGGAGCACCTCGAGCTGGAGCTCGTTCGAGGCGGGTAGCGGTGCGTCATCGGCCGGCGCGACGAGCGTGTAGTACCGGCTCGGCGCGGAGCGGCACGCGACCACGGCGACAAGAGCGATCGTCCAGTTGTTCATCAATGGGGCTCGGGGCCAGAGGCCCGACCGCGGAGGATCGTCTCTGGATGGTGCTTGAGATAATCGGCGAGCCCGCGCAGCGAGAACGCCGCGCGTTCGAGCTCCTCGAGCGTGGTCCGCGCCGATTGCTGGATCGGTGAATCGGCGGCGGCGACGTTGTCGCGGAGCGCGGCGAGGCCTTCGCGCAGCGCCTCCATCGCGACCTCGGCTTGATCGACCAGCTTCTTGGTATCCGGCACGACCTCGTGGTCGAGGTGGCCGAACAGCGTCGAGGCCGCGCGGGTGGCGTCGTGGACATCACCGCCGATCGCGTCGAACGGGATCTTGTCGACCTTCGCGACGATGCTCGCGATCTGGTCCTGGATCATGTCGGTGCCACCCCGCTCGGTCGGCACGATCCACGTGCCGTCGCGCATCGCGACCTGCGTCTTGGCCTCGTTCGGCATCATCACCAGCGCGATGAAGTTCTGGCCGGTGAGCAGATTTCCCGAGCGGATCTGGGCGCGCAGGCCTCGGGCGACCAGCGCCTGCAACATCTCGGGACCCGACGTGCCGGTCCGGGCGCCCTCGGCGACCAGCGCGTCATACGCGGCGCCGAGCCGCCGGGGATACACGGTCGCGTCGACGTCGGAGAAGAACGCCCGGGTCTTCGCGTCGTAGCCGAGCCGCACGCGATCGACGTTGCCGAGCGCGACCCCGTCGAAGTCGATCCCGGTTCCGGAGTCGATCCCGCGCAGCGGCTGCGCGAACCGCATCGCGAGCGCGAGCTGCTCGCGGTCGGGCGTCGCCATCGCGTGCGCGCGGTCGTCGAACAGCGCGAACCGGCTGTTCTCCGCCGCGGCCTTGCCGGGATGATCGGGATCGCGAAACCCGATCGCGATGCCTCCGGCGACGACGGTCGCGAGCGACTGCGTATCGAGGCGCAGCCCCGAGGCATCGAGCGTGACGTCCATCCCGCTCGCGTTCCAGAATACGGCCTGGTCGGTGACCAGGTGGTCGTACGGCGAGTCGATGAACACCTCGATCTCGACGCTCTTGCCGTCGGCCGCGAGCGCGATGACCGAGATCGAACCGACCTGCTCGCGCCGCAGGTAGACCGGCGACTTGACCGCGAGCGAGCCGCCGTCCCGGGCGATCAGCCGGAACCGCGTGCCGTGTTGGTCGCGCGTGATCCCCGGCGGCTTCTCGAGGCCGATGAAGTGATCAGCGCTCTTCTTCGAGGTGCCGACGTCGACGCCGATGTACGCGCCGTTCAGCAACGTGCCGAGGCCCGAGACCCCGCCGACGCCGATCCGCGGTCGCTCGACCCAGAACCGGGTATCGCTGACCGCGAGCTTCGCGGCGCCACGGTTGAGCTCGACGGTCGCGACGATCTCCGCGAGATCGTCGCTGATGTCGATGTCGGTGACCTTGCCGACCGGCACGTTCTTGTAGCGGACGTCGGACTGGCCGACCGTGAGGCCTTCTGCGCTGTCGAACACGATCTTGATCGTCGGACCGGCGCGCAGGTACGTGCGGACCGCGAGCGCGGTCGCCGCAGCGATCGCGATCAACGGCACGATCCAGATCGCAGCGGGACGCCCGCGCTTGTCTTGGTGGACGTTCGGCGCGGGCAGATCGTCGACGTTGATCTCGCTCATCGCGCCTCCGCTGGCTTGGCGACCCAGATCGAGCGGGGATCGAACGACGCCGATGCCAGCATCGTGAGCACGACGACGCTCGCGAACGGCAACACCGCCGGACCGGGCTCGACGCTCGCGAACCGGCCGAGCTGGACGACCGCAGTGAGCAGCGATACGACGAACACGTCGAGCATCGACCAGTGACCGATCACTTCGAGCGCACGATACAGCTTCGTCCGCACGCGAGGTCGCCACGTCGAGCGTCGCGACGACGTGACGAGCAAAAAGCCGAGCGCGAACAACTTCGTCAGCGGCACGAGGATGCTCGCCGCGAACACGAGCGCCGCGAGCTCCCACGAGCCCGCGCTCCACAGGAACTTGATGCCAGACAGGATCGTGTCGCTGCGGCGCACCGGGAACTGCTCGGTGTTCATCATCGGCAACACGTTCGCGGGGAAGTACAACGCGGTGGCCGCGAGCACGAGGGCCCAGCACCGGGTCAGGCTGCGCCGAGTAACGCGCGGCAGGTGCTCGCCGCACCGCGGACAAGCGGCGTCGCCGTGCGGTGCGCGCATCACGAGCTCGCACAGCGGGCACGCGACGACCCCGAGCTCGTCGGCAGTCTTCAACGCGCCACCTCCGTCGCGCGCCGCCAAGCATCAGCAATGCCACCAAC
>JBDTEH010000345.1:0-16243 GCA_039922635.1 Kofleriaceae bacterium | reverse complement strand
AGCACACGACGCTGGTGCGGCGCGACCACGCCGCGATCGTCACGACGATCTATCGCAACCCCGAGGACCCCGGCGCGTACACCGCGCTCGTCATGGCGCACGACCCGAAGGCCGAGGCGCGCTATCGTGACGTCTTTGTCGCCGCGCTCGCGCCGCACCTCGACGGCACGGTCGCGTTCGAGCCGAGCGAGCTCGTGACCTCGAGCGATTTGCAGCGCCGCCGCCGCTAGGGGGCGAGTCGTAGCCGAAACCGCCGGTCCGCGTGCGGTCAGATCACGACGCCACCCGACGGGGCACACCCGTCTACGTTAGCGGGCACTTCCGATCGTGTTCTCGGTCGCTGGCAGTCAGCCGCGACGCGTCGAACGAGCCGACGGACGCGAGACCGCCGCGGCGACCGCACGCTCTTTCGTCTGACTTGGCTTGCTGCGGTTTGCGGAGCGCCGGGTCGACTTGCGTGACGGACGCGTCCGCGAATCCTCGAGCGTCGACGCCGCCCCAGAATGACGAACCCGTGCGTTGCGACGAACTGTGGTGGCACCACCGGCCCGCCGACCCGACGCGCTCTGCCCAACAGCAGCGGTGTCTACGTCGAAGGTGCGATCGCGCTTCCCCGGACGTTCGACCGCTCGCGCCTTGGCGTCAGGGCCACGCCCGACACGGCGTCCGATCAACTCTCCACCGTCCGGAGAGTCCGCGACGGTCTTGGTCGAGCGCGGCTTCATCGGTTCACCACGGTCACCACCGCGAGTCCCCCGGATGGGGTGTTTGCCGCGCGTTCTTTCGAGTGCCGTACCGACCGCTCGAACGGCGTTGGCGAACGCGACAGCGTAGGACGCTGCCCGCTTCTCGACCTGCAGCGAAGGCCTACCGTCGAGCACCAACTTGATCCTGCAGGCTTTATCGATGCCACCTTTGGGCCCGTTAGCGTCTTCGAGACGGACCGTCGCGCGCTTGACGAACGTGGTCGTGCTGATGCGGCGCGCGAGCTGGTCGCGAATCCGCTGTTCGAACCCCGCGCCGAGCGTGGTCGCCGACCGGATTGCGATGGGAATTCCGACCAGCTTCGTTCTAGGCATTCGCCACCATAACACTCGAAGTCCTCGACCACGACCTCCGCATGGTCCAACCCCTTCGCCGATTTCATGGTCGGAAGCAGGGGCGCGGGCTATCTATCTAGCCTTCACCTCGCGCGGCATCGAGTTGCCCCGACGCCGGAATTCGCCGACGTTCGATCCGACACCCAGCGCGACGCCCGGAGAACGAGCAAGATCATGACGACCAAAGCGCGAAGCACGCCGATGGGTGGAGGAACCCTCACGGCTGAGATCGCGATCGAGTCGCGACGGCTGGATCCCTGAGGCTCCAGTGCCGAGCTTCCTGCCAGCGCTCATCGTCGCGCTCGACGTCGTCATCGCCGTTGCTGCGTCCGTGCACGTCGTCTTGAACAAGTCGGACACGCGCGGAGCGACGTCCTGGGTAGGTCTCATCTGGTTGGTTCCGATCCTCGGTGCGGTGCTCTACGTCCTGCTTGGCATCAACCGCATCGAGCGTAGCGCGCGAGTCCGCAGGCCCGCGGCCGAGGAAGCAGGCAAGCGCGCTGGCGCGCGGGCTTGGCTGCCGGTCGACGTTGATCGCGAGCTGGGGGACGAGCACATGCGCCTGGTCGATCTGGCTCACGTCGTCGACAAGGTTACGCAACGTCCCTTGCTCGGAGGCAACCACGTCGAGTTGCTCGTCGACGGCGATGAAGCGTATCCCGCGATGCTGGCAGCGATTCGCGCGGCGCGGCAGTCGATCTCGCTCGTGAGCTACATCTTCGAGGCAGGGGGTGTGGGCGGGGAGTTCGTCGAGGCCCTCGCGCACGCCGCAAGGCACGGTGTCGAGGTCAGGGTGTTGATCGACGACGTCGGCACCCGGTACTCGCGTCCGCGGATCCATCGCGCCTTGAGGAAGCGCGGCGTTCGGGTCGCGACGTTTCAGCCGGCATTCCTGCCCCGGTCCTTTGCACACATCAATCTGCGCAACCACTGCAAGATCCTGGTGGTCGATGGTCGTGTCGGGTTCACAGGCGGGATGAACATCCGGCAGGGATGCGTGCTGGCGTCGAACCCCAAGCAGCCGACGAGGGACGTCCACTTTCGGGTGCGTGGGCCGGTGGTCAACCAGCTGCAGGAGTCGTTCGCGCGGGATTGGGCCTTCACCACCCGGGAAGAGCTCGGCGGGATCGCATGGTTTCCCGAGCTCGAGTCACAGGGCGCCGCGTTGGCGCGCGGTATCGTGGACGGGCCGGACCAGCACATCGACCGGCAACACTGGGTTCTGCTCGCTGCGCTGGGCGCGGCGAGGCGGTCGATCCGCATCATGACACCGTACTTCCTGCCCGATCGCGTACTCACCCAGGCGCTGCACCTCGCCGCACATCGCGGGGTCGAGGTCGACATCGTGGTGCCAGAGGTGGGGAATCTCGCGGTCGTCCGCTGGGCCATGTGGGGCCACCACCGCCAGGTACTCCAGCACGGCGTTCGCTTGTGGCTCTCGCCGCCGCCGTTCGATCACTCGAAGCTCATCGTGGTGGACGGCGATTGGTCTTCGGTCGGGTCATCCAACTGGGACCCGCGAAGCCTGCGGTTGAACTTCGAGTTCAACATCGAGTGCTACGACGAGGAGCTCGGGGCCAGCCTCGAGGCCCACGTGCAAGCGCGGCTGCGCGACGCTCGACTCCTCACGATCGAGGAGCTCGATCGAAGGTCGTTGTTTCAGCGAATCCGAGACGGCAGCGCTCGACTGGCCAAGCCGTATCTCTGAAGCGCTGGTTTTATGCATGCTAGGTTGCGGCCGTTCGCTGGGTTCTAGATTCAGAACCGTTTCCCGAACGATCCAGAGGAGGCACTCATGTTCGCGAGCAGGGTTGACGCACGCCAGCGCTTGGAGCTCTCGACCGGTGGCCACCGAACCTACTATTCGCTCCCGCAGCTCGAGGCGAACGGGTTCGGGAGCATCTCTCGCCTGCCGGTGAGCCTGCGCGTGCTGCTCGAGTCGGCGCTACGGCACGCCGACGGCGGGCGCGTCACCGAGCGCGACGTTCTGGCGCTGGCGGGCTGGGAGCCGAACGCCGCACGGACCGCCGAGGTGCCATTCATGGTTGGTCGCGTGCTGCTCCAAGACTTTACCGGAGTGCCGCTGCTCGTCGACCTTGCGGCGATGCGAGCAGCGGCGGCTCGTCGGGGTCACGACGCCGATCGCGTGCAACCTACCGTCACGGTCGATCTGGTCATCGACCACTCCGTGCAGGTCGACTACTTCGGGAGGGCGGACGCGTCCGAGCTCAACATGGAGCTCGAGTTTCGCCGCAACAACGAACGCTATCGCTTCCTCAAGTGGGGGATGAGCGCCTTCGACGGCGTGCGGATCGTGCCCCCCGGGTTTGGTATCTGCCATCAGGTGAACCTCGAGTTCCTGGCGCGCGGCGTGCTCGAGAAGGACGGTGTGCTGTACCCGGATTCGCTCGTGGGCACGGACTCGCACACGCCGATGATCAACGGGCTGGGGGTGGTCGGGTGGGGCGTCGGCGGGATCGAAGCCGAAGCCGCCATGCTCGGCGAACCGGTCTACATCTTACTGCCCGACGTGGTCGGGGTTCATCTGCATGGTCACCTGCTCGACGGAGTGACCGCGACTGATCTCGTGCTGCACATCACCCAGGTCTTGCGCCGCGTCGGGGTCATCGGCAAGTTCGTCGAGTTCCACGGCGAGGGCGCGGCTACGTTGTCAGTTCCGGACCGGGCCACGCTCGGGAACATGTCGCCGGAGTATGGCGCGACGGTTGGCTTCTTCCCCGTCGATGAAGAGTCGTGTCGGTATCTGACCGCGACGGGGCGCGATCAGGCGCACGTCGAAACCGTCCGGCGCTACTACCACGCCCAGGGCATGTTCGGCATGCCCGCGAAGGGCCAGTGCGACTACACGACGGTCATCGATGTCGACCTCGCCGCGGTCGAGCCATCGGTCGCGGGCCCGAAGCGACCGCAGGATCGGATCGGGCTCAGCCAGCTCGGCGTGCAGTTCCTCGCGCAGCTCGCGTCCGACAAGGGCTTCGGCAAGTCGGAGGCAGACCTGCAGAAGCACGTCGAGGTGAGGCTCGGGCAGGGCGGGGCGTCTCGTCCGGGCGGCGGCTCGCAATCACACGCGACCTTCGTCGGTGGCGAGGCGAAGAATACGAACACGTTGACCGAGAGAGAGATGCTCGACAATCGACCGACGCCGAACGTCGTCGGGGCGGCAGCTCCGGTGCCGGCTTCGGGATCGACGCTAACGCTGACCCACGGTGACGTCGTCATCGCGGCGATCACTTCGTGCACCAATACGTCGAACCCGGCGGTGATGTTGGCGGCCGGGTTGCTCGCCAAGAAGGCGAGGGCGCTGGGCCTCACCGTCAAACCGTGGGTGAAGACCTCCCTCGCCCCGGGCTCGCGGGTCGTAAGCGAGTACCTGAACAAGACGGGGCTGCAGCCCTTTCTCGACGAGCTGGGCTTCCAGGTCGTCGGGTTCGGCTGCACGACGTGCATCGGCAACTCGGGACCGCTCGATGCGGCGCTCGAGCAGGCGATCGTTGGCAACGACCTGATCGCGGCGAGCGTGCTCTCGGGCAACCGCAACTTCGAGGCGCGCATCCACCAGAGCGTCAAGGCGAACTTCCTCATGAGCCCGCCGCTGGTCGTCGCGTTCGCGATCGCTGGCCGAGTCGATATCGATCTCACCACCGAGCCACTCGGAGTGCTCGATGGTCGCGAGGTGTACCTGCGCGACATCTGGCCGACGACTCAGGAGATTGCTGGCCTGCTGGCGAGTGCGTTCGACCCCGAGCAGTACGCCGACGTCTACAGCGGTGTGGCGGATCAGAACCCGCTCTGGAACGCCATCCCGACGGTCACGGGACACCTCTACGAGTGGGATCCGGAGTCACTGTACATCCGCGAGCCTCCGTTCTTCGAGCCGGTCTCGGCTGTACCGACCTCGGCCGACGTGCGCGGTGCGCGTGCGCTCGCTATCTTTGGCGACTCGGTCACGACCGATCACATCAGTCCCGCAGGTGCCATCGCGCCGACGTCGCCGGCGGGCGAGTACCTGCGGGAGCGTGGCGTGTCGGCTGTGGACTTCAACAGCTATGGTGCGCGCAGAGGCAACCACGAGGTCATGGTCCGCGGCACATTTGCGAACGTGCGGATCCAGAACCTGATGGTCCCCGGGACGGAGGGTGGCGCTACCCGACACGAGCCCTCCGGCGATCAAGTGAGCATCTACGAGGCGGCCGGACGCTACCGCGTGGAGAACGTGCCACTCCTCGTCTTCGGCGGCCGGGACTATGGGGCCGGCAGCTCGCGCGACTGGGCCGCCAAGGGCACACAGTTGCTAGGTGTCCGCGCCGTCATCGCAGCGGGCTTCGAGCGGATCCATCGCTCGAACCTGATCGGCATGGGGGTGCTTCCATGCGAGTTCCCCGAGGGAGTAAGCGCCCAAACACTTGGACTGGATGGCTCCGAGCGATTCCACCTGGACGTGGGGGCGGACCTGCAACCGCGACAGGCAGCGGTGTTGATCATCGAGCACCGCGACGGTCGAAGAGAGTCGGTAAGCCTGCGTGTGCGGATCGATACGCCGATCGAAGTCGCCTATTTTAGATCCGGTGGAATCCTGCCGTATGTGCTCGAACAGCTGCTCGCACACAACGGAGAAACGCTATGAGCCAGAAGAACACCTGACGACCGCAGAACCTCACGCTGCTCGAACGTCTCGACGATCCCGCCACGCGCATCTGGTACGCAGAGCAGGTGATCGCGCAAGGATGGTCGCGTTTGATCCTCGCGATCAACATCCAGCGGCAGCTCCACAAGCGGGCAGGGAGCGCCGTGAACACCTTCAAGGCCACGCTGCCGCCGCCTGATTCGAATCCGCGCGGAGCTCCAAGCTAAGTAGATCATGGAGCGCGGCGCTCTTACGCAGTCGATGATGACCTGACGCCGGCCGCAGCGGGTTTCCGCGGCAGCGCCAAGATGGCGGCCCACGCGATCCGGCGGGCGGAGTCGTCATCGAGCACCCACAGGTACGGTGTGCCTTTGGTGGGTGCGACCACGCCGTACGCGTCGACCTGATCGTCGCGCTTGAAGCCGAGGAGGTGTGGTGGCACCCAGGTGAGCTCGGCCGTCGCGGGGTGAAACACTCCGATCACCGGCGTCTTCGCGCGTCCGGATCGATTGACCCCGAAGATCACCCGCCCGTCGAACGTCCCGCGCAGCGGTCCCTCGACGACCTCTGCGAAGCGGACTCGCTCGCGGCACACGCCGTCGCGCGCCTCGCGGAACGTCGCGAAGTTGGCGTCCGTGCCCGCGAGCCGGTGCTGGAAGTAGAAGCTGTTGCCGGGTCCGGGCGCTCCGACGATCAGCCACCACTTGTCGAGGTCGCGCAGCAGCTTCCACTTCTTCACGAAGCCGTCGCCCTTCACCACCCAGCCGTAGCCTTCCCAGATCAGCACGTCGACGCCGTCGCCGGTCCGCGCAAAGCCTCGCGTGACCGCCGGTGGCCAGCGGTTGTCACTGAACGACTTCGGCTTCGCCGCCGGCAAGCCCTTGGCCGGCGCGAACATCTTGCCGTTCCATACGAGCGGTCGCCGCAGCTCCTTGAACTGTCCCACCGTGAAGTCTTGCGGAAGAAACACCGCAAGATCACCAATCCAGAGCGCGCGCTCGATATAGAACTTCGGCGGGAGCCGCGCGATCAGATCGACCGACGCGCGCCCGGGGCGCTCGATCCACAGCAGCCGTTGATCGTTGTACGTCTTCCAGAGGATCCGAGCGCCATTGCGCTCGTGGACTACGACGTCGACCTGCTCGTGCGTGACGCGCGTGATCTTCGGTGGCCACACGCGGCAGTCGACGAGTTGCGTGTCGTATTCGTACCGGAACAGGAACCCCGGCGTCTGCTCGAACTCGTTGGGGTCGACCCGCCAGCTGACCTTGTTGCCGTCGAGGCCGCGGCCGAACCGGAAGGTGTCGAGCTGCATGGGCGACTTCGGCTTGGGTGGCGGCGCCGGTAACGGCTTGGCGAGCGGCGTCTTCGGTGCGCGGAGGATCAGCTTGCCGCCTGCGGTCCGGGCAAGGCGCTGCGCGGCGGCAAGATCATTCCACGGGATCACCGTCAGTTCGTAGCTGTCGCTCGCGAGGTCGAACTCGACGAGTGCGAGCCCATGCGCGGAGAGTGCCCGTCCACATAGGTCGATGAATGCGAGCGTCTTGGTCTCGAGGTGCGCGTCCTCGTCGTAGAACGCGAACGCAGCCCTCGCGTCGAAGTGCTTCGCCGCCTTCCGCAGCTTCCCTTGCGTCGTGACGACTCGCTGGATCGCGGCGGCGATCTCGGACGCCGATTCCTTCCAATCGAGCGACACGCCGAGATGAATACGATCGTCGGTGACCGCGCTGATCATCGCGAGCCACGGATCTACCGGATCATCCTCGGCGAAGCGGTCCGCGAGGCGCGCGGTATAGCCCTTCGCGTAAACATCCGGTTCTGTCGCTGCAAGGTCGACGGCCTTTGCGACCACGGCGTGCCGCGGCGCGAGCAGTGCGGTGAGCGCGTGAAGAGCAGAAGCAGCTTTTGGGACCATGTTCCCGCGATGCTATGCCGATGGGACGACGCAGCGAGAAGGATCGGCGCGGTGTTCGCGATCTCGATCGCGATGCCGATCGGTAGGCGGATCGAGCAGCGCCTCGTCGACGCCGTAGCTCTCGCCGACCTCCGCGAGCGCGTCGACCAGCTCCTCGGCATCGATCGTGTCGAACCCGTCGCGATCGTCGAGCTTCGACAGGCTGCGCATCGCACGCGCGAGGGCACGCGCGGCGCGCGCCGGGGTGCTGGCGGCGCTCGACCCAGAAGCCGAGGCGAAGACCACGGTCGCGCAGATGCGTGTCAACGAGGTTGAGACAGCAGTCGCGTGAATGTTGTGAGCAGCGACCTCCTCGATCTGATCCGCGGTCGTGATCCGATCTGTGATCTGATCGATCGGCGGCGGGTTGCTCCACGCGGCCGGTGGCGGCGACTTCTGGATCGGCGGTCCGTTCACGAAGCGCTCGGGGTGACGGAGGTGCGCCGCGTCGAGCACGACCTGGCGCGCGGCGATGATGGCGGGCGCACGACCGTGGTGGACATCGGCCGGCGTGAGCAGCGCGGGGCCGGTGTGGTAGTGCGAATGATGTTACCGGGTAGACCTGCGCGGGCGCCTTGTCCATGAACGGTTCACTGTCGAGTACGGCGAGCATGTGCGCGTGTTCGTCCTCGCCCAGCGCGCGAGCCGGGCGCGGTCGCGGTGGTGGCTTCCGCTTTTGCGCGCGGTAGTAGCTCGCGCGGTTCACGCCGAGCGCGAGGCGCGCCGCGATGATGCCGACGATCGGGGTCAGAAATACGAGGCCCTGCATCACCGGCGCCTCAGGGCGTAGGTCTCAGGGCCGCGCGCGAACTCTTCCGCCGTCGGCTCCGGTAGCGTCTCCCCCAATAAGCTGGCGACTTTGTTTTGGACGTCGATGATCGTGTTGGCCTTGTACAGCTCGTGCTGGATCTTCTCGACCTGGCGCAGCAGGCGCGCGTTCTCGTCGGCGAGCTCGTTCTTCGACGACTTCCACCCGCGCTTCGCCGGCGTGAGCCCCGCGCTTCGCCGGCGTCACGCTCGCGCCGCCACACCGTTAGGTGCGACGAGTACAGCCCCTCGCGGCGCAGCAACTCGCCGATCGCGCCCACCGCACCCGACGCCACCGCGGCGTCGGCCTCCCGGACGATACGCTCGGCGAATCGACCCGCGACGGGATCTTTCACGACGCCCGGATCGAGAGCTGGATCCTCGGCGAGGGCCACGGCGGTGTGGTCCGCTACCTCGCGGTGATGCTCGATCCGAAGGGCGTCGTGATCGATCGCGTGTGGGACGTGCCGACCGAGATCCCGTGGGTGCCGGCCGATCAGTGCAATGCTCGCTGAATGACCGACCTCGAACACCGCCTCGCCGCGCTCGAAGACCGCGTCACCGAGCTGCAGGGCGAGCTCGACCGCCGGAAGAGCTCGATGGCGCAGACCCGGCGCTGCCCGGCGTGTGGCAGCGGCTCGCTGTTCCACTTCACGCAGGTCCACGAGCACCAGCAAGGCCACACGCTCCCGGACCTGGCACTCCATCACAAGAAGCGCAGGTTCGTGATCGACGTCATCGCGCCGCTCGAGGCCTTTGCGTGCCGGACATGCGGGCTCGTCGAATGGCACGCACGAGCGCTCGACAAGGTGGTCGCCGACGGAAACGAGGTGATCTCGATCTCGACGCCGGACGACATGCCGCCACCGGCCTCGGGGCCGTTTCGCTAGCGCAGGGCGGTCACCGCGGCGCGACGCACCGACGGATCGCGATCGCCCGCCAGCTCGACAAGCTCGGCGGTGTCCACGGCGCGGCGCGGATCCCCTACCTGTTCGATTTCCTCGGCACCGCCGATCCGCGTCGCGAGCGCGCCGTCGAGAACTCGCTGGTCGCGCACATCGAACGGTTCTTGTTGGAGTTGGGAGCCGGCTTCGCGTTCGTGGGTCGCCAGGTCGCGCTCGAGGTCGGCAACTCGGACTACAGGATCGACTTGATCTTCTATCACCTGAAGCTGCGCAGCTTCGTCGTCGTCGAGCTTAGGTCCGTACCGTTCGAGCCGGCCTTCGTCGGGCAGCTCGACTTCTACTTGTCCGTGGTCGATGACCTGCTGAAGCACCCGAGCGATCAGCCGACGATCGGCCTGCTCCTGTGCCGCAGCAAGAACGAACTCGTGGTCGAGTACGCCCTACGCAACTTCACCCGCCCGGTCGGCGTCGCCGAATGGGAGACCACGATCGTCGACAAGCTGCCGAAGGATCTGGAAGGCAGCCTGCCCACGATCGAGCAGATCGAGGCCGAGCTTGCCGCCAACGTCACGCCGAAGCGGAAACCGCGCGCGCCAAACCGCAAGCGCACGTGAGCTCGGTGTCCAGCGCCCGGACGGCAGCGTCGGCTGCGGTCGGCTGCGGTCGTCGGCGACACCTGGTGCCGGCTCGACCTTCTGTTCTTCCACCGCCTTTTCTCAAGACGCGCCGCGCGGTAACGCCCAAGCGACGCCGAGCCGTCGCGAACGATGATCAGTCGTTCCAGTCATCAAAACGAGCCGCGATGCGCGGGCCAGGTTGCGGTCGGGCCGAACCAACCGAGGCCGCGATTGTTGCCGTCGTGGGCGGCGAAGGCGCAGTAGTTGGTTAGCTCGGCAGATCGAAGCGATCGATCACGAACGGATGGACGGTTCCATCGAAGGTTTCTGAGGGCGGCGGCGAGGAGCTACACGCGACGAGCGTCGCGAGGATCAGCGCGCGCATCACTCGCACGTTCCGGTGCCGTTGCAAACGCCACTGTGGCAGCTCGCATTGTCCGCGCAGAAGTCGCCCGCACACGCGCCGCAGGCGGTGGTGCCACAGTCGAGGCCTTGCTCGAAGCCGTCCTGGCGGCCGTCGCTGCAGGTCGGCGCGGCGCAGGTTCCCGCAGCGCAGGCGTTAGTCTGGCAATCGCTCGCGATCACGCACGCGGCATCGAAGCCGCACGCGTGGCAACTGCCGCCGCAATCGATGTCGGTCTCGTCGCCATCGAGCACGCGATCGTGACACGTGTCCGCGATCGTCGTCGGCGCGCACGTTCCCGTGTCGCACGGGATGAGGTGGACACCGAAGCCGAACGAGACGAAAGCACCCTCGAGGTCTGGCGTGAGCGGGCCCTGGATCAGGATGCTGTTGACGACCTCGTCGACGGTCACGCGACCGTCTCTATCCGCGTCGAGAGCTTGGCCGAGCCGGACGTGGTCCTGCGGATTGCTCATCACCATCTGCTGGATCGAGATCGCGGCGGCGCGCAACGCGGTGGCGCCCGCGATCGCGCCGCGGATCAGGCCGTCGTAGCCGATGCCATCGGGCGTCAGATCGATCTCGCCACGGACGAGCACGAAGTCGGTCGGATCGGCATCGATGAACACCGGCAAGACGAGCGTGCCTTCCGCGCCGTGACTCGTGGTCGCGGTGCGGTTCGACCGGAAGACGCCATCGCTGAACCGTCCGCCGACCGGCACCGGCGTGTCGCCCGGGCGCCCGAGGTAACTCACGCCGACCGCATCATCGTTGTCGAGCGCGTCGGCCTGGATCAACACGGCGGACGGCAGCACGCCGGCCGCACTCATCGAGCTCGCGTACGTGGTCAGGTCGCCTGCACTATTGAGTACCGCGAACGCCTCGCCGACTTTGTTGTCGATCGTGCCGTTGCCATCGAGATCGTCGCCGAGGTCGTGGGCCAGGGTGATGGTCGTCGGCAACAGGTATTGATCGATCACGTAGCGATGCGTCGCGCCAGTGAATGGCCCGACGACCACGTCCCCTCCGCTACACGCGGCAAGAAATGGCAGGAGCGAAAGAAATCTCATGATGATCGCGCTTAAAGCACGATCGGTACCAAGGTCCGACCACCGGACAACCACGCGCACGCTCGTCGGTCTGCGAGGAACCTGACAGGCGGTGTCGCGACTACGGACAGCCGAGCGACGACAACCTGGCAGCCTGCCGCATTGCTCCGCGTAGTTTGCTACCGAGCGCAGGTCGTTGCCTCATCGAATCTGCTACCCGCGGTAGCAGCCCGGAGGGGCATCGATGGCAAAGAAGCGCGCGTCGAGGGACGGTGTGTCGCTCGGTTTCGTCGGGATCCGCAGCGGCTCGAACACGAGGTCGCACTTTCCGGCGATCGCCTGCGCCGCGTCGAGCGCGCCGGTGGTCGCGACGGGCTCGACCGAGCGGAGCAGCTGATCGTCGACCCACTCGCGTCCCTCGAGCTGGACCTCGTAGCGCCACTGGCCGGCGCGCCGGCGCTGGGCGGTCGTGCGCCGGGATGGTCATCCGCTCGCGCGACGTGCCGAGCGGAGGCAGGAAGAACGTCTCGTTGATCGAGATCTGGGTGACCGCGAACAACGGCACGAACATCACCGGCGGGTCCGCGAGGACCGCCGAGGGCATCACCGTCGATTGGAAGCTCAGCTCGTGACTCGACTCATGTGCACCTATTCCCTTGTTCGACTTCATGCGCCAGCCTGCTCGGGTGCCAGGTCGGCCATCATTTGTAGTCGGTGTCCATCTCCCAGCCATCAGCGTCTTGCTTCGCGATGCTGGTCACCTTGGACAGCTCCTGCCCGAACGACTTGTGAAGCCGAACCATCTCCTCGACGGCGGCCTTCAGCGCGTCGTTGGGTTTCGCCTTCGACGCGTCGCGGCCCTCGGGGCTCGTGATCGCGTACCCGAGCTCGAGGTAGTTGGGATGCCAGATCACATCGACCTCCAGCTTGATCACGTTCCAGGTATCCGGGATGCTCATGATCAGCTCGTTCGTGATCCGCACGTCGATCGGGTACTGGAGCTCGCTGAGCTTTTCGAACTGATCGGGGGGGAGGTCTTCAATCATTGGATATGGTTACCTTGTAGAGCGTCATTCCGTCGACGTGGATCTCGTACTTGGTCGCGATCGGTCGCGGATCACTTCCGCTCGTGATCCGCTCGAAGGAGACGGCTACCTCGCGATCGTAGAACGCGGCTGCGGTCCGACTGACCAGGCTGTCGAAGCGCTTCTTGGGACCGAGGTTCGACGCCGAGGTTTCGGACTCGATGTTGTTGAGCACGTTGACGAGATTCGGATTGTCGATGGCGCCCTCGGGTGCACCGTGTCCTCGATGCTCGCCGGGAACGAAGCCTTCGGGCGTGGGCAGATCCTCCTTCGGCCGACCGGGATGCGGACCCTGAACTCGAACCTTTCCCTTCTTTCCGCCGGTCAGACCAGCTTGATACCCTCCAGCATGAAGGTGTCGGCCATGTCGAAGCTCACTCGTCGCTTGGATCGCGGTCCGCTCGGGACCGGCAGCAATCGCAACCCGGACATCGCGCCCGTGGAACGGATCGAGAGCATCCGCTGTCGCATCGATCTTCGCGGTGCGTCGCCCGAGATGATCGTCGGCGATGCCGAGAAGGCCCGGGCGCGGACGCAGGGGCTGGCCGCCGCGCGCTACTTGGGCGTGTCCATCGGCTACCACTACTTCGCAGTCGCCACGGCGTAGTAACTCGTCATGCCAGCCGCAGATCGTACGACGGCCACCGCGTTCGGCGGTACCTGGAGGATCACGTCGACCGAGTTGTGGGACACGGACGCGCTCGACACGATGCAGCCCGCGTTCATCAAGTTCGACGACGAGTCGATCGGCAGCTTCGGCATGATCGTGATCAGTTCCGGAATCGACTGTCGGTTCGGAACGCGCGACGGCAAGCCGCTCGTGGAATTCACTTTCGACGGTGACGACGACGGGCATCCCTGTACTGGTCGCGCCTGGGGCGTCATCGAGGATGATGGGAAGATTCGCGGCCGGATGTTCATCCACCTCGGCGACGACTCAGGCTTCGTCGCGGAGCGTGCTCGTGCGGCGACAGGCCGGAGCGCGTCAGCCACCAAGTCGAAGCGCCCAAGACCACGGCGGTAGTCAGACGTCGCGGGCGCTCCCGAGCGCATCTGGTGGCTGGACGAGCATGCCGGCTGCACCCTGAATCAGCGGCTCGAAGATGAACGCTGCGATCTCGTAGGAGCGACGAGTGAGCTCGTCCTCGAGACGTTGCAGCGCTGCCGAACCATCGGTGCCAGCCACCGATCACTCGGCGAACGAAGCGGCGCCGCCGATTCCAATCCACTATCCTGGGCGCAAGGTGGCGTATCGATCGTAGAGGACGGCGGGCATCGGAGTTGCGAGCCGCCACGTGATCGCGATCGGGCGATCTCCAGTATGGGACTCGTACGTAATCGGGCCGAGGAACGCGAAGGTGGCGTCAGGATCGGGGCGTACGAATAAGAAGAAGTTCCAGCCCGTGGTCGCGCTCTCGACATAGCGACGCCCGGAGGGGCGAGTGACGCTGGCGGCGGCCTGAGTCTCCCAGTGGAACAGCTCTGGGCTACTCGCGTAGTCGCGATAGCGCGTCGTCGGCGAGAAGCTCTTGCCCGACTTGTCGAGCGTCACGAACAGTAGCTCGCGCTTCGTGTCCTTGAGCTGGAGGATGCCGCCCTGAAGGCTGACCACCTTGTCGCCAGCCGTGACGTATCCGACGCCTGCCGCGATCTCGCGCCGCGAATAGTGGCGGTGCAGTGCGAGCGGCCACTCGGGGACCGGCAGGACTTGCGAGGCGAGGTCAACCCGATCTTCTAGAACCTCTCTAAGCTCGTCGAGCTCGCGCACGATCGTCGGACGAGCTGCGAAGTATTCGGCGGTTTGTTCGGCGGCCCGGAGCACGCCGCGATGTGAGAGCTGTGACTCCAGCATGAGCAGGCGGCGGCGTTCGTGGTCGGTCCATGCGTGCGGTTGGCCGGCGATCGCGGCGGCGACAACGTCGCGGTAGCTACGGAGGCGGTCCGGCTCATCGACGTGCTGCATGAAGCCGAGACGGCGGCTGAGCTCCTCGATCTCGTCAGCGTCCTCGCCGTCCGCGAGGTCGATCAGGCCCGCCCCACGTTGAATTGTCGTCCAGCCGCCGGCGTTGTAGACGTCGTCGACGTCGCGGCCGGTATCTTCGAGGAACTTTGATAGCCTGGGGCGAGCATTGTCCGCGGTCGCGAGCTCGCGCAGCTCGGACGTGAGGCGCTTCGCGCCCGCGATGGTCGACCGGAGCGACGCGAGGATCTGGTCCCTGGAGACTGCGTCGAGTTGGAGGGCACAGCCGCTCGGCAGGAACGGGAACCCGTCCTCGATCGCCTTGCGTAGGCGTGCGCGGGGGATGCCCGTGACCGCGGACAGGGTCACGTCGAACCGGAACTCGTCGCGGTGCTGGCCAATGAAGTCGAGCACCAGGCACGATGACTTTCCGGTGTGGTGCCGCAACCCGCGACCGAGTTGCTGAAGAAACAGCGTCGCGCTCTGGGTCGGGCGGAGCAGCAGGAGGGTGTCGACGAACGGGAGATCGACACCCTCGTTGTAGAGGTCACACGTGAACAGGACGTTGACCGCGCGTTCTCGAAGGAGTCCCGGCGCAGCGTCGCGATCGGGGCTGTCGCCGAACACCGCCCGCGATGGGATGCCCGCGGCCGTGAACCGAGCGGCCATGAACTCGGCGTGCTCGATGCTGACGCAGAACGCGAGCGCGCGGATCTTGCGTGGGTCGGCAACACGCTTCGCGAGCTGGTGGCGAATCAGATCGGCGCGCGCGGTGTGGCCGGTGTACAGGTCTCCAAGGGCGCCGGCGTCGTAGCCGGTACGGGACCAGCGCACTTTGCGCAGGTCGACACCGTCGGAGATTCCGTAATACTCGAACGGTGCGAGCAGCTCACCGTCGAGCGCGTGCCACAGGCGCAGCTCGGCGGCGATGTGATTGTCGAAGTCGGGCAGGAGCGACTTGCCGTCGCTGCGTTCGGGCGTCGCTGTGAGCCCGACGAGTAGCTCGGGTTGCAACTTCGGGATGACGGCCTGATACGACGCCGCTGGCACGTGGTGGCACTCGTCGACGATGACGTGGCGGAAGTACTCGGGGCCGAGCCGATCGATGAGGTTGGTCGATGCAGCGCTCTGGATGCTCGCGAAGACGTGGTCCCACTTGGCTGGCTTGTGCGCTCCATCGATGATCTCGCCGAACGACGGATCCTGCATCGCGTGGCGGAAGGTCTTGCGCGCCTGGTCGAGGAGCTCGTAGCGATGGGCGAGGAACAACAGCCGCGGGGCGACCCCGGTCGCCGCGAACTGCCGCACGTAGTCGAGAGCAGCGATGACGGTCTTGCCCGTGCCGGTCGCTGCCACGACGAGGTTGCGGCGTCGGCCGTGGACGACACGCTCGGCAACCAGCTTGTCGAGAATTACCTCTTGGAAGGGCAGGGCATGAAGCGTGACGAGGAACGCATCGGGAGAAGACGACGTCTCAGCCGATAAGGCCGACTGAAGTCGTGCTCGCTGAGCGGCGTCATCGGGCGAGTACGGCTCGAACTCGGGCTCGCTCCACAGCGTGTCGAACGTGCCCTCGAACTGCTCGATGACATGCGGCAGGTCAGCGGCGCAGACCTTGACCATCCACTCCTGGCCGGCGCCGAGCGCCGTCGAGGTCAGGTTCGCCGAGCCGATGTACGCGGTGGTGAGCCCGGTGTTGCGGCGGAACAGCCATGCCT
>JBDTEH010000344.1:0-4727 GCA_039922635.1 Kofleriaceae bacterium | reverse complement strand
CAAGCCCACCGGCGTTGCTGTCGTCAAAGCGCCTCCCGGATCGGGCAAGACGCTGCTGCTTTGCGAGCTCGTCGCGCATCTGCTGCATAGGTGCCGGTCAGAAGTGGATCCACTTGGGCGGCGGGGCGGATCCAGTGCGGTTGCCGTGCGCCGGGGTTCAGGGCGCAGCGTGATCCCAGCTGCGCTCAGGTCAGGGTGAGCGTGCGTGATCTCGGCTGCGCTCAGGTCAGGGTGACCATGGCAGCGTTCGACGTCATCCGCCGCGCCGTGTGGAGCGCGGTGGATCGGGCGAATCAGAAGGGAAGGTCGTCGTCGCGAGTGTTGGGGCGGTGGAGGTCGGCGAGCACAGCGGCGTGGTACCGCGCGGTCGCCTGTTCGAGACGCGTTGCCAGCCGGATGACGTGGTCGGCCAGCACGGCGCGTGAGTCGGGCCGGAGATACGACGGCTCGCCTTCGAGCTCGGGATGCATGGCGAGGAGAGCGAAGGTGCTCAGCTCGAGGAGGTGCCGGAGCGCGGCAAGGACGGCCAGCTCGGGAGCAGCGACGAGGTCTCGCGGCGTCGGCCGCGCCACAGGAGTCGTTGGGTGCGTTCGCGCTCGCCGCCGGCGTTCACGCCGCGTCGTCGGCGATGCCATGGTCCTTCGCGCGCCGCTTGGCCAGGTAGTCCCGATAGCTCGGGCCGTCGATGTCGATGCGGATCGAGGTCGCCGCGAGTCGGTCGAGGATCGCGGCCGCCAGGGTCGCGTCGCCCAGGTACTTGCCCCATTCGCCGAGCTTGATATTCGACGTGAGCGCGGTCGGGGCTTGCTCGTGGCGGCTGTCGAGGAGGTTGAAGAGCATGTGCGCGGCGGTCGGTTCGTCATCGCGACGGCGCAGCTGGCCGAGCCCGACATCGTCGATGACGAGCCATTCGGCGCGGGCCCATCTCCGGAGCCGTCGCTCGTAGGTTTGATCGGCGAGCCCGGCGTAGAGGTCGTCGATGAGGTCGACGCAGCGCGTGTAGCAGACGCGGATCTCGCGCTGGCACGCGCGCAGCGCGAGCGCTTGCAGGATGTGGCTCTTGCCGGTGCCGCTCTTGCCGGTGATGAGCAGGTCGTCGCGGTTGTCGAGGAAGGCCAAGGTGGCGAGGTTCTCGACGAGCGCGCGATTGAGATTCTTCTGGAAGGCGAAGTCGAAGGCCTCGAGCGTCTTGCGGACGCGCAGGCCGCACACGTCGATGCGCCGCTCGACGCGCCGCTGCCGCACGTGCCCGGCCGCCTCGCCAAACACGCGCTCGAGCAGGACGAGCGCGATCGGGGTGTGCTCGTGTGCCCACGCGAGGTGGGCATCGAGACTGCCGTCGAGCTCCTTCAGTCCGAGTCGGTCGAGGTGGTCTCGAAGTCGCTCGAGGAGCCCGGCGTCTCCGCGGGGTTGCGGCTTGGCTCTGCGTCGGGATCGGACGGGTTTGGGCTTGGGCATTCGGATGATTTCTCCGTCGCGGGTTGCGACCAGTTGGGCAACGCGTCGTAGGCCGACAGGTCGCGCGGCTCGGTGCGGCTCTGCTGCACGATTGCGGCGAGCTTCTTCTCGGTCGTGTCGGCCACGTATTCGTCGAGCCGGCGCGGCGCGGCGCGCGCGACGAGGATCCGCTCGACCGCGCGATACTCGAAGGCACCGTACTGACGCGCGTGATCCATCGCGGCGAGGACGTCGCTGGTCTGGTAGCGCTCGCGGAAGCACAAGATCTGCCGCGCGTGGTACGCGGCCGAGCGCGGTTGGGCGCGCTCGAGTGCGGCGAGGAAGTCGTCGGCGCCGTCGCCGAGCTCGCGATACGCGACGCGCAGTTGATCGAGCCCGGCGCCGCGATCGGGGCGCGGCCGGTGGCCCGGCGCCACGACGAGCTCGCCGGCGCCGCGGCGGCGGAGCTCGTGTCGGGCGACCAGCTTGAGCTCCTGGCCGTACACGAAGATCTCCGTCTGCGTGATCCGTACCGGCACGAGCTCGGTCACGTTCTCGACCGGCAGCGAGTAGCGATTGCCCTCCCACGCGACGAAGCCCTCGAGGTCGCAGACCCGATACACGACGCGCGCGGTGTCGTACGCATGGTGCGGGCGCGCGATCAGGTGCGGCAGCTCCTCGGCGTGAAGCTCGGCCGGCGTACGGCGCTGCTTGCGGCGTTGCGGGCGCTCGTCGTCGATGTTGGTCGACCAGCGCGCGAGCTGCGCCTTCAAATCGTCGAGGTCGTGGAAGTCGCGCCCGTTGAAGAAGCTGATCCGCAGCGATCGAAAGCTCAGCTCGACGTGTGGCTTGTCGTTGGGGTGATACGGCCGGCAGGCGCGCGGTCGAAACAGGTAATAGGTCGCGAACGCGATGAAGCGCGGGTTGAAGATCGGTTGCTGGCCCTCCCAGCGCAGCACCACCGTCTTCTGCCCGTCGTACTTGCACTCGTCGGCGAGGCCGTCGAGGTGCGCGAAGGCCTCGACGTGTCCGTCGAGCAGCGAATGAAAATCGGGCCGGTCGTACAGCCGGTAGTACCGACGGTGGCTGTACGCGAGCGTGTAACCGAACACCTGGAGCTTTCGCCGGGTGCCGTTCTTGAAATCGATCACGATGGTGGCCCAGTCGCACTCGGCGACCCTGCCGGGCTCGGGCTCCTCGACCGGCGTGCTGACCTCGATCACCGGTCGCGGCCGGAGCGCGCGGACGTACGCCTTGACGATCGTGTAGCCACCGTCGAAGACCAGGTCCTGCCGAGCCTGAAGTTCTTCGTAGACGCGCTGCGCGGTGATGTTCGGAAACCGCGCGAGCAGATCACCGACGAAGCTCGCGTGGTCGTCGAGCACCGACGGTCGTTTCACCGGCGCCGGCGGCAGCGCGGTCGGTGGCGTCTCGCCGGTGCGCGCGGCCTCGTGCGCGCGCCGGATCTTGCGGACCCGGTTACGCCCGATGTGCAGCGCGCGCCCGATCGCGCGGTCGCTCATCCCCTGCCGGTGCAGCATCACGATCTCGTGCGCCAGCTCTTCGCGGCTACGCGACACGCGATGCCTCCGGCGACTTCGCTGCGCCGCTCGGGGGCAGCGTTCGGCACAACGCCTCGAGGACGCCGCGGACCTCGACGAGCCGCCCCGCCACGATCTGCTCGAGCTCGGGGCCCAGGCTCGCGAGCGGTCGCTCGAGCAGGCGTGCGTGGAGACGCGTGGCGCGAAACGCCAGCGCCGTCGCGTCCGCGATCATCGCCTCGGCCGGCGTCGCCGGCGCGCGCCGCAGTCCCGGTCCGGGCTCCGCACGCCCCGCGCTCGCTTGTTCGGCCTCGGCGAGGATCGCGGCGCGGGTCGTGTCGTCGGCAGCGGCGAGCATCTGCTCGACCAGCGCCGCCGCCTGCCGCGTCGTCAGGCCTCGGCGCGCGATCACCTGCGCGACGGGCTGCTGGTTGCCGCGCGGCAACCGCCCGACCTCGCGCGCCGCGGTCGCCGATAGAAGGCCGAGCCGCACGTCCGCTTCCACCGTCTCCGCGAGCCCCTCCGCCAGCACCAGCCGGCGACACACCCAGCTCTTGTGCCGCCCGAGCAGCTGCGCGATCTGGGGCTGGGTCATCCGATCCTCTCGATAGAGCGCCCGCACCAGCCATGCTTCCTCGAGATCCGTCAGTGCTTGACGGGCGTTGCTTTGCCACAGCAGCAGCTTGGCAAGCGCGCACGTCACGTTGTGGACCTCCGCGCGCAACGTCGGCCACTTCAGCGTCCGTGCCGCGATCACGCGCTTGAAGCCGTCGACGATCTCGACGCTGCCGCCGTGCCGCCAGCACACCACCGCGACTAGCTGTCCGTGACGCGACAGCGATCGCTCCATCTCGCGCAGCGCCTCCGGCGGACGCAGCCGGAGCGATGCCCACGTTTCTCCGACCTGTGCGAGCTCGATCGCGGTGACCGTCGTCGGCGAGCCGTCGTCCATCGCGCCACCGTGGAGAAACATTCGCCAAGAGTCGACGTGGTCAGTGACATCGCTACCAGCAGATCCACTGGTTTCTCCAGTCTCTTCGCGTAGATCCAAATCGCTCCTGTCCAGTGACAGGTGCGAGCGTCAGCCACGAAATCCGCCACATTCCCCAGCCCGATCGGTGGTGTGCGGCGTCGACCTGTCCAGTGACACCCGCGTCACGCGCCTCGCCAGGCTCGCCAGCTTTTTCTGAATTTCCGCAACCATATCCAGGACCTCGGAGTCGCTCCTGTCCAGTGACATCGAGCGGTCAGGGGCCACGGCCACCTCCTTTGCACGGGCTCGGTGCTGAGCTTGTCGCGCGCGCTCGTCGGCCCGCGACCGCTCGAGATCCTTTCGTCGTCGAGCCCGCTCCAACTCGTTGCGATGCACGCGGCGACATTCGTCGCGTCCACACAGCCGCTGCTTCGCGCGCCCCGGCCGGAACGTGCAACGACACTCGACGCAACGCTGCTTCGTCGACATCGCCCACCACAGTCCCTCACGCGACCGCCCAGCGCGCCTCCTACCTCACGAATGTCACCCGCGGATCAGGAGCCACCGCCGCCGCTGTCGAGCGCCGGTCACGTGGCTCCGCAGATCCAGTCGCCGCCGCTGAGTGGCTCCGGACCAGACCGGCGCCTATGCGCAGATACGCGAGCAGCGGCGCGACTTCGCCGGCGAGGTTTTCATCGATCCGGTGCAGCCGCACAAAAGGATCGAGGATGAGGAGCCGCGGACGCAGCTTGTCGATGGTCTCGGTAAGCGCGTCA